>NZ_JAMFSB010000384.1 GCF_026225065.1 Paraburkholderia sp. | reverse complement strand
TGGTCGGCTTCGGCGACAAACCCGTTGACCTGATTCAGGAGGGCGTGGACTGCGTGATCCGCATTGGCACCCTGCAGGACTCGAGCCTCGTCGCACGGCGTATTGGGGTGTTTCAGCGGGTGACCGTGGCGAGCCCGCTTTATCTCGAACAACACGGTACGCCGCGGACGATCGAAGATCTGCAGGACCATGTCGCCGTGAACTATTTCCTCGGCCGCACAGGGCGCGTGATAGATCTGACCTTTGGCGTCGACGGGCAAACCGTCGATGTGAAGATGCGCGGCAACATCGCCGTGAACGACGCCGAAGCGTATGTCGCGAGCGGCCTGAAAGGGGTGGGTCTCCTGCAGGCGCCGCGCTTTATGGCGTTGCCTCATCTGCGTTCCGGCGAACTCGTCGAGGTGTTGGCGCAATGGCAACCGTCGCCGCTGCCGATCTCGGCGGTCTATCCGCATAACCGGCATCTGTCGCCTACGGTGCGCGTTTTCGTCGACTGGGTGGCGGAGCTGTTTGGCCGATGCCCGCTATTTTCGGGTCAGGAAGACGCTGAACAGCGTTGCCTGCCGACTGTCGCGGCGGAACCGGCCATCCGGCGTAGTGCCCCGGTTGAGGCTGCGGATGATCTGGAATTGGCGGTCTGAGCTGACGAGCACGGCTTGTCCAGCCGGGCCCAACTATGCGGTAATCTCCTGACGCTCATTTGAGCAAGTTGGCGGCGTGGGCCTGCGGACCCACGCCGCCAACTGCTATTCGTCGAGCCCACCACGAGGTGCCTTATGGATTATCTGGAGAGTCTGCGAGTCTTCCGCGCCGTCGTCGAATCCAGGAGCTTTACGCGCGCTGCGGACATGCTCGGCCTGACCACGCCGATCGTGTCGCGTTCCATTTCCGGACTCGAGCGCCGTCTCGGCAGCCGTCTGTTCAACCGGACCACGCGACAGGTTTCGCTGACCGAAGCAGCGGAACACTTCTACGAAGGTTGCGCGCGGATTCTCGACGATCTCGAAGCGCTCGAAGCCGACGCCTCGGCGCAGACTCGCGAACCGAGCGGCGTGCTGCGCCTCGTCGCGCATACCACCGCCACCGTGAACCGGCTGGTGCCGTTGATCTCCAGCTTCAAGCTCAAGCATCCCAAGGTAAGCCTTGACGTGACGCTCACGGAGCGGCCCATCGACCTGGTCGCAGACGGCTTCGACCTCGGCCTCGTGCTGCCGTTTATGCTGAACTCCGACACGGTCGTGACCCGCTTGCTTGAGCGCATGCCATTCGCCATCCTCGCGGCGCCGGACTATCTGAAGCAGCATTCGCGACCAACGCATCCGTCGGAGCTGACTGAGCACATGTTTATCGTGCTCTCGCCGGCGTTTCGCAAGCCCCAGTTGACCTTCCGGCTTGGCGCGGAGGATTTGTCGGTACCGCTCAGGTACGACATTGCCTCGAATAATGCGGTATTCAATCGTGAGATGGTGCTGCAAGGGCTTGGAATTGGCGTCTTGCCCGCAGCGTTGGCCCAGACTGAGCTGTCCAGCGGACGGCTCGTGGTCATTCTCGAAGAATTCGAGCTCATCGACGCCGTGGTCGATCTGCGGCTCGCGTACAACACGCGCACATTGTTGCCGGCCAAGGTCAAGGCGTTTGTCGAACACGCGGCGGAGTTCTTTGCCGATGTGTTGGCCGTCGAGGCAGCATCGGATCTGAACAGCAGGTCATAGGCCGGACGATTTGACCGTTGGCCGATCGGCCTGGCGCCGACGCGCCCAGCCAGCCCAAGCCGCTTGCTGACCGGATTCTTGTCGCAATCACAACAATCAGATGCGTCCAGGAGATTGCTCCGGCAAGGCCGTATCTCTAATCTGTGCACATGCACACATCACCCGAAAACGACGACTGCTTCGCGATCCGGCAAGCCGCCCGCCATATTTCCCAGCTTTACGAGCGGCATTTGTCTGAAGCAGAGGTCACCCCGACGCAGTTCAGCATCCTCACCGCGCTGCGAGACGGCGCGAACCTGACGATGCTCGAACTCGCGCAGGCGATGGTGATGGATCGAACCACGCTGGTGCGCGCGCTTAGGCCTTTGCTGCGAAACGGCCTGATCGCCAATGAACCGGATGGGCAGGGCGCGCGGCGTCTGCAACTGGTGCTGACCGCATGCGGTCACGCGAGGCTGGATGAAGCGATGGTGCATTGGCTGGCCGCTCAGAACGAGTTTGAGCGCAAGTTTGGACCGCAGCAGGCCGCCATGCTCCGACGCGAACTGTTCCGTCTGACCCGCGACGTTTCGAGGGCTTAAAGAAAGATTGGGCCGTTGGCCCAGACAGTAAAGGCAATTTTCCATTCAATTTAGTGCATATACACAGGTGAAATCATGTCGAGTCCTTCAACACCCGTTCCTGTTGTTCCTGCGGCGTCTGCGGAAGCTGTGAAGGGGAGGCGCATTCCATGGATGCGCCTCGCCTATGGTCTCGTGGCGGTGGTGCTAGCTGCGGCGGCGGGCTATTGGTTCTTTGTCCTGCGCTTCGAGCAATCTACTGACGATGCCTACGTCGGCGGCAACGTGACGGTGATGGCGCCGAAGGTCAACGGCTTCGTCACGGACATCCTCGTGCAGGACAACCAGCACGTCAGCGCGAATCAGGTGCTGATCCGACTGGACGCGCGAGACTACGACGCGAAGCTTGCGCAGGCCACAGCCGAAGTGGATAGCGCCCGTGCCGCAGTATCGGAACTGCAGGCGAAACGGGTCTTGCAGGCGGCGGTGATCAACCAGCACCAGGCGGACGCGCGGGCCTCTTCGGCTGAACTGACGCGCAGCGCCGAAGACCAGACGCGTTATCGCGAACTGGTCAAGGACGATGCCGTGTCCAACCAGATTGTCGAGCGTGCCGACGCCGATTTCTCCAAGGCGCAGGCCGCGGTGCAAAGCAGTGGAGCAGCGGTGCTTGCTGCTCAACGCGAACTGGATGTGCTGGGCGCGCAGATTGCCGACGCGCAGGCGCGCGTCAATACGGCGCTGGCTGCGCAACGGGTCGCACAACTGAACGTCGAATACACGACGATCCGCTCGCCTGTGGACGGTTATATCGGCAACCGCACCGCGCGGGTTGGCATGTTAGCCAATATCGGCGCACCTCTCCTGACGGTGGTGCCGTCCACCGACCTCTGGGTCGACGCGAACTTCAAGGAAGACCAGCTCAGGAAGATGCAGATCGGCGACAAGGCCGACGTCGCGCTCGACGCATCGAGCATCCCCGTGCACGGCTATGTCGAAAGCCTGGCGCCCGCTACTGGCGCCACCTTCAGCGTGCTGCCGCCCGAAAACGCAACCGGCAACTTCACCAAGATCGTGCAGCGCGTGCCGGTGCGGATTCGCCTGAACGTGCCGCGCGGCATGGATAACGTGTTGCGCCCCGGCCTGTCGGCAACGGTCGAAGTGCACCTTGCGGACGGTTCGCAAGCATCGAGCGCTCATTGAGCTGACAAGGCCAATATCATGACAAGCGCTCATCTCCTCGATCCGGCGTCCCAGCCGATGCGGCAACGTGTGTTTGCATTCGCGCTCATGTGTCTGGGATTTTTTATGGCAACCCTGGATATCCAGATCGTCGCGTCCTCGTTGAGGGACATCGGCGGCGGGCTTTCCGCGAGTCAGGATGAGTTGTCATGGGTCCAGACGGCTTATCTGATCGCGGAAATTCTCGTGATTCCGATGTCGGGCTGGCTCTCCAAAGTGTTTTCGACACGTTGGCTGTTCGTTGCTTCTGCGGTGGGTTTTACCGTTACCAGCATGCTGTGTGGCATCGCCTGGGACATCAACTCGATGATCCTGTTTCGCGGTTTGCAGGGCGCCATGGGCGCCGCGATGATCCCGACGGTATTCACCACGGCTTTCGTGCTGTTTCCGGGCAAGCAGCGCCTGGTTGCGTCCACCACGATCGGTGCTCTGGCTTCGCTTGCGCCGGCGATCGGCCCGGTGATCGGCGGCTGGATCACCGATCAGTGGTCGTGGCACTGGTTGTTCTATCTGAACGTCGTGCCGGGTGTGGCAGTGGCCGCGTTGGTGCCGAAGTATGTGAATGTCGATAAGCCCGATCTGTCGTTGCTGAAGAAGGGCGATTACCTGGGAATCCTGCTGATGAGCGGATTTCTCGGCTGCCTCGAGTATGTGCTGGAAGAAGGCCCGCGCAAGAACTGGTTCGGCGATCACATCATCATCGCATGTACGTGGATTTCGGCGATCTGCGGTTTTCTCTTTTTCGTCCATGCGCTGACCACCGACGACCCCATCGTCGATCTGCGCGCTCTGGTGGTGCGGAATTTCGGCATCGGCAGCTTGCTGTCGTTCATCACGGGGATCGGGATCTTTGTCGCGGTGTTTCTCACGCCTGAGTTTCTCGGCCAGGTCCGTGGCTTCAGTTCGCTGCAGATTGGTATCGCGTTGCTTTCGGTCGGCGTATTCCAGTTGCTTGCACTCGGGGTCTACGCGATGGTGGCCCGGTTTGTCGATATGCGCCTGTTGCTGCTGTTCGGGTTGATCTGCTTCGGCCTCGGTTGTTACCTGTATGTCCCGCTGACTCACGATTGGGGCTGGCAGCAACTGCTATTGCCACAGGCCTTGCGTGGCATCGGTCAGCAGTTCGCAGTGCCGCCGATTGTCACGATGGCACTCGGATCGCTGCCCCAGTCGCGGCTGAAGTCAGCCAGTGGATTGTTCAATCTGATGCGTAACCTGGGTGGTGCGATCGGCATTGCGGTCAGCGCGACCATGCTTAACGACCGTCTCAACTTCCACTATCTGCGGCTCAACGAAAGCGTCACGACTGGCAGTCCCGAAGTGGAATCTTTACTGACCCAGCAAACCGCGCATTGGTCGTCTGTGGCAGGCGACGTGCTCAATACGACCCAGTCCGGGCTCGCCAATCTTCACGCGCTGGTGTTGCGCGAAGCCTTGGTGCTGACGTACTCGGACACCTTCTATGTGCTGTCGCTGTGCTTCATCGTTGCGATAGCAAGTGTGCTGTTTTCCAAACCTTTCTCTAACAGTGCGCCGCCGCCTGACGCACATTGAGGCCAATCATGAAAAAGCTTCTGATAGAAATTCTGGCTTGTCTTTCGCTGGCCGCGTGTGCGGTTCAGCCGGCCACTCACGCGAATCTGCCGGCCACGGTAAAAACCGTCGCACCGGCTAGCTGGAGCGTAGAGGCCCCGAAGGATGCCGTCGACGCAAAGACCTGGTGGTCGCAATTCGGCGACCCGGTACTCGACGAACTGGTGGACTCGGTGCTGACCGGCAACCTGGATCTGCAGGGCGCCGCGGAGCGTGTCAAGCAGGCGCAAGCGATCACCACGCAGAAGCATGCGGTGCTGCTGCCGGAACTCGACGCTACCGCTACCGCTGCGGACACCCGCATCAACACGCCGCCGCCGCTCGGGTATGTGCGAGAAGGTGGCGCCGGCCTCGCGCTGAACTGGTCGCCCGATGTATTCGGTGGAGAACGGCTCGATCTGCTCGCAGCCCAGGCGCAACTGGTCGGGCAACAGCATGCCGAGGATGCATTGCGGCTCGCGCTCGCGGCCAACACCGCATCGGCCTATGTCGATCTGCGTTGGGCGCAATCTGAACTGCAGATTCTGCAGGATAACCAGGTAATCCGGCAGCATGCGTTGCAATTGACTCAGGAGCGTCTCAAGTACGGCTTGTCGACGCAACTCGACGTGGCCCGCGCCCAGAATCAACTGGATGAACTGCAGGCGCGGATACCGCGTGCTCAATCGACGATTGAACATGAACTGAGCCTGATTGCCGTGTATTCGGGCCGCACGCCGGAATCTGTGGACAAGCTGGTGCTGGCTACGCCTGGTCCGATCCCCAATCCGGAAGGCGCCGCGCCTACGACGTTGCCGTCCGAAGCATTGCTGCGCCGGCCCGATGTGCTGGTGGCCTATGCCACCGTCGAGCAGCGCGCGGCGGAAGTGGGGGTGTCGAGAGCGGAGCGTTACCCGAAATTCCAGCTGAATCTGAGCGATGGATTGCTGGCCGCTTCATACATTGGTTTGCCGACGTTGACCGATAACCTGTTTAGCGCGGCGGTGAACGCCAGCAGTCCGATTTTCAACGCGGGACGGATCACGGCGGACATCCAGCAGAGCGAAAGCAAAATGCGTGAATCGCAACTGAATCTGCAGCAGACGATGCTGCAGGCGCTCAGGGAAGTGGAGGATACCCGCAGCGATCTGGTCAGCACGACAGCCTCGACACAAAAACTGACCGATGCGCTGGGCGCGTCGGACCAGTCGCTCAAGCTGGCAAACCAGTTGTACAAAGGCGGCGCGACGGACTTCCTCGATGTACTGTCGGCGCAGCAGACGTATCTGCAGGATTCCGATTCGCTGAATCAGGCGAAGCGCGAGCATGCGTTGGCTGCGGTGGCGTTGTATCGCTCGCTTGGCGGCGGATGGAGTCAGGCTGCTGGAACTGCGCTCGCTTCCAGCGACCATGCCACTGGCGAATGAGAATGGCGCTGGAAAAACAACGGTTGTCGAACGCTTTGCGCTTTCGCTTTGCTAGCCGATGAATTAGATTGAACTAGGTCAGCGCGACGCATGCCGGTTCAATCGGCAATTTGTCAGCCGTTGCGGCGGACGAATGACGCTGGTCAACGATTGGCAAAGACAGGAGAAGAACATGAAGACAGTCGGAATCTTGAGCGCGTTATGTCTAACAGTAGCAATTGCGGTGCCCGTTGCCGCTTATGCGCAAGCTAGTGATGCGATGGCCGCACCAGACGCCAGTTCGGCGACGAGCTCCAAAAAAGCTGTCTCGAAGGCCGACCGCGCGCTTGCACGGGCTGTGCGCCGCGCGTTATCGAAGGCCCAGGGGTTTAACGTCTCGAATGTTTATGTTCGGGCGCGCAGCGGTGCAGTGACGCTGTCCGGTAGCGTCGATACCGGGGATCAGATTACTCAGGCTGAAACGGTCGCGAAGACGGTGTCTGGGGTGAATTCGGTGTCGAATAAGCTGACGCTGTTTCATGGGGGGAATGGTTAGGCATGGATTTCGAACCCGGTTGCATAGCTACTGGGTTCGCTACCGTCCCACACGCGGCCATCTATTAGCCGCTGCGAGACGCTCTCAGCCGGAATCGCAATACCCATTCTTTTCGCCGCATCGCGATACAACTTGGTCTGGTTAATCGCTACTGCGATCTCGCGATAGTCATCGCGGCGCGCGATCATCCCCCAGCGCTCATATTGGGTCAGAAACCATACACCGTCATCTGGTCGCGGATAGTTCACCGTGCCGTTTTCGAAAAACCGCACCGGTAAACGACCACGCGCCATCGATCCACTATCGCGCGCTAGCCTCTTTGCTATCAACGGTTCATCGATACCGATAAACTCCGGCCGCACCAGCCAGCGCGCAATCTCGTTGCGATGTCCGTCGCCGTCGAGCCAGCGGCACGCTTCGAGCATGGTCTGCACCAGCGCTCTGGCGGTATGGGGATGCTGGTCCACAAAATCGCGCCGGCAGGCGAGCACTTTCTCCGGATGGTCGGGCCAGATCTCGCTGCTATAGGCGATTGTGCGGCCGATGCCGCGCGCTTCGGCGGCGGCATTCCACGGTTCACCGACACACAATCCATCAAGCCTGTCTTCGGCCAGCGCAGAAACCATATCAGGCGGCGGAATCACAACGCTTTCGATATCGCGCAACGGATGTACGCCCTGCGACGCCAGCCAATAGTAGAGCCACATCGCATGCGTACCCGTCGGGAAAGTCTGCGCAAACACCGGTTTGCGGCCGAGCGTCGCCAATGCCCGCGGCAACGTTTGATATTCGGTCAACGCATCGGCGAGGCGGTTCGAAAGCGTAATGGCCTGGCCGTTACGGTTGAGCACCATCAGGACGGCCATATCCGTTTGCGGACCACCCAGGCCGAGCTGCACACCATACGCGAGACCGTACAGCGCATGAGCGGCATCCAGTTCGCCAGCCAGCAGTTTGTCGCGCAGCGCGGCCCATGACGGTTGACGCGATAACTCCAGGGTCAGGCCATGCGCATGCCCGAATTCGAGCAGCTTTGCCGCGACGAGCGGCGCCGCGTCCGCGAGCGAGACAAAGCCGAGCCGCAGATGCGTTTTCTCGAGCTGCATAGGTGCGGAGGGTTGGCTAATGGGAGCAGGTTGGTTCATGAGCCACGCTTTATTTGGGCAAGTCAGCGGCCGCGGCGATCTGGCGCGCGACCTCGACGAGCTTGACGCCCTGGTCCATGGCACGCTTGCGCAGGCTTGCATACGCGGCGTGTTCGGTCATTTTCTGCTGATCCATCAGCAGACGTTTGGCGCGGTCGATCAGCTTGCGCTCGGCCAGCTCGTTTTCGGCCTGAGCGAGCCGTTCGCGTAGCTGGCTTTCCTGGGCAAAGCGGGCGAGCGCTACTTCGAGGATCGGCGCGAGTTTTTCCGTCGCGAGACCCTCGACGAGATAGGCGGTGACGCCGGCGCCCACGGCGTCGCGAATCAGTTGCTGGTTGGTGTCGTTGCTGAACATTAGCACGGGGCGAGGTGCGGTCGCGTTCATCACTGCCAGCTGTTCGAGCGTGTCGCGTGACGGCGATTCGGTGTCGATGATGATCACATCTGGCCGTTCGTTTTCCACTCTCCTGTGCAGCGCCTGCGAGGCCGCCGTGCCGGCCAGCATGTCGTAGCCGAGCCGCGCGAGGGCTTCGCGCAGATCGCCAATCGGCTTGTCGGTGTCGGTTACGAGCAGTACACGCAGCATGGGTCGGCGGGGGCGGCGGCTTTGGGCGGGTGGCGAGAGGCTTTGTGGGTTCACGCAGCGGGTGCGATGGATGGTGAGTACTTTAAGCAGGTTTCATACCACCGGCGAACGTTGCCGATCTCAATGCTTTCGCCGGACCGCCAGCTTAAGGGGTGGTGAATGCACACCAGTGGTGCGGGGCGATGCGGCCCTGCACAGAACTGGCGCTGGGGATTCGACGCCGCGTTTGTCGATCGCTCTCGTGGGACTGCCTTGTCTGATAAGCATTTGCGGATGGTCGTGGCGAATCTGTTGGTCGATCTTTCAAAAACACGGACGTGGCATTACACACTCGGGAGACAGGGGGTCTCTGGCCTAGGATGACCTCGACAAACCCGGGGTAACCCCTATTCCCACCTCCCAATCCCGAGGACCACAATCCGCTTCATCAAATTATAGAACGTCGTTCTATTAGACAGAACGTCAACCAGAAACCCAGAAAAGGCTCGTGATGGTTTCCCTCCCGCTTTCCGGCATTCGCGTGCTGGATCTGTCCAACGTCCTCTCGGGACCGTTCTGCACCTACCAGCTTGCGCTGCTCGGCGCCGATGTCATGAAGATCGAGAATCCCGCCGGCGGCGATCTGGCGCGCCGTCTAGGCGCCGACCCGCAAGCCTCGGCACGCAATATGGGCGCGTCGTTCGTGGCCGTGAATGCCGGCAAGGAGTCGCTGACGCTCAATCTGAAGCACGAGGCGGGCAAAGAGATCCTGCGCAAGCTCGTGGCCGAGTCCGACGTGCTGGTCGAAAATTTTCGCCCGGGCGTAATGGACCGCCTGGGCGTGGGCGCGCAAACGCTGCTCGACGTGAACCCGCGGCTCGTCTACTGCGCGATCTCGGGTTTCGGCAATGACGGCCCGTTGGCGCATCGTCCCGCTTATGACCAGATCATCCAGGGCATGTCGGGCGCAATGAGCGTCACGGGCGATGCCGAAAGCGCACCGTTGCGCGTCGGTTACCCGGTGTCGGACACCGTCGGAGGCATGAGCGCAGCGCTGGCGATCTGCGCGGCTGTGGTGGCAGCTCAGCGCACCGGCGAGGGCAGGGTGATCGACGTCTCGATGTTAGAGGCGACACTCTCCAGCATGGGCTGGGTGGTCTCCAACTATCTGAATGCCGGTGTGACGCCCACGCCGATGGGCAATGAAAACTTCACGGCCGCACCGTCCGGGACCTTCGTCTGCGGCGAGGGCATGCTGAATATCGCCGCTAACGAGAACAAGCAGTTTATTGCGTTATGCGAACTGATTGGCCGGCCAGATCTGCCGCAAGACGAACGCTTTAACGAGCGCAATTCACGCAAGCAATATCGCGTCGAGCTAAAGCGCGAGATCGAAGCTGCGCTCGCCGTCGACACCGCCAGCAACTGGGAGCAACGCATGACCGCGGCTGGTGTGCCGGCAGGGCTCGTGCTGAGCGTGCCGGAAGCGATCGGCCAGCCGCAACTGGTCGAACGTTCTTTCGTCCACGAGTTACAGGACGGCGAGACCGTCCAGCGTGTGACGCGCGCGGGCTTTCGTTTTATCGACGCCAAAGGCGAAGTTTCGAGCGGCGCGCCCACCTCGCGCGCGCCGCATTTGTCCGAGCACACGGACGCGCATTTGCAGCGTCTGGGCTTCGACGCCAGCGCCATTGCGCAACTGCGAAAAGACGGCGTCATTTAAGCCCGGGTCCCAAAGAGACCTGAATGGGGAAATTCATGAGACAAGCATCAGACACGGTTGCCCGCAGCGCCTTCGCGGATGCCGTGGAGCACGGCGTCGATCAGGAGAGCCAGGCACGCGGCATTGTCGCGCGCCTCGACCGGTTGCCTGCCACGCGACATATCTGGACCATTGTGTTCCTGCTGTCGCTCGGCGGCTGCTTCGAGTTCTACGATCTGTTTATGACCGGCTATATCGCGCCGGGGCTGATTGTGAGTGGCCTGTTCGTCAAGACCTCGACATCGATCTTTGCGATGAACAGTATCGCTGCGTTTGTGGCGTCGACGTTTCTCGGGCTCTTTATTGGAACCATGGGACTCGGCTTTCTTGCGGACCGTTTCGGACGCCGACGTATCTTCGTGGTGGCATTGCTGGGCTATACGGCAGCGAGCCTCATGATGGCGTTTCAGCAAAGTGCCCTCGGCGTGAATATGTTTCGCCTGCTTGCGGGAATCGGACTCGGCGTCGAGATGGTGACCATCAATACCTACGTCGCGGAGTTGATACCGAAGAATCTGCGCGGCCGCGCCTTTGCGATCACACAAATCGTGCCGTACTGCGCGGTGCCCGTGGTCGCGTTGATGTCGTGGTGGCTCGTTCCGCAACAGCCATTCGGTCTCGACGGCTGGCGCTGGGTCGTGCTTGCGAGCGCCGTCGGCGCGGCGATCGTGTGGGTTATCCGGCTCGGTATTCCCGAAAGTCCTCGCTGGTTGGTGACGCGCGGCCGCCTCGATGAAGCGGCGCGCGTGACGCAGCAGATCGAGCGCGTCGTCGAGCGTCAGTACGGTCGCGCGTTGCCGACGGCGGTCCCGCATGCGCATAGCGTGCCGACCGTCGAGCGCCGCTTTCGCGACATCCTGAAAGCGCCGTACCTGAAGCGCACGATCATGATGTCGGTCTACAACGCGGTCTCGGTGATCGGCTTTTACGGCTTCAGCAACTGGATTCCTTCGCTCCTCACGAGCAAGGGCATCAATCTCGTGCATAGCCTGCAGTACTCCTTCCTGATGTCGATTGCGCTACCGCTCGGGCCGGCGCTGTTTTTCTACTTTGCCGACAGGGTTGAACGTAAGTGGAGTCTGGTCGGCTCATCGGGTGCGATAGCGGTGTTCGGGCTCGCTTTCGCGCATCAGACCGGGTCGATCGGGCTTATCGTGTTCGGCTTCTGCATGAACCTCGCGCTGACCATCATGACTTACTCGTTCCAGACCTATCAGTCCGAACTGTATCCGACCGAAATCCGTGCGCGGGCGATTGGCTTTGTCTACTCATGGAGCCGCCTGAGCGCGATCTTCTCCGGCTTTCTGGTGGCATTCTTTCTGCGCGATTTCGGCGCAAACGGCGTGTTCGTCATGATCAGCAGTTGCATGGTGTTTGTGATGCTGCTGATCGGCATCATGGGACCCGCCACGAAAGGCCTCGCACTCGAAGATATCAACCGCTGACATAACCGACTTAACCGACGCAACTGATATGACCCATACCCCGATCGACCCCGCCACGCTCGCTGCCGATTACTGGAGCACCTCGATCATCGATATTCACCCGGGCTCGATCCAGGTGCGCGGCTATCCGATTCAGGAGCTGATCGGGCAGATCAGCTTTCCGCAGATGATCTGGCTGATGCTGCGCGGCGATTTGCCGAGTGCAGGCGAAGCACGTCTGCTGGAAGCGGCGCTGGTGGCGTCCGTCGATCACGGTCCGCATGCGCCTTCCATTGCGATTTCGCGTATGGCGGTGAGCTGCGGATTGCCGCTGAACGGCGCTATGGCCTCAGCGCTGAATACGCTCGACGATGTGCACGGCGGCGCAGGGCAACAAGCCGTCGAGCTCTTCCATGCGATCGAACAGGCGCAGGTCGACGGGGCAACGCTGGCAGTCGCGGTCGAGACATGCATTGACGCCTTTATCGCGGAGCGCGGCAAGTATCTGCCGGGTTTCGGACACCGTTTCCACCCTGTCGATCCCCGCGCGGGCTGCCTGCTTGGCATGGTCGACGAAGCTGCGGCCCAGGGCGTCGTGTCCGGCAAGTACGCGACCATCGCGCGCGCCATCGAGGACCTGCTCAAGCAGCGCAAATCGAAGCCGATTCCGATGAATATCGACGGCGCCACCGCCGTCATTTACGCCGAGCTCGGCTTCGCCCCCGAACTGGCGCGCGGCGTCTTTTGCCTGTCACGCGCGGTCGGCATTCTGTCTCATGCGTGGGAGCAGCGCGGCCGCGGCGAGCGCAACAAGGGACCAATGCCGCGCCAGATGGCCTATCGCTATACAGGGCCCGCAACACGCCATCTCGAGCAGGAAGAGGAGGGGCAATGAACTGGTCTCCCGTGCCGCCCATCGTTGGAACCGCGATTCTGACGGCCATGCCGCCATCGATGCGCCGCCACGAAGTGACGGAGTGGTCGCGCGCCAACAAGGGCGGGGCCATGGTGGATTCGTTTATCGAAGGCCCTTGCTTCGATCCACATGGCAATCTGTATCTGGTCGATATTCCGCACGGCCGCATCCTGCGGATTTCACCGAAGCTCGAATGGAGCGTGGTGGCCGAATACGATGGCGAGCCGAACGGTCTGACATGGCATCCCGATGGCCGCCTGCTGATTGCAGACTACAAAAACGGCATCCTCGCACTCGATCCGGCAAACGGCACGGTCGGCCCGGTGATCGCACGACGCAATAGCGAGCGTTTCAAAGGGCCGAACGATCTGATCGTCGCGAACAATGGCGATATCTACTTTACCGATCAGGGCCAGACCGGCTTGCACGATCCGACGGGGCGCGTCTACCGGCTGCGTCCCGACGGCCGGCTCGACTGTCTGATTGCGAATGGCCCGAGCCCGAATGGACTGGTGCTAAGTCCCGACGAAAAAGTGCTGTTTGTGGCAATGACGCGCGACAACTCGGTGTGGCGCCTGCCGCTGCTCGACGACGGCAGCACCAGCAAGGTCGGACGTTTTGCGCAGTTCTATGGCGTGAGCGGCCCCGACGGCCTGACGATGGACCGCGACGGCAATCTGTTTGTCGCGCATGCATCGCTTGGCGCGGTGTTCGTGCTGAATCCGCACGGCGAGGGGATCGCCAAAATCGAATCGTGCGCGGGCCGCACGATCACCAATGTTACGTTTGGTGGTCCGCATCACAGCTCCGTATTTATCACTGATTCGAGCACCGGGTCGGTCTTGACGGCGCAGTGGAATACTCCCGGCCGCGGCGGGTAAGATGGCGTTCTGTCACGCATAACGCTGGTCAAATCCGGCGTTTCCCAGCTCTTTTCACCGCTTGCACACTTCCTATGGCCGCTTCCAGATCTTCCGGCGCTTCCGGTCCCTCTACCGCCGACGCCGAAGCTGCCTCGGGCCCCTCGCACGCACCCGACGGCGTCGCCGCGCTCGATCGCGCGTTCGCCATCCTGTTTGCGTTTCGCCCTGACGATAAAGGCGTATCGCTCGCTGAGCTTGCGGCCCGCACTGGCCTCTACAAAAGCACGATCCTGCGGTTGATCGCATCGCTTGCGCATCATCGGATGCTGCTGCGCTCGGACGACGGTCTCTACTATGTCGGTCCGGCGACGCTGCAACTGGGCGCGCTGTATCAGCGCAGTCTGCAACTAGGGGATGTGGTGTTGCCGTTGATGCGCCGCCTGCGCGACGCCAGCGGCGAAAGCGTCTCGTTCTACGTGCGGCAAAAAGATCTGCGCGTGTGTTTGCATCGCGTCGATTCGACCCATGCGATCCGCGATCACGTGCGCGAGGGCGACGTCTTGCCCATGGACAAAGGGTCAGGCGGACGCGTGCTAAGCGCGTTCGACGGCGGTCATGGAGAGCTGTTCGAGCGAATCCGCCGCGACGGCTATTACCTGTCGGTGGGAGAGCGGGATGCAGATACGGCGGGGATTTCGACGCCGGTGCTTTCGGCGGCACGGCCGCTTGCTGGCGTGTTCACGCTGGCTGGGCCACGTTCGCGGGTCGATGAGGCGCTGATGCTGCGGATGCGTCAGCCGATGCTGGAGGCGGCAATCGAAGCCAGCGAGCAGCTCGGCGGCGATGCGGCTCCGCTGCGCGCCGCTCTGGCACTATTCAAGCCGGAGAAGGCGCGCGAGAAGTTTCGCTAGCGGGTGGTTGCAATCAACACCAGGCCGCAAGACGACGGCAAACGTGCCGCCGTTTCAACTACGATTAGCGACGACGGAACTGCGTATTACGGGCGCCGCCGCCACCTGAGGCGCGTTCGTCCTTGTGACGGAAATTGATCCGTCCTTTGGTCAGGTCGTAGACCGACAGTTCGAGCGTCACGCGGTCGCCCGCGAGAATACGAATGTGATTCTTGCGCATGCGTCCGGACGCATAAGCGCCAACCACGACACCGTTGTCGAGCGTCACGCGGTAACGGCTATCCGGAAGTACTTCGTCGACGATACCGTCAAGTTCAAGCAGTTCTTCTTTCGCCATGTATTACTCCTGGTCGATGGGGTAAGGGTGCCTTGCTCAACGGCAAAGCTTGTAATGAGGCAGGGCGGGCGCCGTCACGGCGCACCCGCAGAGGATGGAGCGGCGCGGCGCGCGAGGCGCACCTTGCGTAGATGGGGGCAGTTGTGCGATTGCCAATCAAAGATCGGCCACCGACTGGCCGTCTACGCGGCCGTCGATCAATTGTTCAGCGTGCGCCATGCAAGCGATGCGGGCCTTGCCGGTGCCTTCGAACGGCCACAGATACGGCAGGCGGAACACCCGGCCGTCGGCTGCCGGATTGGCGCCAACGCGGCAGATGCGCACCGAGGCGTCGTAGCCTGCGTCCGGATTGCGGCTGATCGTGCCGTCAGCGGGACGGCGCGGATACACGAGCGGATGAATTTCGTAGCCCTTGTAGGTCTTTACAACTTGATTCATGAAGTCCTTGTCCTGTAATACGTGGCTGCCGTGTCAGGCGTGTTACGCCCGGCACAACAGGCCCGGCAGTGCAGCACCTTGGGGCGCGCCGCCATGGAAAAAGAGTGGCACAGGCCCGATGGCAGGGGGCTTGAGCGCAGCCGCGCAAAATCGCGGATTGGATGGAGAAGAAACACGCTAATGCCGCGTGGACATCAGGCGCATGAAAACTGCACAACTCGCGACGGCGAATGCATGCTGCGCACTGCCGGAGTGACGGGATCGCCGACAGGCGGCGGTCGAACAGTCGGGGGTACTGCGGAGATGCCGATTGGTGCTGCCGATACTGCAGGTGCCGAATACAGCTATTCCAATATGATGCACTAAATGGGCCAGCTTGGATAGCAAAACATGCCGAACGACCAGCGGCGGGCCGGAAAGCGGCATTGCAGGCGTTCTCGCGGACCCTGTTGCGGGCGGCGAGAGAGGGTGGTTGGGCGGATGCGTTGTGCGAGGACGCCAGCGCTTCCGGCCGGCGACTCTCTATGGCGATGGTGTCAGCGGGTGGTTTCCGCGATGCGTTTCTTCAGTTCGCGCGAGGCGGCGAGCGGAATGCGGGCGTCGTCCCAAACAGCCAGCCACTCGACTTCCTTCGACGTGAACACCTGGCCGTAGTTGCGCAGCGTGTATTGCAGCGAGTCAATGATGTGATTGCGGATGATTTCCGGCGTGCCTTCATCGTCAAGCACGGCGCGAAACGCTTCTAGCGTGGCCATCTGTTGCTCCGTGGAATAGGGATTACCCATAGGTGTTTCCCTTATCGCACGAAAAAATTCTGCCCGCTACGCGAACAAAAATGCACGTGTGTCTGCAGACCCACAGCCTGCCGGTCCGCAAACCGCGAATGGTACGATCTTGGCGCGTCCAGCTTCAGTCATTTTTCGAGCGGGCGGAATACGGAGGCGGCATTGCGCCGCGCTTCGCTCCAGTCGATTGGTCCGGTGCGCCGCTGCGAGTAAGGCGAGCCGGAAAGTCATAACATAAGGAAATCTGCATGCGCCTGCTGCTTGCCATCATCCTGCCGTGGTTCCAGTTTTTTACGATCGGCCGACCGTTCGCCGGCATCATCTGCCTGATTTTACAAATCACATTGATTGGCTGGATTCCAGCGGCGATCTGGTCGGTATATGCGCTGAGCCAGTACAAGACCGACCAGAAAATCGAGCGCGCGCTAGGTTCGCGCAGATGAGACGATTACGGCGGAAGCCGGCTGTCCCTTGATGCATGGAGCGCGGATTTCGTCGGCTGGGCGGGGGCTCGCGTGGGAAGGCACGCCGTTTGCTTGTTGAGGCTACCCGAAGCACATAACGAGAATCACCATGCGCCCTGACCACACCGCTGCCGACTACGCCTCATCCCGCACGGTACTACCGCTTGCGCCGCCCGAGGCGAACACCGAGGCTTCCCATTCACAACGGCATGGCGGCTCGCTGGCTCGCGTCACGCTCTGTTTCGCGTGGCTGTTCGGACTTGAAGCATTTCTGGCAGGTGGTGCGCCCGAGTCGACCGGCCTTGATATCGACGGCCGTCGCTAAGCCGGAGCGCTTGAAAAAATCGTCGGCCTCGTGCGCAGCTTTTACATTGGCCGACTTACTTTGAGGGTTTCAAGTGAGCGGCGGCGCCACTCGCCGGGGGTGAAGTGGCCGGTGAGCGGGTTGATATGGCGCGCGAACCCGATCAGCGCCCAAATGGCTAGCGGCGACAAGATAAAAAATGCGAGCAGCATGATGCATTCACGATGATGGAGTGCCGTGAGTGTAGTCCGTTGCCTGTTTTAGAAAATCCGCTGAAATGACAACACACTGTTCATTCCGCGCGAATTAACGGACGCAGCCGGTTTCCACTCGGGACGCCGTTGCCGGACAACGCCTCCACTTGCCAATGCCGGGGTGAAATTTTCGGTAAAGCGATTATTTTTTTCCAGCGACGGAAAGTCGGCGCGCAAACGTTAAAGTGAGATCGAAAATAATCTGGATGCGATTTCATGAACGCCAACATTGGATTGACGAGCGCCGAATTACCATCGGTTATCTGGATGACGGGGCTGCCAGGTGCGGGTAAGACTACTATCGCGCAGGCACTGAATATCGCGTTGCTGGAGCAGGGCACAAAAGTGGTGGTGCTCGATGGCGATACGCTTAGAGAGGGCTTGTGTTCCGACCTGGGATTTTCAGATCTGGACCGCCTCGAAAATGTTCGCCGCATTGCGCATGTCGCCAGGCTGTTTCAGCAGACGGGTCACATCGTGCTGGTCGCCACCATTTCGCCGCTCGCCGCGCAGCGCGAGTTGGCCCGGGGGATTATCGGCGCTGGCTTTCTGGAAACTTTCATTTCGGCGTCTGCCGAGCTTTGCTCGCAGCGCGATCCGAAGGGCATGTACGCGCAGGCGCGACTCGGCAAGATCGCGCAATTCACCGGCGTCTCGTCCGCTTACGAGGTTCCGGCCAACCCGGATCTCTTGATCGAGACGGCGCGTTGCCGGGTCGAAAGCGCGGTTGCCACCATCATTTTGCGTCTGGGCAAGCGTGTGCGAACGGAGAGCGTGAAGGGAACGGGACACCAAAGCCGCTAGATTAGCTCCACGGCGTCCGGCACCTCAATCACTACATCCGATTGCGCCACCGCGACGCAGGGCAGGATCAATCCTTCCGCCTTCTCTTCCCGGCTCAATCCCGGCCATTCGATGGTGTACGAAACCGTGCCGCTGACGAGCCGGCACATACACGTCCTGCACGTGCCATTGCGGCACGAGCGCGGCAAACGCAGATTGGCGAAGCCGGCGGCTTCGAGCACGGTCAGCGAGTCGGGGGCTTCGAACGTGCGGCCGAGCGGTTCGACCCGCACCGAGAACGGGGGCTTGGTTTCGGACATTGCTTCAAACGGCAACCATCTTGGATGGGATTGGAGTCAGTCCGTCACGATACCTCAGACTCGCCTGTCCGACTGCGAACGCCCGTGAAGTTGCGCCTAGTTGCGCTGCCCCGGTGTCTGCATTGATGCACCCGGCGTGCGGCGCAGATACCGGTAGACCGTATTGCGCGCGAGGCCGAGTTCGCGCGCCGCAGCGGAGACGTTGCCGCCGTGACGCGAGAGGGTTTGCGCGATCAGCGTGGCTTGCCACTCTTCCATCCGGGCTGGCGAGGCGGGCGAAGCCGGCGTGTGCTGGGGCGTGAGAACTGCGTCTGCGATGTGCAGCGTCGTCGCGGACGCCGCTTCCTTCGCATTCTCCTGCGCCCGTGCGTCGTCCGACGCATCGTTGCAATCCTGCAGGAAATCGTCCGGCAGATGTTCGATCTCGATCTGCGCTGCACCTTCGGCCATGATCCCGGCCGTGCGCAGGACGTTCGCCAGTTGCCGCAGATTGCCGGGCCAACGGCACCGTCTGAAACACGCGAGCACTTCATCCGAGACGCGCACCGGTATCCGTTCGCCGTCGCACTGCGCGGCGAGAATGTGCGAGATGAGCGCCGGCAGATCCGTGCGTTCGCTGAGTGCAGGCAAGCTCACGACCAGCCCGTTGATCCGGTAGTAAAGGTCTTCCCGGAAGGTGCCGTCTTCGATCATCGAGCGCACATTGCGGTGAGTCGCGCAGACGATCCGCAAATCGACCGGAATCGCCCGTGTGCTGCCGAGTGGCGTCACTGTGCGCTCCTGTAGCACACGCATCAGCCGCACCTGTTGCGCGAGCGGCATATCGCCGATCTCGTCGAGAAACAGCGTGCCGCCATCGGCCTGCACGATCTTGCCGACTCGGCCGCGTTTTTTTGCGCCGGTAAACGCGCCGTCTTCGTAGCCAAACAGTTCAGCCTCGATCAGCGTCTCGGGCAGCGACGCGCAATTGACCGCGATAAACGGCGCTGTGCTGCGCGGCGAATCGTGATGGATTGCGCGGGCCAGCCACTCCTTGCCGGTGCCCGTTTTGCCGAGCACGAGGATTGGAATATCGCGGCCTCGGACTTTCTCGACACGGCGCAGGATTGCCGCCACCTGTGTGTCGCCGGTATCGAGCGCGGCGAGCGTCACCGGCGTCACCGTACGGGCTGCGGGACGAATCACCGTGGCCACGCTCGATTGTTCGCCGAGGCCGCCGGCCTGCACGAACTGACGCGGCGCAGCAAATTCACCGCGCGCGATCACGCGAACGCCGCTCGGCAGCATCAGCGTCGTGCATTCGCCGGGCGCGCAGAGCGTTTGTTGCAACAGGGCCGGAAACGCGCTGCCGAACAGCGCTTCGAACGGTTGCCGCTGCAGCGCCGCAAGCGGCTGCCCCAATTGAAACAGCGCGCTGCGATTGGCCGACAGAAACGTGCCGTCTGGCGCAAACGCCGCGAGCCCTTCGTATAGCGTGCCGATAAACTCGGCGCGTGCATGAAAATGGATCCGCACGGCATCAGCGAACTGATTCGCAAACAGATGGTTTTCGATCATCTGCGCGGACATCCGCACAAGCGCCAAGGTGTGCTTATGAAAACCGCGCGTGTCGCCGCTCACGTCCAGCGCGCCAATGATGCGGCCATAGGGATCGGCAATCGGCGCGCATGAGCAGGTCAGGATGCGGTTCGCGTGGAGAAAGTGTTCGTCGGCATGTACGACCGCCGGTTGACGCTCGACTAGCGCCGTGCCGATCGCGTTGGTGCCGCGATCCGCTTCGGCCCACGACACGCCCGGACATAGCGCGACCCGGTTGGCTTTTTCGATAAAGTCGCTGTCGCCGAGACTATGCAGGATCACACCGTGATCGTCGGTGAGCAGCACCATGCTCTGGGTGTCGACGATTTGCGCGTGCAGCGTCTCCATGACCGGCAGAGCGTGCGCATACAGCGAGTGATTGCGTTCGACGAGCTCGCGTAGCGCCGGTTGACGCAACGGATGGAAATCAGGCGTTTCCGAAGCGCGCAGTCCCACTTCGAGAGAACGCGCATGGGACTGCGCAATGAGATCCAGATGGCCGGCCAGGGTGTGGCCAGCGGCAGGCGTCATAGAGGGCGCGCAAAGGCGATGGGTCACTGCTCGTCTCCGGTTGGAATTCGACACAGCGGGTACGTTGCCCGTCCGTTGCTATCCCGCAGCGCAGCATGCCGCGCCGCCGAAGTTTCAATCTTACAGGATCGAGCGTATACGCCGCACGCCAAACGCTGCGGGCTATCCCGTACTTGATTTCGCCCGCAGAGGTGCAATCATTTGAACTATGGGGCGCGTTCGCGCTGTGCCCCATTGAGGCCTTACCCGCCTCGCTAGCGCCAGTTTGGGAGTACGCCATGGTGCACACGGAACATACGGAAGTAGGGGTTGTCCTTGCCGTGCTTGCGACGTTTATCGCAGTCATTGGCATAGCGGTAGTGATTCACGGCATGTTGTTTGACGAGAATGGGGTGACCCTCTCGGGGGCCGCAACGATAGCACTAGGCGTTATCGCGTCTGCCGCTTTCCTGAATCTCTGGCCGGGAAATCGCTCGTAGACAGCTCGCCGACAGCCTGCGGGCTGTCCGATGAAAGAAGGTCGACGACGGATGCGTAAGTACACCCGCTGGCGGGCGCGGCTGTGTCCGCAGCGAGCGCAGTGCGAACGCAGCCGGCTTTGACCTGCACCAGAGTTGGGCCATCTGGAAGGAAAACTTGCGGCGCGCCGGAACTCGTCTACAGTAATGACATCACCCGCAGCGAGCGTGTTTTCGCACTTTTCTGCGGCTGGTGTAGCCCGCGCCTCGAGCACTGAGGGAGGCACTTAAAAAACAGGCGTGCGCGGCCTCGAGTGATCCACCCTGTCAAACCAAGGCGAATCCCATGCAGATCATTTTCCCTAACGAAACCCCCGAATATTCGGGGCGCGAACTTACCCTGGCGTTCCCGGCAATGGTCGATGGGGAAAGGGTGGAGTGCATGATCACCGCCGAGGCACTTGAAGACCACTACGGCGCGGCGTCGCCGCGTCTGGAAGACATGGTCGGCGCTTTCGCCGAGCATCGGGCGCATATCGAAGCGGCAACGCGCCGTCTGCTGTCGGAAACGCGTGCGCAATGCCTCGTTTTGCGCAGCGGCTACGTGCGCTTCTACGAAGCGAACTGGCGCAACTGACGCGGCCGCCGGGCACTACTCAGTAAGGCTAATCAAGGAAAGCCTGGCGCCGCCAGGCTTCGCTGGCTGCGCCTGCCCGGTGCCTGGCAATACTCAGTCGGCGCCCAGATAGAAATAGCGGAACAGAAAGATCGCCGCGATGATCCACACCACCAGCTTGACCTGACGCGCCTTGCCCGTCAGCAGCTTCAGTCCCGCGTACGAAATGAAGCCGAATGCCACACCGTTGGCAATCGAATAAGTGAACGGCATCAGCAGTGCCGTGAGCGCGGCGGGCACGACTTCGGTGGCGTCGTCCCACGGCAGGTCGACCATCTCGCGCAGCATCAGGCACGACACATACAGCAGGGCCGGCGCGGTCGCATAGCCAGGCACCACGCCCGCGAGCGGCGCAAAGAACAGCGCAAGCAGAAACAGCACCGCGACGGTAATTGCGGTGACGCCGGTGCGCCCGCCTGCCTGCACGCCCGATGCGCTTTCGATGTAAGCGGTGGTCGACGACGTGCCCAGCAAGGAGCCCGCGAGAATCGCGGTGCTATCGGCGAGCAACGCCTTGTTCAGGCGATTCATCTTGCCTTCGACCAGCAGGCCCGCGCGGTTGGCGACGCCCATCAGCGTGCCGGTTGCATCGAACAGCTCGACGAGGAAGAACACCATGATGACGTTGAGCACGCCACCCGACAGGGCCGCGCGAATGTCGAGGTGGAACAGCGTCGCATCGATCGACGGCGGCACCGAGACGATGCCGTGAAACTGGTTGCCGCCAAAGAAAAAGCTCAGCACGGTTACGCCGACGATGCCGATCAGAATCGCGCCGCGTACCCGCAGATAGTCGAGCGTGACGATGGCAAAAAAGCCGATCACCGCGAGAATTACATGCGGGTCGTGCAGATTGCCGAGCGTCACCAGCGTGGCCGGATTGCCGACCACCACACCGGCTGACTTCAGGGAAATAATCGCGAGAAAGAGGCCGATACCAGCGGTGATCGCGATGCGGATCGAATGGGGAATCCCGTTGACGATCACCTCGCGCACGCGGAACAGCGTGACGATCATAAACAGGCAACCGGAGATGAACACCGCGCCGAGCGCAGCTTGCCATGTGAAGCCCATGCCTTTGACGACCGTGTAGGCGAAATACGCGTTCAGGCCCATCCCGGGGGCACACGCAATCGGATAGTTGGCGTACAGACCCATGATCAGCGAGCCGAGCGCCGCAACGAGGCAGGTCGCGACGAAGACCGCGTCTTTGGGAATACCCGCGTCGCCGAGAATTGCCGGATTGACGAAGATGATGTACGCCATCGTCAGAAAGGTGGTCAAGCCTGCGAGCAGTTCGGTACGCAGATTGGTGCCAGCTTCGTCGAAGCCAAAGTATCGTTTTACGGAGTCCATTAGACGGGTCTCGGATCGTGATGAAGTTGCTTGTTGTGGTGATCGACAGGCGCCGACGCTTCTCACGACGGCCGACGCTCGCGAAGCGCTACGGGCGGATTGTAGTCACGATTGACGGTGATGTACCGGATCGGCGCGGCGGGCGTGGAGCCGATGCAACAGTCCCGGATGCCGGTCGGCTTGTGTGCTATCGAAGGGGCGAGATGATACCGTGTCCGCGCACCGGATGACGCGTCGCGACACCAGACAAGGCGCGGCAAGTGCGCTTGCCGCGGCAGGCGCGCTTACTGCACGCAGCCAGCCGGAATGCCCGCCATTGCGCGCCGCTGCGCGACGATGCGTCCGGCGTGCTGCGCATTGTAGGGATAGTCAATCCAGTCCTGCGGATCGTAGCCTGCTGCGCGCCACTGGATGTAATCCGCTTTCACGTCGGCGCGGGTTTTGGGCGCGTACGGGTCGCATGAACCCTGCGAAGTCTGGGCAAATGCGGTGCCTGCGCAGCAGGCCGCCAGCAGGGCGCCGAGGGTGATACGAGAGATGGTTTTCATCACAAGCTCCTTTGGAGCGATCAGTACAAACCCTGGACGTCAGGGTGCGGTTTTCCTGATTCGGCACTCACGCTGCCGACGACGGCTTGCCCAATCTGTCCAGCACGGCATTCAGCAAATCGATCGGCAGCGGAAACACGATGGTCGAGTTCTTGTCCGCGGCGATCGTCGTGAGCGTCTGCAGATAGCGCAGTTGCATCGCCTGCGGCTGCTGCGCCAGCGTCTGTGCCGCCTCCAGCAGATGCTGCGAGGCCTGCAACTCGCCTTCCGCATGGATCACCTTTGCGCGCCGCTCGCGTTCGGCTTCGGCCTGCCGGGCGATCGCGCGGATCATCGTTTCGTTGATATCCACATGCTTGATTTCGACGATCGCCACCTTGATGCCCCAGGCATCGGTTTGTGCGTCGAGTACCTTCTGGATGTCCGCGTTGAGTTGCTCGCGATCGGCTAGCAGCTCGTCGAGTTCGTGTTTGCCGAGCACTGCGCGCAGCGTGGTCTGTGACAACTGGCTGGTCGCCTCGAAGTATTTCGCCACCTGAATCACCGCGCGTTCCGGATCGACGACGCGGAAATACACCACCGCGTTGACCTTGACTGAGACGTTGTCGCGCGTAATCACGTCCTGTGGCGGCACGTCGAACACGACGGTGCGCAGGTCCATGCGCACCACCTGCTGGACGACCGGGATGATCAGCACGAGCCCAGGTCCCTTGACCTTCCAGAAGCGGCCGAGCATGAACACGACACCGCGTTCGTACTCGCGGAAAATTCGTACGGATGATGCAATCAGCACGGCCACCAGCACGATCAGAATGCTGCTGAAGCCGAATGTGAAACCAATCATGAGGGTTCTCCTTTGTCGACCAGAGTTGGCGCTTTAGCGTCTACTCTGGTCCCATGCAGCTTGCTGCGGAGTTCTTCCGCCGGCACCACCGTTAGCGTGAGGCCGTGCCGCGCCGTCACACGTACCGCACGGCCGGCCGCAAGCGGCGCCGCGCTACACACTTGCCAGCGTTCGCCATGCACGCGCGCCCAACCCACGCCAGCATCCCCGCTGCCGTGCGGCACAAGCCCTTCCTCGAGCACCACGCCGAGGCTGCCGATCAACGCTTCCGAACCGGTCACGACCGGTCGCCGGCGCGCGCGCAGCGCCACGCTCGATACCGTGAAGACAAACAGCGCGCTGAACGCGGTGACGGCCGCGATCACCGGCAACGGGATGCCGTAGCCAGGCACATCGGTATCGATCAACATCAGCGCGCCGACCACGAACGCGACAATGCCGCCAAAGCCCAGCGCGCCGAAGGTCGGAAGAAACGCTTCCGCGACCAGGAAGGCGAGGCCCAGCAAGATCAGGCACAGCCCTACGTAATTGATGGGCATCATCTGCATGGCGAACAGGCCGAGTAAGAGGCTGATCGCGCCCGCCACGCCGGGCAGCACGAAACCGGGATTGGCGAACTCGAAAAAGAGGCCGTACATGCCGATCATCAGCAGAATCAATGCCACGTTCGGGTCTGTGATAACCGCGAGGAAATGGCTGCGCCAGTCGGGTTCTAGCGTGACGACAGGGGCGTTGGCCGTGTGTAGAGACTGGTCGCCAGAAACGGTATTGACCGTGCGGCCGTCGAGTTTGCGCAGCAGATCGGGGACGTCGCGCGCGGTGAGATCGATTACGTGCTGGGCCAGCGCTTCGTTGGCCGACAGGCTCACGGCTTCGCGTACGGCATGCTCGGCCCAATCGGCATTGCGGCCACGCAGTTGCGCAAGACCGCGGATATAGGCGGCGGCATCGTGGACCTGTTTGCGCATTTCGGTCGATTGCGAGTCTAGCGGCAGCGTGCCAGGGGCGCTTGAGGTTGCCGCGGCGCCTGATGTTCCTGATACGGCTGTTGGTGCACTAGCGCCTCCCTGGCCGGCTGGGTTCGTCGCCGGCAAGCCGGGTGCGTTTTGTCCCGCTGGCTCCGCGCCGCCCAGACCGATTTGCACCGGCGTCGCCGCGCCGAGATTGGTGCCGGGAGACATTGCCGCGATATGGCTTGCGTAGACGATATACGTGCCCGCGCTCGCGGCCCTCGCACCGCTCGGCGCTACGAACGCGGCGACAGGCACAGGCGAACCCAGAATCGCCTTGATGATCTGCCGCATCGAGGTATCGAGGCCGCCTGGCGTATCGAGTTGCAGCACCGCGAGCGATGCCTGTTGCTGTGCCGCACGTTGCAGACTGCGCACGATAAAGTCGGCGCTCGCGGGTCCGATAGCGCCGCTGACGGGGATCACGATGACGCCTCCGGGCGCCGGCGCGGCCGCGATGCCAAGGGGGAGGGCGCCGGCGAACGCCAGCAGGAAGCCCAGCGCGGCGACGCCGCGTAGAAACCGGACCGCTAGACCACCGGGGATACGCCGGTGGTGCGGGCCGGACTGCCGGAACGGGAGAAACGGGTACGTTCTCATCGCGGACGGCCAGAGCGCCGTATCGGACCCGGCCGTCCCTGATGAGACAGAAGACAGGGCGGGTGTGATCGAGAGGCGCGGGCCGAAAAAAGGGCCTGCTGCTTACAGCTTAGTCCGATTCCGCCGGATGCGTGAGATCGGCCCGCTCGAGCCGGTAATCGGTCGGCCGCATGCCGGTCCATTTGCGAAACGCGCGATGGAACGCGCTTGGCTCGGCAAAGCCCACCCGCGTCGCAATTTCCGCGATGCTGCGCCGGCTGTCCTGCAGTTCCGCAATGGCAATATCGCGCCGCAGGTCGTCCTTGATGGACTGGTAGGTATAGCCTTCCTGCTTCAGATGCCGCCGCATGGTTGCTTCCGCAACATGCAGGCGTAATGCCATCTGATCGGCGGCGGGCCAGCCGGCCGCCGGCAGCGCGCGCAGCACCTTACGAACCCGCGCTGCCAGCGAACCTGGATTGCGATACTTGACGACAAAGTTGCCCGGCGCATCGCGCAGAAACGGCTTGAGCGACTGCGCGGTCTGAACCACGGGTAGTTCGAGAAACGCCGGCGCCAGGTCGACATACGATGCGTCCTCGCCGAACTGCATATCCTCGCAGAACATCAGGCGGTATTCCTGCGCGGCAGGCGGCTCGGCGCAGCGAAAGCGCGCCGCTAGCAACGGAATGCGCCGTCCGACCAGCCAGCACACCAGTCCGTAGACCAGGATGAAATACGTCGCGTAGGCGAACATGGTCGGCTGCGGTGTGCTGTCGCGATGGTTGAACGTAATCCGCACACGGCCCAGGTCTGTGCTGAGCTGCGCGCTCAGATCATCGAGCACGAGGCGCATGAAACTGAGTGCCCTGGCCAGCGCCTGGGCACCATTGCGTGCCGTCAAGGCTGCCTGCGTCATGGCGATAAAGCTGCCGCAACGCATCGGATGCGGGTCCTGGCCGAAAAACTCGTCGTCGAGTGCGTTTGCAATGGCGACCCACAGCGCGCCGTATTGCGCCGAGGAAACCCGGCTCTTCGGCGCGGCCAGCATCTGCGGCGCAATGCCGGCGGCTTCGACGAGCGGTTTCACGTCGAGACCGCGCGCTCGCGCGAGCGCCAGCGTTTCTTCGACGAGGCTCAGCGAGATTGTCCCTTTGTCGTTTTTCGGCGTCATTGAACTGGAATGGTTTGCATGGCACGGCCCCAGGCCCAGGCCTGAGGCCGCTGGGCCCGCGCTGGCAAACGCGCTCAGGTTTGCGCATGCCGGAGAACAGCGACCCCGTCAATCTACGTGTGGAAACGTTGCCGGATCACGCGAGCATGGCAAATGCGCTCACGCAGAATGATCGGGCAGAGCATCGAAGCTGTCCAGCGGCTTGCTACACTTGTTCAATCTGGACGGAGACACAGGCGTAAGCCATGGACAATTTCTACACCGACGAACAGCGGATGATCCGCGACGCAGCCCGCGATTTCGCGGTCGATTGCCTCGTGCCGCATGCGGGGCAATGGGACCGCGAGGCAAAACTGCCCGATCAGGTCGTCACACAGATGGGCGAACTGGGTTTTCTTGGCATGATCGTGCCGTCCGAATGGGGCGGCTCATACACCGACTACATCGCCTATGCGCTGGCGCTCGAAGAAATCGCCGCCGGTTGCGCGTCGTGCGCGACGCTGATGAGCGTGCATAACTCGGTCGGCTGCGGCCCGATTCTCAACTTCGGCACCGAGGCGCAGAAAAATGAGTACCTGCAGGATCTCGCTACCGGACGCCGGATCGGCGCATTCTGCCTGACCGAGCCGCAGGCCGGTTCCGAAGCCCATAACCTGCGCACACGTGCCGAGCTGCGCGACGGCAAATGGATAATCAACGGCAGTAAGCAGTTTGTGACCAACGGCGCGCGGGCGAACATCGCTATCGTGTTCGCCGTGACCGATCCCGAACTGGGCAAGCGAGGCATCTCGGCTTTTATCGTGCCCACCGATACGTCCGGTTTCAACGTCGGACGCCCCGAGCATAAGATGGGCATCCGCGCTTCGGATACTTGCCCGATCTCGTTCGAGGACTGCGCCATCCCCGAGGCGAATCTGCTCGGCCAGCGTGGCGAAGGGTTGCGCATCGCCTTGTCGAACCTCGAAGGCGGACGTATCGGCATTGCGGCGCAGGCGCTGGGCATCGCCCGCGCGGCCTTCGATGCGGCGCGTCTCTACGCTCGCGAGCGGATCCAGTTCGGCAAGCCGCTGACGGAACACCAGTCCATCGCCAATATGCTGGCCGATATGCTCACACGCCTGAACGCTGCCCGGCTGCTCGTGCATCACGCGGCGCGGCTGCGCAGCGCGGGCAAGCCGTGCCTGTCCGAGGCATCGCAGGCGAAGCTGTACGCGTCCGAGATGGCTGAGGAGGTTTGTTCGCACGCGATCCAGATTCACGGCGGCTACGGCTACCTGGAGGACTACGCGGTGGAGCGTCACTATCGCGACGCCCGCATCACGCAGATTTACGAGGGGACCAGCGAAGTACAAAGAATGGTGATCGCGCGGCACGTTTGAGTGCAGAATGAAACGCCAATAGAACGCATATGCGCCGGACGGCACGACAGCATCTGCATGAGACGGGAGTCAGCGCTAAAGCGCTAACTCCCGTCGACAAAGGAGACGACGATGACCGAGCGAACCATTCCGATTTCGACGAAGGCCTTCCTCGATGCGCGCGATCTCTTGTTGCGCCATCGCACGGACTACGAGCGCGCGTATAGCGAGTTCGCCTGGCCAGCGCTCGTTCAGTTCAACTGGGCGCTCGACTATTTCGATGTGATCGCGCACGACAACCACAACCCGGCGTTGTGGATCGTCGACGATCCCACTGGCTCGGGCACGAAGTTCACGTATGCGCAGATGTCCGAACGCTCGGCGCGGATGGCGAATTTCCTGCACGGTATCGGCGTGGGGCGCGGCGACCGTCTGCTGTTGATGCTGCCGAATCGCGTCGAACTCTGGGACGTGATGCTAGCGGCGATGAAGCTCGGCGCGATCGTGTTGCCCGCAACCACCCAGCTTTCCGCCGACGACGTGCGCGACCGCATCCAGATCGGCGAGGCGAAATTCGTCGTGGTGGATAGCGCGGAACTGGCGAAATTTGATGGCCTCGATATCCCGCTGACGCGTCTGTCGGTCGGCGCACCGCGTGACGGCTGGATCGATCTTTCCGCCGCTTACGATGCCACCGCGCAGTTCACGCCAGATGGTCCGACGCACGCGACCGATCCGCTGCTGCTGTACTTCACTTCGGGCACCACGTCGAAGCCCAAGCTCGTCGAGCATACGCATCAAAGCTATCCGGTGGGCCATTTGTCGACGATGTACTGGATCGGCCTGCAACCGGGCGATATCCACTGGAACATCAGTTCGCCCGGCTGGGCCAAGCATGCGTGGAGCTGCTTCTACGCGCCGTGGAATGCGCAGGCCTGCGTGTTTGTCTTCAACTACGCGCGCTTCGTGCCGAAGGAAACGCTCGATGTGCTGGTGCGCTGCAACGTCACGACGCTGTGTGCGCCGCCGACCGTCTGGCGCATGCTGGTGCAGGAGCCGATGGCCGACTATCCGGTCAGGCTGCGCGAGATCGTCGGCGCGGGCGAGCCTCTGAATCCGGAGGTGATCGAGCGTGTGCGGCATGCATGGAACGTGACGATCCGCGATGGCTTCGGTCAGACCGAGACCACCTGCCAGATCGGTAACTCGCCCGGTCAGCCGGTGGTGCCAGGCTCGATGGGCCGACCGTTGCCGGGCTACCGCATTGAACTGGTCGATGCCGACGATCAGGCCGTCAGCGAAGGCGAAATCGCCTTGCCGCTCGCGCACCGTCCGCTCGGCCTGATGACGGGCTACGCGAACAGCGCCAACGCGACCGTGCAGGCGATGCGCAACGGCTACTACCACACCTCCGACGTGGCGCTGCGGCGCGAGGATGGCTACTACGTGTACGTGGGCCGCTCCGATGACGTGTTCAAGTCGTCCGATTACCGGCTAAGTCCATTCGAACTGGAGAGCGTGCTGATCGAGCACGAGGCGATTGCTGAAGCGGCCGTGGTGCCGAGTGCCGACCCCGTGCGCTTGTCCGTGCCGAAAGCGTTCGTCACGGTTCGTCATGGCTATGAAGCCGGCCCTGAACTCGCACGCAGCGTGTTCCAGTTTTCGCGCGAAAAGCTGTCGCCGTACAAGCGGATTCGCCGTCTGCAGTTTAGTGAACTGCCCAAGACCATCTCCGGCAAGATCCGCCGCGTCGAACTGCGGCGCCGCGAACTCGAGCGGGCTGCCGAACCCGCACGTCTGCCTGGTGAATACTGGGAAGAGGACTTCGCGGATCTGTCGGGCGCGAATAGTAAATAGACCGAAGGCAGTGCAGTGCAGTGCAACGCGGTACTGTCTGCCTCTTTTTTCACACGCGATGAGCCGGCCGGTTACGCGCGGCGGCGATAGCACAGCAATTCCAGCCGGAGACGCATGATGATCGAACTCGACTACGCAAACGACGGCGCCGTCGCCGTGTTCACACTCAAACGCCCGCCCGCAAATGCTTTCACGCCGGACGGGCTCCTGCAACTGCAACAGACGGTCGAACGCCTGAACGGCGAGGCTCGTGTGCGGGCGATTGTTATTACCGGCGACGGCCCGAAGTTCTTCAGTGCGGGCGCCGATCTGAACACCTTCGCGGATGGCAATCGCGATGTCGCACGTACCGCCGCCGCGCGTTTCGGCGCTGCCTTCGAGACACTGCAAAACGCGCGCGCCGTGGTGATTGCCGCGATCAACGGTTATGCGATGGGCGGCGGCCTCGAATGTGCGCTGTCCTGCGATATCCGGATTGCCGAGCAACACGCGCAGCTTGCGTTGCCGGAAACGGCAGTGGGTCTGCTGCCTTGTGGATGCGGCACGCAGACGCTGCCGTGGCTGGTCGGCGAAGGCTGGGCGAAGCGGATGATTCTGACGGGCGAGCGCGTCGATGCCGCGACGGCATTGCGGATCGGCCTCGTCGAAGAAGTGGTGGAGAAGGGCGCCGCACGCGAGGCTGCGTTGACCATGGCGGCGCGCGTCACGACGCTCAGCCCGCAGGCGGTCTCTTTCAGCAAAACCCTGATTCATCAGGGCCGTCAAGGCGTGCCGCGTTCGGCGGCGCTCGCGGTTGAGCGCGAGCGCTTCGTCGATCTGTTCGATGGCCCGGATCAACGCGAAGGCGTCAACGCGTTCCTCGAGAAGCGGCCGCCGCAATGGCATGTGGCATAGGCTGCATCAAGTCTCGCCCAACGGCTCCGGACCGAGGTCGGCAGACGCAGACGGCGCCTTGTCGGCCGCTGCCTTCACCCGGCCGGCCCACAACACGGCAGCCAGCGTGATGCCCACCGCCGCCCAGCCGACCGTGCCATAGCCGGCAATCTGTCCGCTCGCGGTATTGGTCAGCATCAAGCCGCCGAGCCATGCACCGCAGCCCATCCCCACCGCTTGCAGCGCGCTGTTGGCGCTCAGAAACGCACCCCGGCGGGTAGGCTCGGGAACCGTCGTGAGCAGCGCCTGCATGGGGATCATGCGTCCTGACATGGCCACCATAAAGAATGGGAAGAACAGCACCACGACGACGAAAGGCAGATCGGGCAGGTGAGTCACGAACAGCACCGGCAGTATCGACAGCACGGCGGCAATGCGGAATACACGATGCTTGCCGTAGCGGTCGGCAAGGCGGCCAATCGCGCGCGACGTAAAGAATGTCGCGAAGCCGCCGCCCATATATATCCACGATAGATGTGCAGGTGGCACGCCGTGGTTGAGGACCAGCATCGGCGAGATAAACGGAATCACCAGCATATGCGACACCATGATCATAAAGGTAAGCGCAAACGCATTCAGATGGCGCGGATTGCTGAGCAGGCGTCCGAGGTCGGGCAGCACCTGGTTCAACGGCGGCGGCCGGCGGCTCAGATGCTCGGCGAGCGACGGCACGATCTGCATACCGCCGAACCAGATCAACACGGAGAGCACCACCAGCAGCACGAACGGCGCCGCCCAGTTGAAGTGCGCCCCTAACATGACGCCGGCCGGCACGCCGGCAATCGCAGCCAGCGAGAGCGAGGTCATGATGGTGCCGGTGGCCGCACCGCGGCGCTGCACCGGAATCACATCGCCGACGATCGCCATGATCACCGAGCCCAGCACGCCGCCTGTAATACCGGCAAAGGCGCGCGCTGCGAGCAGCAACGGAAAGCTGCTGGCGAGCGCGCAGCCCAGGTTAGATATCGCGAATAGCGCATACACCGTCAGCAACAGCTTGCGCCGGTCGAAGCGGTCGATGTAGGTCGCGGCGAACAGGCCCGAGAGCCCCGAACACCACGAGTAGGCCGACACCGCCGTCGCGAAGGCCGCCGGTGTGATGCTGAAGGTATGCATGATCTGCGGACCCAACGGCATCATGACCATAAAGTCCATGATGACGGTGAACTGCGTCAGCGCGAGCAGCCAGAGTAGACGCCGTTCGTGCTTTGTGCTGATGGAATACATCGGCAAGATCCTTGAAGAAGGTAAAGCCAGCCGCGGGGCTGGCGATGAGATTTGCGAGGTTTGCGCAGGCTCAGTCGTCGAGGTTTTCGTGCACCGCTGCGGCGCCCTGTTTCCAGTAGCTTGCCGCACGGATGCGCGATTTGTCGACGCCGCGCTCGGTGTATAGGTGATACCGCACCGCGCGCATCGTGGCGGATTCGCCGGCAGCCCAGACATAGCCTTCGCCATCCGGCAGATACGTCTCACGGACCGCTTGCAGCAATGCATCGCCGCGATACGGCGAATCGCTGCGGTAACGCCACACCGCATGCAGTTCGGCCTGCGTATCGAATTCGATGCGCGCCGACGGATCTGCGACTTCGAGCACGGCTGCTACGCGCGTGCTGGCAGGCAGCTCCTGCAGACGCCGGGCGATGGCCGGCAGCGCGGTCTCGTCGCCGATCAGCAGATGCCAGTCGAAACCGGTGGGAATCACCAGCGAGCCGCGCGGCCCACCGACGCCCAGATATTGCCCGACCTTGGCTTGCGCTGCCCACGTCGCGGCCGGACCGGCTTCGTGCATCGCGAACTCGATGTCCAGTTCGCGTGCGGCGCGGTCATAGCGACGCGGCGTGAAATCGCGCGCCACCGGTCGCGGCTGATCTTCCGGGAACACCGGACCGTTCGGGCCCGCCTCCGGCAGCACTGGCTTGTCGGCGCCCGGCGCCGGGAAGAAGACCTTGATGTGATCGTCGAACGAAGCCGATTCGAAGTCGTGCAGATCGTCACCGGTAAAGGTGACGCGAATCAGATGAGGCGTCAGCGGTTCAACCCGCGTGACTTGCAGCAAACGAAATTTCAGGGGATGACGTACGCGGGTAACCGCGAGATCGGACCTGGTCAGCATAGATGTTCTCTCCAATGATGTCGGGTAGCGCTCGGGATTCTGGCCACGTGGGCTCAGATATCTTCTGCGCCGGCGTCGGTGCCGGTGTTCGAGCCTGCGTCCGGCTTGCCTTCGATTTCAGCCGTGGCGCGCGTGAGGATCGCGGCGACCCGGCGTTGTTCGTCGGCTGGCACGTTGTCGTGGCGGAACAGCGCATGCTTGAGGGCGCGGCGGGCTTCGATCAGCTCGGGCAGCCAGCCGCCTTCGCTTGGATCCAGCGGTTCTTCGCCGGCGAACGCACGCCGCACGGAATCCATCTTGCGGGCAATATGGTTCAGTTTTGCGAGCATCAACTCGGCCCGCTCGCGGTTGTCCGCGAGATGCTGGCGGCCGGCGTCGGCCAGTTCGTAGCGCTTGCGATTGCCTTCGAGCTGGACGGTCACAAAACCGATTTCTTCGAGGTAGGTCAGCGCGGGGTAGACCATGCCGGGACTCGGACTATAGAAGCCGTTCGAGCGCGTTTCGAGCGCCTTGATAAGCTCGTAGCCGTGGCTCGGCTGGGCATCTAGCAGGGCCAGCAGCAGCAATTGCAGATCGTCCGAGCTGAATTTGCGGCCGCGCGGGAAACCGTCGCCGTCACCGCCGCCGAAACCGCCAGGGCCGCCGGGACCACCAAAGCGGCCGCTACGGTCACCACCGCGTTCGCCGCGATGGTGTTGATGGCGGCCGATGGCGTGCCACAGGGCGTGCAGCGCAAAGCGCTCGGGAAAAGCACCGCGGGCGGCGAAGAAGTCTTCGAAACCGCGTGGTGAGTGGGCGTCACCGGGGCTGCCACGGCGTTCACCGCGTTCACCGCGTTCTCCACGACCCTCGCGGCCTTCATAGCTTTCGCGATCACCGCGGCCTTCGCATTCACCGCGGTAATGGTCGCGGCTGAGGGCGTGCCACAGCGCGTGCAGCGAGGAACGGTCGGTGGAATACATGCCGTCGATGTCGTGATGACGGCGGGAATGATGTGAATGACGCATTCGCGTTCTCCAGATGTGTCTTAAGATGTGTCTTAAGATATATATCTAAAGATACTCTGTCAAAGAGAAAATACGGGGATGGATCAGTTTTTTGGATCGGCGCTTGGAGCGCGGGGCGTCGCTATCGAAGTGCCGCCGGCGCTATACGCGGCACGAAATTGCCGCGCACCCTCGAAAATCGACAGCCCCATTGGTGTCGACCGTTGCCGCGCCCGATCCTGGAGTAGCATTTGAGTTGCGAAACGCGGCGTTCGCAGATTCAGGAGCGGAAGGCAGCGTGGCCGATGCAGGAATGGAACGGGTGGAGGGGTTGTCGAGATGAAAAAAATCGCTTTGCTATTGAAGGTGGTCAAGAACGATCTGCGGGTACTCTGGTATGCACTGAGGCACCCCGACCGTCCTGTATGGCTGATGCCCGCATTCGCTCTCGTGGCGTTGTATGCGATCGATCCTTTCAATTTTGCTGTTCCCTTCGTCGGAATTGTGGACGATGGTGTGCTGGTCCCGATGGCATTGCATTTGATGGTCCGCTTTCTGCCAACCGAATTGCAACGTCTACGCCGACGCTGATGGAGGACTTTCTGATCGCCCACAAGCGCACGACGTCGTTCATCGAGAGGCCCGCCAGGAAGAGCCGGTCGATGCGAACAGCCGAATCGTCGGCAATCCACGCGGAAACATGATGAGTAACCGTTACAGCGCTCGCGCCCATTCATTGCCCGGGTGAAGAACGTCGAGGCAGTCTTTCAGCCACGCGCGTTCCATAAGCGGTAGTTTCGGTAACGCTCTCTCGAAATCTTGTTGGTCTTTCGGGCGCCTATCTCTGGCCTTGAACAGAAGTACGGCGGAGGGATTCAGATATGGGATGTCGTCGGCCGTTCGCATCACCATTTCGGCTCGGGGTCGTTTGAACGATGGATCTCTCTTGTAGGCCCACGATTCGTTAGTTCCCGGCTCGATCATCATATCGATCCGCCAACATTCAGCAGCGCGGTCAAACCCCCAAAATTGCATAACCTCAGATGGCGCGTTCTGATTTGCCGGCAGTCTTTCGACAACGTCGGCGTGGGCAGTGTAGAACTCCAAATCACTGAACGCTTGACGAAAGTCGCCGAAGTTTTCTCGCAAAATTGTGAATTCCAGATCGCTGTGTTCGCGAGTCTGGGCGCCGTGCCAAAGATCGAGCGCCCATCCACCGGCGACACACCAGGGCAAACCTATATCGCTCAACCGTCGAGCCAGTTCGGCCGGTTGCCATGCATTCCACGCCTCTTGGTCGGGTATGGCCATTTGAGTGTTCATCGTGTTGGAATGACCCGACACCTGGCGCAGTCCTAAGCGCGGTTTGGATCGTTGACTACCTTTCCGTAGCGAGCCGATTCGATGCGGTACTGCTCCTTGCCGGCATACATACGTTCGTCCGCGACGGCGTGTAACTGAATCTGGGTCAACCCGTCGCGCGGATAGACAGCCGCGCCGACGCTGGCGCTGGCATGGTACGGTCCCTCCTCGAGAATGATCGGGGTGCCGAGCGATTTCCGCAGCGCATCGCCGACCGCCTCGGCCTCGGGCAGGTTGCTGACACCCTCCAGTATCACGGTGAACTCGTCGCCGCCAGTGCGTGCAAGCGTGTCGATACCGCGCAAGACACTACGGAAGCGAACGCTGACCCCTCTCAGCACATCGTCGCCGGCCTGATGGCCTAGCGTGTCGTTCACCAGCTTGAAGCGGTTGAGGTCGATAACCAGAAAGCCGAATCCGGAACCGTCGCGGGCGGCTCGCGCCACTGCCTGATCGAAGCGGTCAGCATACAGGCGGCGGTTTGGCAAACCGGTAAGCTCGTCATGGGCGGCAAGATGGGTGGCCAGGACCACTCGCTCTTCCAATAGCACGAGAATCATGCTGGCGGCAGCGAGAAACTTCGGCAGATTCCAGACTTCCGCTTCGATGTGACTGGAAATCGTTGGGGCATGCAGGACGAGCAATGAGTAGACAGGGAAGACAAGACCCCAAAGGACGAAGCTGAGGGCGATGAACACGACGCCCATGGTCAGCTTCGGCGTTTGGCGCAGGAAGAAATACGCCACCGCGAGATAGGTCCAGCACATCAACCACTGGCTGGCCATGGCGAGCCCATAGGCATGCAGGGTCCACGCCTGGAGCGCGTACGCCGTTACCGCCAGCGCAATGGAGACCCGAGAATGCCAGGGGGCTCCCGCGCGGTCGGCTGACGCGAGCCAGATGGTGCAGACGGCTCCCAGCCCCGTCAGTAGATAGAACAGTCCCACTTGTTGGCCTGCCGGCTGTAGTTCGCCATAGGCGGTGCTCGCGACGGCAAAGATAAGGTTTAGCGCACCTGACAGACCCACCCGCAAGGTGAGCCGGACGGAGTTGATCGTCTCCAGCCCTTGATAATAGGCGGCAAGGACGAATACCTGCCCGGCCAGAGCGAGGGTTCCCCGGGCGAGCACGTCGAACGGGAAATTTTGCGGCAACAGCATGAAAATGCCGGCATGCAGAAGGATGAGAAGCCAACCGGCCAGCCAATATCGAAGCCGGATCTCCCGCTTTTGCCTGATCAGGACAAGAGAGATCCCCAGCAAGATGCTGTAAGAAACAAATTCTGGAAGCCCATAGAAGTTGAAATTCATGAGATCCATCCCCCGACAAGACTATTCTGTCGCGCCTTGATGCTCCATGTGAACGTCGCGTGGACCGCATGGCAGCGCAATGCAGTTACTGCGAATTTATACGACAAATGAAATAAAGTGTTGGAATTACCTGCGGACAGGAAGATTGAATTGCGACGCGACCGTCAAGCTATTCAGCGAACCGCGAATCAGCGCAGGATCGATACATGGATACATGACTACGAAACGCACAAAATCTCGGCTAGCTGGTGAACTCAGTCACTTCGTGCATCAGTACGTCCGCAAGGCTCAAGCCTCAGAGCCGAACGATCGGCAATATGATCGAAAGCTCGAAGAGAAAATGGGCAAACTCCTGGGTGCCTGTGTTGGGGTTCAAATGGCGCTCCTCTTCGAGTCGGTTGGCGAGAGCACGGGGAGGCGCTTCGATCTGCTGCTCGGCCGTCGTACCTACGATATGTGGTCGGCCTTCTGGCCAAAGGCACCTAGCAGTCCGATGGCGGAAGGCTTGAATGCGGCAACCAAATATGTCGCGACGCACCGTCCGGAAAGTCTTGAATGGGGCCCATGTGAGTGGCTTGGACCGGACATTGTCGCGGGCATTCGCCGCATCGAGATCAGATGACCACTGCTAACAACAAGAACGCGGACTGCTCAAGCGTTTCCAATATCAAGCCTCCGCCCGTCGTTTCGGCAATACGCAAGTGACCAGTTCGCCCTCACCATAGCAATCGGGAAGCGGTCGCGATAATCTCCAGCGTGCGCACCGGACGGACCGCAGCTGCCGAACAAGTTCATGAATATAACGGGGGGGGCGTCTCACGATGTCTGGCCAAAGGCGTAGTCAATCTGCATTGCGTCAAGTTTCAACGTCGAGGCTTCTCTTCGGCGCAACGATTGCGATGTTTCTCTCGGGTCTCGGCACATCAGCGGCTGCACCACAGATCGTTCTGTTCCTGGTGAAAGAACTCGGCGCCTCGCTGCCGCTGGCGGGACTCTATTACATGACCAGCCTTGCAGCTCCAGTCACGGGGTATCTCGTCGGCCGCTATTCCGATCGAACCGGGAATCGCCTCGGTCTTTTTCGCATGTGTGCTGTGGCGGGCTTTCTGGGCTGGGCGGGGTTGGCCCTCTCTACTTCGGTCTGGATGCCCTTCATCATCGCCATCGCCCTGCTGGCCGTTTCCGGCGCCACGGCCTCGCAAATTTTTGCGGCTGTCCACGATGAACTCAGCGATAAACCCGGCGACGCAAATGAAAGTGTCGTTGCCATCGTCCGTATGGCGCTTACCGGCGGATGGATCGTCGGGCCTGTCCTGGGATCGTGGCTGGCCGCTGCCTATGGCCTGCGCCCCATGCTTTGGATGACCGCCATCTGCACGCTTTTACAGATCGCACCTCTAGGAGCGCTGAATCCAGCCGTCAAGCTCAAACCGGAGCCGTCGGGTGAGCTCGCGCGTCACTCCAGCCTGCGTGCCATGCTTCCACTGCTGAGGTTCACAGGACTCTTCGTCCTGGTCTACGCAGGGGAGCCGGTGAAGTACGGATTCCTGCTGATCTACATGGAAGAGCACCTCAAGCTGAATCCGGCAGTACGGGGAGCGGTCATCGGAATACAGCCGTTCATCGAGCTGCTTATCATGCCCTTCAGCATCGGCCTGGGCCGCAAGCTTGGCAACGTGTGGTTGATGTGTATCGCAGCCGCCATGGGGGTGTTTGCCAATCTTTGCTTTGCGCTCTGGTCGTCCATAGCGGGCATGTTCGCCGGCCAGATCCTCATGGGTGGTGTCTGGGGCATATTTATGGTTCTGGGCATCATCGTCGCTCAACGCCTGCTTCCCAGCGCGGTAGCGACGGCGTCAGCAATCTTCATGAGTTCGACGGCTCTCGCCTCGGCGTTAGGAGGCGTCGCGGGCGGTTTCGGAGTGGCATTCCTGGGTATTCCTAATGTCTTCCTGCTGCCCGCGCTCTTCGCCGGTATTGCCGTTATCGGACTGGTATTGATGGCACGCACTGAAAGCTTCAAGGTGTATTGATTTCGACGAGTCTCTTCGCGCGCTTTTCCCTGGTCGGAGAAGCCACTGAATCTGAAAGGCAACATGAAACGACTGTTCCTCGCTGCGCTCGCAGCCGCCTGTTTCGCGACTTGCGTGCATGCGCAAAGCAACGCGTCCGGTCCGCTCGTTACGCCCTCAGGCGAACTGCAATTTGAGCGCGTCGATCGCGGTTTCGCAGCAACGGTCGACAAGGAAATTTTCGATCGCTTCGGCGCGAACACGCTCGCGCATTTCGATGACATCGGCAACGCAAATGACACCGTTACGCGAATGCTTGTGCAGACCGATTCCGGGCCGGTGCTGTACGACTTTCGCCACCATCCTCCACTGGTGGAGCGCTTGAACACGCGCATGATGGTTAAGCGCGTGTTCTGGCAAGGTGATGAAGTCGTGATGCAAGGCCCACAGGGTTGGTTTCGATTCAAGCAAGGCGTGCTGACGAAGCTGCAATCTTCGACGACGACATACCACTGACTACGCACACAGATCGAATGACCGGTTCACGAGAAGCTGAAGGTCCACTGTGGGCGGAGCCGTGTCACGACCGCTTTGGCGATGCGCGCCCGTCGTCGTGATACTGCCGGATGTCCTGCGGCGCGAGGCCGTAAGCACGCCGGAACGCTCGCGTGAAGTCCGACGCGCTCCGAAAGCCGTGAGCATAGGCGATGTCCTGCACCGGAACGCCGGGCCATGCGACGAGCTCGTCGGCGGCGGCGCGCAAACGCACACGCCGGATATAGGCGCCCAGCCCGCCTTCGTGCTCAAAGAGGCGATAGGCCGCGCGTCGTGAAAGACCCAGCGACTCCACGACGCCATCGGGCGAAAGATCGCCGTTGTGCAGATTCCGATGCACGTAGCGGCGCGCCTGATCGAATGCCATTGCCCGGGCGAGCGCGGGCTTACCGCCCCTCAGCCCCGCCTGCTCGCCGAACGCATCCGCGATCAGCAGCACGATCTCGCGCAGGATCCGGTGGGCATCCCAAGGCGCCATGTAGCGGACGCGAGCAGCAAACGACAGGACGCGGTCCGTGAGATAACGCACTGCGGGCAAGTGCGGCGAGAGCGTGCGTCCATGCAGGACTGACGGGTCCGGAAACACTTTGCCCAGCAACGCGCCCGGCAGAAAAATCGTGACGTGCCGGCAGGGCGCGCGCTTGAACTGCACGGGCTGGTTGAGATCGACGGCGAAGATGCCGCCCTCGAGCGCCGTGCCTGTGCGTTTGCCCGGGTAGATGAGCTCGTTGCCGGGCGCAGTGTCGAAAAACACGTGGAAGACGATGCTGCGCGCGTTGTCCTGGGAGATCCGCGCGATCGTCCGGTCTTGCGTGATGCGGTCGGTGTGGCAGTCGGCGAACAGGAATTCGCCGACTGCGTAGCGGTCGATCCAGCCGCGAAACGGCTGCCCGCGTTCGTCGCGCCTCGTCAGGAGGTTGACCACTCCGATCATGCGGTCGCACCACGCCAGGAGTTGCTGCTGGATCGGCAACACGCAAACGTCGAAATGCTGGTGCGCGATTTCGAGCCGTTGGGCCGGGTCCAGGATGATGGGCAGATCCTGAAAGTGTGTCTGGACGGCAGGCATGGTGAGGATTCGGTGGATCGGGGGTAGGGGAGGTTCTGCGGTGAACCGGCCGAACGCCACCTTGACGCGGCGCCCCTTGGCACGGACCACTGGCGAGTCTCCCGGACTTCCAGGCAATTTTACCAACCCGTATGCTGAATCCACCCCGGCAGGTTTTCCCTCCTCAAAAGCCACCGAAAGATAGATCGCCCGGCGGCCTTGATTGCGACATTCGACTTCTTCGGTCTTATGGTCGAGAATCCTGCGCAGAAAATGGTGCGCCGGTCATTTAGCAATAGTGCCGATCGGCAAACTTTGTGTTCTTTCTGATTGGTCGGAACTTCCATCGGATGCCGTTGTTGCTAGGTTTCGTGCTTATTGCCACGTTCATCTGGCTGGCAGAAAACATCGGCACGTTCAGTCACGCCTGGTTGTATCCAGGCCAGATGCACGGGTGGGCGATGGTGTCCGTGGGAAAACTGGGTTCATGGTTCATGCTGACCATCATGAGCTACGTGATGGTGACATTGATTAATCGCCCCCGGAAGCTGTGACGGAGTTGGATTTGCTGGTGCGAAAGATCATGACAAGATTCAACGAACAGAAGGCGATATCTCCTCCCTGGAAAAAAACAAGGCTGACAAATAGGTTTATTATTTTTTTAATGGGTATGGAAAACAATCCATGTACTGTGCGTCGCAGAGTGCCAGTAATCAACGGTTGGGCTTCGCCGCCGACAAAGACGAGTTCTACACCCAATTCGTTGACAAGGTATTTTACTTTTCCGCTTCCAATAGTCGCTATATGGGTCATATCGCTATTCTGATTAAACAATCCGAACGGTGAATCTCCATTTGGAAATCGGGCTATGAAAGTTCCATCGTCTTTCAATATTCTCTTTGCTTCTCTGAGAAAGGTCAGAAGATTTTCCTGACTAATGTGCTCCAGAACATCAAAAGCTACCACCAGATCGAACGCATCGTCCGGAAATGCGCTCAAGTCGGCTGCACAGATGCAATCAAAATTAAGATGCCTGGCGGCTTCGACCAGGTCCTTGTTGATTTCCGTGCCGACGATATCCCAGTGCTTTTTTCTGGCGTAGGTCAGAAAGCTTCCGTTGCCAAAGCCAATCTCCAGCACACGCATCTTTCTATCGGTTTTAATATTCGCCTTTTTTATTTCCGCATCGAAATAGCAGTTTTCTGATTTCCCCAATTCGCCGAAATTGCTGACTTCCCAATTTTTCCATTCGCGGTATGATTTTCCATACTCCGTACCGGGTTTTCCACTGGATGAGGGAAGTGCATTATCGGGCATAACTCTTCTCCTGTGCGATGTCCCCGAGTTGCAAGCGTTTATGCTTTGTTCGGCGACTGTCGATGCTTTCGGATTTTCGAGCGAATCGGAGCATCTGTGGGAGAGATGCCTGTTTGCCGCCTGAGCCAGCTGGAGAAAATGGGCGATTTCGTATTATAGTTGCGGCGACTCTGTCCGCTGCGGACAGAGTCGCGCTCTTTTACGCCGTCAGAATTATCCGCCCCGGCGCTATTAAAAGATCGACTGTCCGGTAAGTGTGGTTAGCCATTCCAGTGACTTCACCCCCGCCAGCGAATTCCCATTGCTATCCAGCCCCGGCGACCAGACGCAAACCGCCATTTCCCCCGGCAGCACCGCGACAATTCCACCACCCACACCGCTCTTGGCCGGCAATCCGACGCGATAGA
>NZ_JAMFSB010000383.1 GCF_026225065.1 Paraburkholderia sp. | reverse complement strand
TGGCGTCCCCTAGGGGATTCGAACCCCTGTACTCACCGTGAAAGGGTGATGTCCTAGGCCTCTAGACGAAGGGGACATAATCTTTTCAGATCTGTCTTTATCTTGCTGCTAATTGACGTTAAATTCAACTCGTTAGCAGCGAAGACCAATATTCTAACTACATTGTTACTACTTGTGAAGTCTTTTTTGCCACAACATCCGGACACCGGAAAAGACTTCAATCTGCTCTGATGGTGGAGGTAAGCGGGATCGAACCGCTGACCTCTTGCATGCCATGCAAGCGCTCTCCCAGCTGAGCTATACCCCCCTTGCAGAACAGAAACGAGATTTTAGAGAGCAAACCTCGCTTTGTAAATACCCTCTGAGTGATTCCATGCGACTTTTTTCACGAGACGCATGCAATCCCTCTCACACCGTTCAGGTGGGCGATTTTTCGAGACGGCTCACCACCACGTCACGGCCGAACAGCATCAACACCATATCGATCGACGGTGTGTGGGTCGTGCCCGCCACCAGCAGACGCACCGGCATGGCGAGCTGCGGCATCTTAAGCTTGTGTGCACCGAGCGTGGCCTTGAACGCGGCCGAGATGCTTTCCTTGGTCCACTCCGCGCTCTTCAGCGCAACCGCGAGATCGGCGATGGCCGGGCGCACCGCATCGGTCACATGCTGCGCGAGCGCTTCCGCTTCAGGCGCAGGCGTGCGATAGAACATCGCGGCGTTCTCCGCGATCTCCTTGACCGTCGTAGCGCGGTCCTTCAGCAGGCCCACTACGGCGACGAGGTCTGCGCCCTGAGCAATCGTTGCTTCGTCGATGCCCAACTCCGCGAAGAACGGCCGCGCCAGTTCAGCCAGACGTGCGTTATCCGCTTCCTTGATGTAGTGCGCGTTGAGCCACTTGAGCTTGTCGTGATCGTACTGAGCCGGCGACTTGCCGAGGTGTTCGAGATCGAACCATTCGACAAACTGTTCGCGCGTGAAAATCTCCGCATCGCCGTGCGACCAGCCCAGTCGCGCGAGGTAATTCAGCACAGCCTCCGGCAGAAAGCCGGCATCGCGATAGCCCATCACGCTCATAGCGCCATGACGCTTGCTCATCTTTTCGCCCTGCTCGTTGAGCACGGTCGGCAAGTGCGCGTAGACCGGCGGCTCGCCGCCCAGCGCGCGCAGGATGTTGATCTGGCGCGGCGTGTTGTTGACGTGATCATCGCCACGAATCACGTGCGTGATATGCATGTCGAGGTCGTCCACCACCACGCAGAAGTTGTAGGTCGGCGTGCCGTCCGGACGCGCGATCACGAGATCATCGAGTTCTTCGTTCGAGATCTCGATAGGGCCTTTCACCGCATCGTCCCACGCCACCACGCCCGTGAGCGGGTTGCGAAAGCGCATCACGGGCTGTACGCCTGCCGGCGGAGTCGGCAGCACCTTGCCCGGTTCCGGGCGCCACGTGCCGTCGTAACGCGGCTTTTCGCCGGCCGCACGCTGACGCTCGCGCAACGCGTCGAGTTCTTCGGTCGACATGTAGCACGGGTACGCTAGCCCTTGCTCGACCATCTGCTTGACCACTTCGCGATAGCGGTCCATACGTTGCATCTGGTAGAACGGGCCTTCGTCGTAATCGAAGCCGAGCCACTCCATGCCTTCGAGGATGGCGTCGACAGAGGCTTCCGTGGAGCGCTCCACATCGGTGTCCTCGACCCGCAACACGAAAGCGCCCTTCGTCTTGCGCGCGAACGCCCACGGATACAGCGCAGAACGGATGTTGCCGAGATGGATATAGCCAGTGGGGCTCGGTGCGAAACGGGTGCGAACGGAGGTGGTCATAAGCGGTTACTCGGAAGGCAGGCGCCGGCGCGCGGCAGTGAAATACCAGCAGGCGCGGCAGCGGAACGCGTCCGTGCGGCAACGGTCGCCGGGCACGGAGGCGGATGAAAAATGCAAGAGCCGAATTATACCTTCCGATGGCCTGTTCCCAGGCCGGGTGCGCGCGACGAGCAGCGTCGTGGCAGACGTTGGCGCGAGTCCGGACGACGCATCTGTAACGTTTTTTCACGCGCAACGCGCCGCCACCAGGCTTTGATTTATGATGTGCGCGCGCCGTGATTCACCGCGATCGCGGTGCCGTAAGAAGAACGCCACGGGCGATCCTGTTCGCTTGAAACGCGGCCGCTTTGGAACCCTCTGCGGGACCGGCGCCGTTGCTGGAGAAATCGTTGACACAATCCGCCCCACGCCTCACCCGCCGCAGTTTCTCGATTGCCGCGGCATCCGCTGTCCTGACCGCCTGTACGACGACCGGCAGCCGGCCGGAGACCCCCTCGCAGCCGCCGGTCAATACCGCATCGACCAATCCGCCTGCCACGCCGCCCGTCGTCGCACCGCTCGCCAAACCGCAGCGGCCCATTCGCGTCGGCCTTGCCCTTGGTGGCGGCGCGGCGCGCGGGTTCGCGCATATCGGCGTGATCAAGGCGCTCGAGGCGCGCAACATTCAGGTGGACCTGGTGGCGGGCACCAGCGCCGGCTCGGTGGTGGGCGCGCTCTATGCCTCCGGCATGAATGGCTTTGCACTCAACAAGCTCGCGCTGACCATGGATGAAGCATCGATCAGCGACTGGGCCATGCCGTTTCGCACGCGCGGCTTCCTGCAGGGCGTGGCGTTGCAGAATTACCTGAATACGACGCTGAACAACCGTCCGATCGAAAAGATGGCCAAACCGCTCGGCGTGGTCGCCACCGATCTGAACAGCGGCCAGCCGATCCTGTTCCAGCGCGGCAACACGGGCATCGCCGTGCGTGCCTCGTGCAGCGTGCCGTCGATTTTCGAGCCAGTGACGATTGGCGGCCACGAATACGTCGACGGTGGCCTGGTGAGCCCGGTGCCCGCGTCATTCGCCCGCAAGATGGGCGCGGACTTCGTGATTGCCGTGGACATCTCGCAGCGCCCTGAAGCGGGCCTCACGACCAGCTCGTTCGACGTGCTGCTGCAGACCTTCACGATCATGGGCCAGACCATCAAGGCCTACGAGCTCGACAAGTACGCGGATGTCGTAATCCGTCCGAATCTTGCGGCCATGAGTGGGAGCGATTTCTCGCAGCGCAACGCCGCAATACTCGCCGGAGAGGAAGCCGCGGCTAAGATCATGCCGGAGTTGCAACGCAAGCTGGCGGCAAGCCGAGTCGCGGTGTAACCGGGTTCTACCCGGGCACTCGCCGAAGGTGCCCTTCCCATCCCTTTGCACCCTTTTCGCCCTTTCGGGTCAACGGAATAAAAAAAGCCTGCTTCTTGCGAAGCAGGCTTTCTTAACCGCAGATCTTTTTGGTGCGAGGCGCTAGTTGTTCCCGCCGCCGATCGCAGCATTGACACGCTGCTTCAGATCCTGCGAGCCCTGATACGACGTTTCGACCCGGCGTGCACCCGTGAAGCGCTTTTCCCAGTAGCCATCATCCAGATCGTCGACGCGGATCGTGCTGCCGGTAGACGGCGAATGCACAAACTTGTTGTCGCCGATATAGATGCCAACGTGCGAGAACGTACGGCGCATCGTATTGAAAAACACCAGATCGCCCGGCTTCAGGTTGCTCATGCTGACCTTTTCGCCAACCCGGCTCATTTCTTCAGCGCGGCGCGGCAGAGCCATGCCCAGCGTGTCCTGGAACACGTAACGCACGAAACCGCTGCAATCGAGGCCTGAGTCCGGCGTATCGCCGCCCCAGCGGTAACGCACGCCAATCATATTGAGCGCGCCGACCACCACGTCACCTGCTTTGCCGGCCATGCCGGACAAAAACGAGCGTGCGCTGCTGCCGGTATCGGCGCTTGCGCTGGAAACTTGCGAAGTGGGAGCGGACAGCGGAGTCGACCCATCCTGGGTCGAAAGTGAGGCATTCTGATTGAAACTGCTTACTTCGTCGGCGAAAGCGCCGGGAGCTGCTGCTATCAGTACGCCAATGAACATCCCGGCGACGACGCGCGTACAAGCCTGGGTTAAGTTTCGGTGCTGCATTGGTCGGTAGTTATTGCCTAAAAATCAGTGGAGAATCAGTAGCATACGGAAAAAAGTTTGGTCGATACTAGCCAGTAAGTATTCGTGTGTCAAAACAAATAGAAAAATACAATCGAGACACGCACCCAATTGGTGAATTTCAGTCCACGAGCGCCGCTTGCAGAAGCTTCCGAGTGTAAGGATGGGCAGGTGTCGCAAAAATCTGCTCAACCTCCCCCGATTCCACGATCATACCGTTCTGCATGACCGCAACGCGATGCGCCATCGCGCCGATCACGGCCAGGTCGTGACTGATGAACACGAAGCCGAGGTTGTACTTACGTTGCAACCCGGCCAGAAGCTTGAGTACCTGCTGCTGGATGGAGACGTCGAGCGCACTGGTAGGCTCATCAAGGATCAGGATGCGCGGCTCGAGCACCAGCGCCCGGGCAATCGCAATGCGCTGCCGCTGGCCGCCGGAGAATTCGTGCGGGTAACGGTACAGCACCGTGCGGTCGAGTCCGACCTCGCGCAGCACCGAAATAACCTTCTCGCGCCGCGCCGTGGCGTCCATTTGCGGACGATGCAGCGCGAGCCCCTCGCCGACGATCCGTTCGATCGTCTGCCGCGGCGAAAGCGAACTGAACGGGTCCTGAAAAACCACCTGCATGTTCGAGCGCAGGACCGTTTGTTCATGTCCGCGGTAACTCGCGAGCGCCCTGCCTTGAAACTCGATCGCGCCGTGCGCGGTGCGCTGCAGGCCGAGCAGCGCCATCGCCAGCGTCGATTTACCCGAGCCCGATTCACCGACAATCCCGAGCGTCTCGCCTTGCCGCACCGACACCGTCGCATCGGCAACCGCGCGAAAACGTCCCGAGCGGAACCAGCCGCTCAAGCCGGGCAGCTTCGTCTTGAACTCGACTGAGACGTCGCGCGCCTCAAGCAGCACCGGCGAGATCGGCAAAACCGGTACAACAGTCCGCTCAGGCCGGCTTTGCAGCAGACGCTGCGTGTACGGATGCTGCGGCGAATTGAAGACCTGCTCGACCGTCCCGCTTTCGACCAGCACTCCGCGCTCCATTACCGCCACGCGCTGTGCGAAATGACGCACGAGGTTCAGATCGTGAGTGATCAGCAGCACGGCCATGCCGCGCTTTTCCGCTTCGTCGCGTTGCAGTTCGAGCAGCAGCTCGACGATCTGCGCGCGGATCGTCACGTCGAGCGCGGTGGTCGGCTCATCGGCGAGCAAGAGACGCGGACGGCACGCGAGCGCCATCGCAATCATCGCGCGCTGCCGCTGTCCGCCGGAGAGTTGATGCGGATAACTGTTGACCCGCTTGCCGGGCTCAGCGACGCCCGTACGCGCAAGCAGCGCAACGGCACGCTTGCGCGCTTCCTTGGCCGGCACGCCATCGTGGATCACGATCGTCTCCGCGATCTGCTCGCCCACCGTATAGAGCGGGTTGAGCGCCGACATCGGCTCCTGGAAGATCATCGCGATAGCGGAGCCGCGCAGGCCGCGCATCTCGCGCTCGCTCTTCGCAAGCAGGTCCTCGCCGTTAAGGCGGATCGCACCGCTCACCTCGGCATCGTTCAGCAAGCGCAGGATCGACAGCGCCGTGACGCTCTTGCCCGATCCCGATTCGCCAACCAGCGCCACGCGCTCGCCGCGCTCAATAGCGAGCGTGACGTCGTTCACCGCGACGGTGTCGCCGAACGTCACTCGCAGATGATCGAGCTCCAGCAGCGGCCCTGTCGTGCCTTGCATCGTCTGTTCGCTCACTGGTTACCTCCGGCGCGCATGGCATCGGAGATGCGGGTGTCGAGCGCATTGCGCAGCGCGTCGCCCATGAAGGTCAGCAGCAGCAACATCGCCACCAGCACGCTGAAGGTCGACAACGAGATCCACCATGCGTCCAGATTGTCCTTGCCCTGGGCGAGCAGTTCGCCAAGGCTTGGAGTCGGCGACGGTACGCCGAGGCCGAGAAAATCGAGGCTGGTGAGCGCAAGGATTGCACCGCTCATGCGGAACGGCAAAAACGTGATGACAGGTGTCAGGCTGTTGGGCAGCACATGACGCCACATGATCTGCCAGTTCGACAGCCCCATGGCCCGCGCCGCCCTCACATAGTCCTGGGTGCGATTGCGCAGGAATTCCGCTCGCACATAGTCGGACAAACCGATCCACCCGAATAGCGAAAGCAACACGATCAGCAGGATGAAGCCAGGTTCGAAGATCGAGGCGAAGATAATCAGCAGATACAACTCCGGCAGCGCACTCCAGATTTCTATGAGCCGCTGCCCGATGATGTCGGTCTTGCCGCCGAAGAAGCCCTGCACCGCGCCCGCGAAAATACCGAACACGGTGCCGATCAACGTGAGCACCAGCGCAAACTCCACCGACACCCGAAAACCGTAGACGAGGCGCGCAAGCAGATCGCGTCCGCGGTCGTCGGTGCCGAACCAGTTGTCACGCGACGGCGGAGCGGGATTGGGCGCCTTCGAGAAGTAGTTGAGCGTGTCGTAGTAATACGGATTCGGCGGATAGACCGCGAAATTGCCCGGTTTGCTGAAACGGTCGCGAACGTAGGGATCGAGGTAATCAGCAGGCGTCGGAAAATCGCCGCCGAAGGTGATCTCCGAATAGGTGTTGAACAACGGGAAATACAGATGCCCGTCGTAACGGACCACGATCGGCTTGTCGTTCGACCATAGCGGCGCCGCGAGACTCGTCGCAAAGGCGACGACGAACACGATCAGACTCCAGTAGCCAAGGCGTTGCTTGCGAAAGCGCTGCCAGACGCGGCGCGCGGGCGACGGCGAGATAAACGCGCGGACAGGCTCGTTGCGCGGCGCCAGCTCGGCTCGGGTACGGGCTCGACTCAAGTCAGCGCTCCAGTTGTTCGAATTGAATGCGTGGATCGACCCAGACGTAGCAGAGGTCGGAGATCAGCTTGGTGGCGAGACCGATCAGCGTGAACAGATACAGCGTGCCGAGCACCACCGGATAGTCGCGCTGCACGACCGATTGATATGACAGCAGGCCGAGACCGTCGAGCGAGAACAGCGTCTCGATCAACAGACTCCCCGTGAAGAACGCGCCGATAAACGCGCCCGGAAAACCGACGATCAATGGCAAAGAGGCGTTGCGAAACACGTGCTTCCATAGCACCTGCCGCTCCGAAAGACCTTTGGCGCGCGCAGTCAGTACGTACTGCTTGCGGATCTCGTCCAGGAAAGCGTTCTTGGTCAGCATCGTGATTACGGCGAAACTGCCTACTACCGAGGCTATGATCGGCAACGTGATATGCCACAGGTAATCCAGTATCTTTGCGCCGAAGCTCAGTTGCGCCCAGTTGTCGGACGTGAGGCCGCGCAGCGGAAACAGTTGCAGGAACGAGCCGCCGCCGAACAGCACGAGCAGCAGCACACCGAGCACAAAGCCCGGAATCGCGTAACCGATCAGTACGATCAGGCTCGTGACGAAATCGAAGTGCGAGCCGTTGCGGATTGCCTTGGCGATACCGAGCGGCACCGAGATCAGATACGTGAGCAAAAAGGTCCATACGCCGATGCTGATCGACACCGGCAGCTTCGAGACCACCAGCGACCACACGCTTTGATGGCGGAAATAACTCTGCCCGAGATCGAAGGTCGCAAAGCGTTTGAGCATCAGCCCATAGCGTTCGAGCGGTGGCTTGTCGAAGCCGTAGAGCGCCTTGAGCTGTGCAACCTCCTGCGCGTCGACGCCGTTATGCGCGCGCAACCCAAACGGCGCGCCGTTCTCGTTGCCCCTGCGCAATTCGTGCACCATCTGCTCAACCGGGCCGCCCGGTACGAACTGGATCACGGCGAATGTGAGCGTCAATACTCCGAGCAAGGTCGGGATCATCAACAGCAGGCGTTTGAGGATGTAGCTCCACATGGCGGCGTTTCCGGTGCGCTAACGTGAGACGTTGAAATGACGGATCAGAACCGAGCGACCGCGTTACTTCGGCGATTTGAACCACCACGTCGAGGTGATCCAGTCATCTGGCGAATAGTACAGCGGTAAGGTCTGCGGCCAGGCGAGATCGCGCCTGAACGCGACCCGGTGAACTGCGCTGTACCACTGTGGAATCACATAGTAGCCATGCAGCAGCACGCGGTCGAGCGCGTGGGTGGCATCGACGAGTTGATCGCGCGTCTGCGCCTGCACCAGTGAGCGCAAGATGGCGTCGACGGCCGGCGACTTGACGCCCATCATGTTCCCGGAACCGGGGGTATCGGCAGACTTGCTGCCGTACCGGTCGACCTCTTCCGTACCCGGCACCTGAACGTCCCCCATGCGGATAGTCGTTACGTCGAAGTCGAACGCATCGAGGCGCTTCTGGTAGACCGCGAAATCGCTGGTGCGAAACGTCGCCGTGATGCCCAGTTTCTGCAGATTGCGAATCAATGTCGCGACGATCGGCTCCATCGAGGTGGCCGAGGAAGAATCGTCAAGGATCTCAAACTGGAACGGCTGCCCCTTGGCATTGCGCAATGCGCCATCGCGATAGGTCCAGCCGGCCTGCTCGAGCAGCGCTCGTGCCTCGAGCAGATTGGCGCGCAACGAGCTGGGCGGATCCGTGTCAGGCTGTTTCGGCGGTGCCCCAAACACCGCCGGGTCGAGCTGGGCTCGCCACGGGTTGAGCAGAGCGAGTTCACCTGCTGACGGCAGCCCCGTCGCCTGCAGGTCGGTGTTGACAAAGTAACTGTCGATACGCGTATAGAGATTGTAGAAAAGCTGGCGATTGAGCCATTGAAAATCGAGCGCGAGGTCGAGCGCCTTGCGCACGCGCGCATCCTGGAAGAGCGGCCGCCGGGTGTTGATAATGAACCCTTGCATGCCGGTGCCGTTGTGCTGCGGGAATTCACGCTTGACCAGCTCGCCGCTATCGAATTTCTTGCCGACATCGCGCCTCACCCAGCTACGCGCAACGAACTCGACGAATGCGTCGTATTCTCCGGCCTTGAATGCTTCGCGGCGCGCCGTGTCATCCGAATATAGCTTGTACACGATACGGTCGAAGTTGTAGGTGCCCACCCGCACCGGCAAATCGGCGCCCCAGTAATTCGGATCGCGCCGGTAAGTGATAGTCCGGCCGTTGTCGTATCGCTCAATCAGATAAGGACCACTGCCGATCGGCTTTTCAAATGTCAGTTGGTCGAACGGAATATGGCTGCCGTCCGGCTTCTCTCCCCACTTGGGAGAAAATATCGGAATGGCGCCCGCCAGCAAGGGGAGTTCGCGATGCGGCTCATCGAACTCGAAGCGGATCGTCAATCGGTCCACCACCACTGCACGAGTGATCTCAGCGAAATACGCGGCGTATGCCGGTGAAGCCTGCGGGCTTTTCAGCGTGTCGAGCGAGTATTTGACGTCGGCGGCGGTCACCGGATCGCCATTCGAAAAACGCGCGCGCGGATTGATGTGAAACGTGGCCGACCGGCGATCAGGGGCAATCTGTACGTCATCGGCCAGCAGTCCATATGCCGATGCCACTTCATCCGAACTGCCGGCGAGCAGACTCTCGAACAAAAATCCAGTCCCCGGCGCCGCATTGCCGCGCAACGTGAACGCGTTGAACTTGTCGAAACTGGTTTGCCGGTCCGGATTGCCCAACACCAGCGTGCCGCCCTTCGGCGCATCCGGATTGACGTAGTCGAAGTGTTTGAAACCCGGTTGATATTTCGGATCGCCGTACTGCGCAATCCCATACGACGCGTACGCCGATTGCGCCCCCAGCAAGGCCGCGCCGGCCCCCGCCAGCACCAGCAGCGCCGCCGCGAGAGCTCCCCGTACACCCTGCGAACCGACCCGCGAGATTCTTTCCACCAAGACGCGCCAGCCTGCACGAGGCGCTCGAATCCGTCGCGAGCCAGTTGTCATGGGGGCCTTATTGGTCAGTGGGCGGTTGCAATGTGAGAGAATTCTACCTAATAATCCCGCGCGATCCCGCACATCTGAGCTCGCGGCGCGTTGACTTCATTAGGAGAATTCATGGGCTTCCTCGCTGGTAAACGAATCTTGCTGACCGGCCTGCTGTCGAACCGTTCGATCGCATACGGCATTGCGCAGGCGTGCAAGCGCGAAGGCGCAGAACTGGCGTTCACGTATGTCGGCGACCGCTTCAAGGACCGTGTCACCGAGTTCGCAACGGAATTCGGCAGCGATCTGGTGTTCCCGTGCGACGTGGGCGACGACGCGCAGATCGAAGCGCTCTTTCCGTCGCTGAAGGAACGCTGGGATAGTCTCGACGGCCTCGTCCACTCCATCGGCTTTGCGCCGCGTGAAGCGATCGCCGGCGACTTCCTCGACGGCATGACGCGCGAAAATTTCCGCATCGCGCACGATATTTCCGCCTACAGCTTCCCGGCGCTCGCCAAGGCGGCGCTGCCGATGCTGTCGAAAGATGCCGCGTTGCTGACCTTGACGTACCTGGGCGCCGAACGCGCGATCCCGAACTACAACACGATGGGGCTCGCCAAGGCCTCACTCGAAGCGAGCGTGCGTTACCTGGCGGTTTCGCTCGGCGCGCGAGGCGTGCGCGTCAATGGCATTTCCGCCGGCCCGATCAAGACGCTGGCGGCGAGCGGCATCAAGGGCTTCGGCAAGATTCTCGATTTCGTCGAAGGCAATGCGCCGCTCAAGCGCAATGTGACGATCGAACAGGTCGGCAATTCGGCAGCGTTTTTGCTCTCGGATCTGGCGGCTGGGGTGACGGCAGAAGTTCTGCACGTCGACAGCGGCTTTAACGCGGTAGTTGGCGGCATGGCTGCGGTTGCGGAGTAACGGGGCGGCCTTTTCCGTGGGGCGGGCTTTCCGTGGGGCGGGCTTCTCACCCGCGCCCTCGTTGCTCCCGCGAGTGTTGGTGCGCAACAACAAAAAACCGCCCTCGAGGGCGGTTTTTTGCTTTCGGCGCTAGAACTCTGCGCTACACGGATCAATAGCGGTGATCGTGATAACCGCCATGGTCGTGGTAGCCATAGCCGCCGCCCGGATGATGGCGATACCAGTCGTCATGCGCCCAGTAGCGACGGCCGTCCCAGTAGCGGTCGCCATGCCAGCCGATCACGATGGCCGGGCCGCCGTAGTACACCGGCGCAGGCTGATAGACGGGCGGCGGAGGCGGTGCGTAGACCGGTGCCGGAGCGATGTAAACCGGCGCCGGAATACCGATGTTGACACCAACGCTCACGCCGGCCATTGCTGCACCTGACGCACCCAGCGCGAGGACCCCGATCAGAAGCGGAACAAGACGAGCGGACTTCATAGAATCACCTTTTACATGTGGTGTGTTGTTGGACGGAAATATAGCGCAAGGTGACAATCCCCGTATTTCAAGTTTGTAAGAACTGATGCATAAAATCGCAGTCTGACCCGCTGGGTTACGTCTCGTTACAAGGGACGAAGGTTCGGTGAAAAGCGGACTTGCCAGTAACACCTGCGAGACGGATTTTGGAGGTTGGGCTGCTCAAGGCACGCAGGCGGTGGAGTTTGCCGATTCCCTGCCTCTTCAATAACAAACCTCCGGCTGCGGATCTAGTCACCATTGATTCGATGTCCGAACCATATTCCACGCTCGAGCGAACGTCTGTATTTCATGCCACGCTAAACCTTGATTCGCCGAACCACGTTCATTCAAATCAAAGGCAATCAAAAGCAGCCGCACAAAAACAAAACCCCAAGAGACCGCGATCTCTTGGGGTTCCGCCGCCATTGCTGGCGGAGACGGAGGGATTCGAACCCTCGATCCAGGTTTTGGCCCAGATGCTCCCTTAGCAGGGGAGTGCCTTCGACCTCTCGGCCACGTCTCCCAAACTTTCGGTCGCGCAGGGAGTCAGCGCGACGAAGCCAAGATAATAGCGGGCCGAACCACGAAGGTCAATGTTTCGGGAACACTTTTTGTGCCAGATTCGTCAGCAACGACGCAAATTCTTCACATCCCCCGTGCGGATGGCACAAAGCGCAAATGGGGTGCTCGAGAGCGCCCCATTATTCAACGCAAATTACGCCTGATCCAGCTCAAACGCCTTATGCAGCGCGCGCACGGCGAGCTCCATATACTTCTCGTCGATCAGCACCGAGATCTTGATTTCGGAGGTAGAGATCATCTGGATGTTGATGCCCTCTTCCGACAGCGTGCGGAACATCGTGCTCGCGATACCCACATGCGAACGCATCCCGACGCCGACCACCGAAACCTTCGACACCTTCGGATCGCCCAGCACCTGCTCGGCCTTCACATGGTCCTTCACCTGACCCGTGAGGATATCCATGGCGCGCTGATAGTCGCCGCGGCCCACCGTGAACGTGAAGGCCGTCTTGCCCTCGACGCTCTGGTTCTGGATGATCATGTCGACGTCGATATTCGCGTCCGCCACCGGTCCGAGGATCTGGTAAGCGATGCCGGGCTTGTCGGGTACACCCATCACGGCGATACGTGCTTCGTCGCGCTGAAACGCGATGCCCGAGATGACTGCTTTTTCCATGGTCTCGTCTTCTTCAAAAGTAATCAGGGTGCCCGAGGTCATTTCACCTTCGAGCGGGATCAGCGGATCGGTCAGGCTCGACAATACGCGCGTCTTCACCTGATATTTGCCGGCGAACTCCACCGAGCGGATCTGCAACACCTTCGAACCCAGGCTCGCCATCTCCAGCATTTCTTCAAACGTCACGCGATCGAGCCGGCGCGCTTCTTCGACCACGCGTGGGTCGGTGGTGTAGACACCGTCCACGTCCGTATAGATCAGACACTCGTCAGCCTTCAGCGCGGCAGCAACGGCCACCGCCGACGTGTCCGAACCGCCACGGCCGAGCGTAGTGATATAGCCTTCCGGGTCGACGCCCTGGAAACCGGTGATCACCACCACTTTGCCCGCTTCGAGATCGCGCATCACGCGCTCGCCGTCGATTTCGCTAATGCGTGCCTTGGTGAACGCACTGTCGGTTTTGATCGGCACTTGCCAACCGGCGTAGCTGATCGCATCGACGCCCGCTTCCTGCAACGCAATGGCGAGCAGACCCGAGCTGACCTGCTCGCCGGTGGCGGCAATCATGTCTAGCTCGCGAGGGTTCGGCTGGGCCGATATGTCTTTCGCGAGACCGAGCAAGCGGTTCGTTTCGCCGGACATCGCCGAGGGCACCACGACCATCTTGTGGCCGGCCTTGTGCCATTTCGCGACGCGCTTCGCGACGTTCTTGATGCGCTCGACCGAGCCCATCGAAGTGCCGCCGTATTTATGTACGATGAGTGCCATTGTCGTTCTGAACTGGAGAAGTAACCGCGCTGCCGCGCTGGAGACGACCGCACCGAAGCACAAGAGCTCAACGTTTCAGGAACGACGGCGAAGTGTGAGGGTGGCGGCGTAGATGCAGCGCACGTGCAGCACGCGCGGATTTGCCCGCGAGGAATCGCCAAAGGCCGCTGGCTGGCGGCTCCCCGGTGGCTTATGGTCGCCGGGAAACACAGGAAACGGCCGGAAAACAGCAAAAGCGCATCAAAATGACGGCAATAGCGGCTTCGGGCAAGCATGTTAACGTACCCGATCAGGCGCAAAAAGACAAGCCAAAATCCCGGTAATACGCGTTGCAAAGGCCTGTACGCAAAGGCGTTACGCCCTCTTTCGATGCTTCGATGGCCGTGCGTCAGCGTCACGCGAGGGCTTCGCCCGGCGCACCCGACCGGTCGGTCAAGCGATCAGAAGATCCTCGCGCCAGTCAATCCGCACGTAAGCGCCGCGGGCAAAAGCGGCGGCGTCTGAGTGCTCGCTAGCAACGGCGTCGGCAACATCAGGCTTCACCGATAAAGCCGCATGGTTGACACCGAGCAACGGTACGAACAGCAGCGTATCGCCCACGTAAAGCAGCGGCACGTCCCGCTTCCACGCCGGCACACCCTGCTCCTGGAACAGGTTCTTGAGCGTGCGGCCCGGGCCCTGCGCGCTGTTGCGCATACGCTCGCCGCCGCTGCGCGAGCGCGCGCCAAGCGGCGCCGCACGCAGAAGCGCGACGGGCACGGCACCCGAATCTCCAGCGTTTGCCTCGGCAAACACGAAGGTGCCGCGCCATTGCGGCAGACGCCAGATCGATTCGCCCTGCCAGGCAAGTTGGTCGACCGCGCGCGCCACGAACTCCGTCTCGTCGGCGGGCTCGGCGCTATCACCGGCTTCCCAGTAGATCTGTCCGCGATAGCTGCGCAGCGCCTGGCCGGCGTGATCGACGCGCAGATTGTGCGCCTCGCCGACCTCGCGCAGTTGCCGCAGCGCGTCGGACAGACGTGCCGTCGATGCGGCCGGCAAGCCAAGCGAGCGGATCCAGAAACGCAGCAGGTTAAGCGCGCGATCGTCGTCGAGTGCGAGCAAGGCGTCGCGTGACAACGCGCGGTCTTCGTCGCACGAAGCCACTTCCATGTCGATACAAGCCAGTTGGTCCAGCAGACGCTGCCCGGATGCCGCGTGGCCCGCGGTGCGCGCCAACGCATCGCGATAGCCGGGAAAGTGGACTGCCAGCGCAGGCAATACATCATGACGCAAGGCATTGCGCGCATAACGAGTGTCGGCATTCGATTCGTCGTCGACCCACGCGAGCGTTCTCGCCGCCGCGTACTGCTCAAGTTGCGCGCGCAACAGATGCAAAAGCGGTCGCACGCGCGTTACGGTGGCACCCGCCGGCAAGTACGCGGGCGCCATCGCCGCGAGCCCTGCCAGCCCTGCTCCACGCAGCAACTGCAGCAGCACCGTTTCAACCTGATCGTCAGCGTGCTGGGCGAGCCATAGGGTCGTCACGCCGTGCTGTGCACACAGTGCGTCGAGCGCACGATAGCGGGCCTCGCGCGCAGCAGCTTCGACGCTCACGCCGGACTCATGCACGACTTTGACATGCGCCTCCGCGAACGCGACGCCACGCTCACCCGCAAACGCCTCGCAATGCGCGAGCCACTGATCCGCGTGAGGACTGAGGCCGTGGTGAACATGCAGCGCGATGCAGCGCGACGGCCCCGCCACACGAGCCACCGCGTCGAGCAAGACACTGGAGTCGATGCCGCCGCTAAACGCCACCGCCACGCGCGCGCCTTCAGGCTGCGCAGGGAGTGCGGGCAGCGCGGAAAGCGCCACGCCGACCGCCTCGAGTACGAGGCGGTCGGCGGGAGAGTCAGCGGTATGGGTCACGTCGACGAGGCGCTGGGCGCCTTCGATTGAAGATACGGGCCGGCTTATGCGCCGGGGGTCGTTTCCTTGAACTTGCCGTACGCCATCAACCGCTCGAAACGGCGTTGACGCAGGTCCGGAACGCTCATGCCCTGGAACTGACGCAGCGAATCGGCCAGTGCACGGCGCAGCATGGCAGCCATGCCCTTCGGATCGCGATGCGCGCCACCGAGCGGCTCGTTGACGATCTTGTCGATCAGGCCAAGCGCCTTCAGACGATGAGCGGTGAGACCCAAAGCCTCGGCCGCTTCCGGCGCCTTCGCCGCGCTCTTCCACAGAATGGATGCACAGCCTTCCGGCGAGATCACCGAATAGGTCGAGAATTGCAGCATCAGCACGCTGTCGCCCACGGCGATGGCGAGCGCACCGCCCGAACCACCCTCACCGATGATCGTCGCGATGATCGGCGTTTTCAGTTCGGCCATCACATACAGGTTACGGCCAATGGCTTCCGACTGGCCGCGCTCTTCCGCGCCGATGCCGGGATAGGCACCCGGCGTATCGATAAACGTGAAGAGCGGCAGGCTGAATTTCTCAGCAAGACGCATCAGGCGCTCGGCCTTGCGATAGCCTTCCGGACGCGGCATACCGAAGTTACGCAGCGAACGTTCCTTGGTATCGCGCCCCTTCTGGTGGCCGATCACCATGCAAGCCTGGCCGTTGAAACGCGCGAGGCCACCGACGATTGCCAGATCGTCCGCAAACGCGCGGTCGCCGTGCAGCTCGTGGAAATCGGTGAACAGTTCGGCCACGTAGTCGAACGTGTACGGACGCTGAGGATGACGGGCAATTTGCGAAACCTGCCACGGGCTCAGGTTAGCGTACAGGTCTTTGGTGAGCTGCTGACTCTTCTTGGAGAGCCGATCGATTTCTTCCGAAATATCGACGGCCGAATCGTCCTGCACGAAGCGCAATTCTTCGATCTTCGCTTCGAGTTCAGCGATCGGCTGCTCGAAATCCAGAAAAGTGGTCTTCATTGGTTGTAATCCTTGGACTTACCAGGCAGCGCGTATTCTAACCGCGACCGCCGCTGTCAAAACCACCTCGAAACTATCGAATCTGCGAAATCGATAGTCTTGGGTAGCCTCACAT
>NZ_JAMFSB010000382.1 GCF_026225065.1 Paraburkholderia sp. | reverse complement strand
TGCTCGGCCGCCGAGAGGCGCGCGAACAGCGGCAGAATTTCCGTATGCGGCGGATGGTGCTTGCGCAGCGCCTCTGCGGCATCGCGAATCTCGCGCTCGCCGGGCAGGAACACCAGCACGTCGCCGGGGCCTTCGCGGCACAGTTCATCCACGGCGTCGACGATCGCGTCCATCAGGTCGCGGTCGGTCTCGCGCTGCGTTTTCGGCCGATCGCGCGAGGACGACGACGAGGAGCCTTCCGCGGACTTTACCGCTGGGCTGTCTTCCGCCACCGCGCGATAGCGCATCTCGACCGGATACAGGCGACCGCTAACCTCGATCACCGGCGCGGGCTTTTCTTCCGTGCCGAAGTGACGTGCGAACCGGTCCGCGTCGATGGTCGCCGAGGTCACGATCACTTTCAGATCAGGACGCCTGGGCAGAATCTCGCGCAAATAGCCGAGCAGAAAATCGATGTTCAGGCTGCGCTCGTGCGCTTCGTCGATGATCAGCGTGTCGTAGGCCTTGAGCAGCGGATCGGTCTGCGTCTCGGCGAGCAGAATGCCGTCCGTCATCAGCTTGACCGAGGCGCCCGGCGAGAGGTTATCGGTGAACCGCACCTTGTAGCCGACCACTTCGCCGAACGGCGTGCCGAGTTCTTCGGCGATGCGCCGGCCGGTCGCCGATGCCGCGATCCGCCGCGGCTGAGTATGGCCGATCAGCCCCGAACCGCCCGCACCGAGCCCGCGCCCAAGCTCAAGACAGATTTTCGGCAATTGGGTAGTCTTGCCCGAGCCCGTCTCGCCGCAGACGATCACCACCTGATTGTTTGCAATCGCCCGCGCGATTTCCTCGCGCCGGCCGGAGACCGGCAGCGCTTCGGGGAAGGTGATGGGCGGAATCGGATTGGGCTCGACTATCCGCACGGGGCGCGGCGGACGTGGCGCACGCGGTTCGCGCTCGCCGTCAGCGCCACGCGTCGGCCCGGCCACGTTTGGCGCATCCCGAGGCGTATTGCGCCCCCGCTGATCCGGCCCCTGGCCTGCACCCGCCTGACGGCGAGCGTCATCACGCGAGCGCGACGGTTGCGCTTGCGTTGTTTTTTCTGCATGCGCCCCTGCCTCACCACGCGGACGCTGCGCATGAGCCGGCTTCGGGTCAGCACGTTGCTCGCGACGCGGGTCGCTCGACTGCTGCTCCGGCCGCAGCTGCTGCCCCGCCTGCGTTTGCTGCCTCCCGCCGCCGGCAGGCCGCGCGCGCCCCCCTCCCTCGCCGTGCGACTCGCGCGATGGGTCTGATCCGGCGCCCTGCGCCGTTTTCTCGTTCGCCGGAGCGGGACTTTTGGGTACATTCGACATGGGGGCGCATTATAATCCCGGGCATGAATTCCCAAACCGACCTCGTCTCCACGCCCGCGAGCGCTCCGGCCACGTCCGGCGCCACGGAACCCGACTCGCAACACGCGCAATTCGTCGACTGGATGCGTTCGGTTGCCCCCTATATCCACGCGTTCCGCAACAAGACGTTCGTCGTCGGGTTCGGCGGCGAAGTGGTGCATCAGGGGTTGCTGAACGCACTCGTCTCGGACATCGCGCTGTTGCAGGCCATGGGCATCCAGATCGTGCTCGTCCACGGCTCGCGACCGCAGGTCGAAGAGCAGATGAGCCTGCACGGCGTGGAGTCCGAGTTTTCGCACGGCATGCGCATCACCGATGCGCGCGCGCTCGAATCCGCGAAGGAAGCGGCCGGCGAAGTGCGTCTGGACATCGAGGCGGCAATTAGCCAGGGCTTGCCGAACACGCCGATGGCGCACGCGCACATTAGCGTGGTGTCCGGCAACTTCGTGACGGCGCGGCCGGTTGGCATTCTGGACGGGGTCGACTTCGCCCACACGGGCGTGGTGCGCAAGATCGACGCGGATTCGATCCGCCATTCGCTCGCAAGCCGCAAGCTCGTGCTGCTCTCGCCGCTCGGCTTCTCGCCCACGGGCGAGGCGTTCAATCTGGCCATGGAAGACGTGGCCTCGGCGGCCGCCATCGCGCTGCGCGCCGACAAGATCGTGTTCCTGACCGAAACGCCCGGCCTGATGCAGGACGGCGAAGACGGCACCGAACTGATGCGCGAACTGTCGCTCGACGACGCCTACAAGCTGCATGAAAGCGGCGAAGTCACCGGCGACGCGGGCTTCTATCTGAAGCACTGCATCCGCGCCTGCCGCGGCGGCGTGGCGCGGGCGCACATCATCCCGTACGCGCTCGACGGCAGCCTGCTGCTCGAACTGTTCCTGCACGATGGCGTGGGCACGATGATCTCGTACGAGAACCTCGAAAGCCTGCGCGAAGCGACGCCGGACGACGTCGGCGGTATCCTGTCGCTGATCGAGCCGCTCGAATCGGACGGCACGCTCGTGCGGCGCGACCGCCACCAGATCGAACGCGACATCGACCATTTCTCGGTGATCGAGCACGATGGCGTGCTGTTCGGCTGCGCGGCGCTCTACCCCTACACGCAGGAACGCATCGGCGAAATGGCGTGCCTGACAGTCGCGCCCGAAGCGCAAGGCACCGGCGACGGCGAGCGGCTCCTCAAGCGCATCGAGCAGCGCGCCCGCGCACGCGGCCTCACGCGCATTTTTGTGCTGACGACTCGCACCGAACACTGGTTCCTGAAACGCGGCTTTGTGAAGGCAACGGTCGACGACCTGCCGGAAGATCGCCGCCGCCTCTATAACTGGCAGCGCAAATCGCTCGTGCTGATGAAACAGCTCTAAGCGGCCCCATATAAAGCGACTGCCCAACTACAACGCAACAGCGCGCGACAGCGCCCCCCACCGATTACAGGAGAAGCACAGCATGGCTCGTATGGTTCAATGCGCGAAGCTCGGCAAGGAAGCCGAAGCCCTCGATTTCCCGCCGCTGCCGGGCGAACTCGGCAAGCGGATCTACGAAAGCATTTCGAAGGAAGCGTGGCAGGCGTGGCTCAAGCAGCAGACCATGCTGATTAACGAAAACCGCCTGAACATGGCTGATCCGCGTGCACGCCAGTACCTGATGAAGCAGACCGAGAAGTTCTTCTTCGGCGAAGGCGCCGATCAGGCTACGGGCTACGTGCCGCCGCCGCCGCCGTCGCAAAGCTAAGCTGAGCCGATCAGCGCCCGCAGGGCTGCGAATCGCCCGCCCCGCCGGTACCGTTCGAAGACGAAATCCGCGCCGAGTGCGCGGATTTTTTTCGCCTGTTTGGCTTGAAACAGGCCACTGATCTGGCCGCTATCCGAGCCTGAAACCAGCCGCTTTTAAGCCCTCGTTTCAAATTCTCACACTCGCCCGAATCCCCCGTCCCGCAAGGGATTCGGCACCCCCGGCCAGCCTTGCGCCGCCCGCCTCGTTTGCACGATCCTCTGCCATCGTGCTATTATGTGCATCGTTCCAACAGCAATTCACCATCATTCGCGTTCAATCTACCGTGCGGCGCCGTGCGCAGCGCATTCCGGATTGAGCAGTTTTTATACAAGAAGGCTTGTCGGTCACGTCGCGGGATTCTCGCGGTCATCACCGGCCTTTTTCGTGCCAGGCCTTTCAGCGACTCCCAGCGGTTTCGAACCGCGCGAGCGTCCTCATGCATCTGCCCCCCTTCCACGGCCACGCAGATGCAAAACAATCAGTAGCACTAGAGCAGTGCAATTTCGCGACATGCGCGTTGGCGACATGCGCGTAGGCAACATTCGCGTT
>NZ_JAMFSB010000381.1 GCF_026225065.1 Paraburkholderia sp. | reverse complement strand
GGAATGAAGCGCGCATCCGTGAAGCGCGCCACCAGTGAGATATAGAACGGCGCCAGCCCGCCGAACAGCATGACCGAGGTGTTATATGAAATCGCCACGCCGGTGGAGCGACCCTGCACGGTGAAGATCTTGACCAGCATCCCTGGATGCGCGGCGCCTTGCAGCGTCAGGAATAGTATGCCGACAATCCGTACGATCATCAGACGGTTCTCGGTGGGATCCGCCAGCAAATACGAGAACAGCGGAAAGACGCAGATTAGCCAGCCCACGATAAAGAAGAAGAACAGCCGATACGCGCCGACACGGTCCGCCAGCATCCCGAACACTGGCGACAGAACGCACATCACGATGCTCGTGACGAATATCCCCTGCAGTGACGAACTGAGCGATAGATGCAACTGAACCTGCGCGTAGGTTGGCAGATACGCATTCCACACATAATTCAACGAGGTGCCGGCGATCATCACGCCCATCGCGCACACTACAGCATCGCCGTTCTCGCTGACAAAACCGCGTAGCCGCTCGCGCATGGGCGTGCGTGCCGCGGGGCGTGCCTGCATCCGGTTGAACTCATCCGATTCGTCGACATGATGGCGGATGTAGAAGCCGAGCGGCCCGACCAGCGCGCCGATCAGGAACGGCACGCGCCATCCCCAAGCCGACAGATCCGCGTGCGACAGATGACGCGACAGCAGATAGCTGCATCCCGACGACAACATCGCCGCGACCCCGATCGACAGCATATTGAAGCTGCCGTAAAACATCTTCCGGTTGGGCGGCGCGACCTCGTAAATCGTCACCGACGACAGCGCGAATTGCGCGCCCACCGCAAAGCCTTGCACAAGGCGGCCGATCACCACCAGCAGCGGCGCGACGAGCCCAAGGGTCGCGAAGCCCGGGGTCAGCCCCAGGATCAGCGAGCCCACCGACATCAGCACCATGATCCACGACAGTACCTTCACCCGTCCGACCCGGTCCGCGGCCATGCCCATCAACACGCCGCCGATCGGACGGACCAGAAAGCCGACCGCAAAAGTCGCGAACGTTAGCAGCAACGCCCCGCTGCGATCGACGGTAGGGAAAAACACCCGCGCGATCATGCTCGAAAAATACGAGTACACCATGAAGTCGAACCATTCGAACGTGCCGCCTATCACGGTCGTGACGATGGTTTTCCAGATCTTTCCCGGATCGCTTTGGGTGGGCATGGGCTTATCTTGCGCCTCGCAATGTGCGCAACGCCTGCGCAAGGAAATCCTGAACCACCTCGACGACCTGCATGCCGTTGTGGGCAATATTGGCGAGCTCATCGAAACGCACGCGGATACCCGCGGCTTCGAACGACGCCTTCAGCGTGCGCAGCCGTTCCGGGCGTGTCGCACCGGCATCGTTGATACCCGGCAGGTACATCGCGCTGTCCTCGGGCACGGTGATCTCCCAGGTCTCAAGATCCGCGCGGCCCACGATCATTTGCACCGGCACGCGCTGCAACGCGGCCAGATCGAATGGCTTGCCGAAATGGCGCTCGAAGCCGCCGAGACCCAGCCACCAGTCTTTCGCGGAATCGAGCACGGTGACGTTGCCAGGCGCACCAATCGACGCGGCCCACAGCCGCTCCGGATGCGCGTACGCAAAGCGGTTCACATACTGCCCCCCGCCCGAATAACCGAACAGCGCGAACTTGTCGAAGCGTTTGCCGTAACGCTCGGCCACTTCGGCGACCATGTCGAGCAATACCTTGTCATAGCGGATATCGCCTTCGATCAGGCGCTTGAAACCGTTGCGATCGCCATCGCCGCGCACGCCCACCGGAAACAGCGGACATAGCACGATGCAGCGGTTCCAGCGGCCAAACGGGGCGAACGCATCGCGGTATTGCGTGAACTGGCGCCCGGTGCCGTGCATCACGACGACCAGTTCCACGTCGTTGCCGGGCGTGAGTACCTCGGGCGGCACGTACAGCACATATGGAAAGCGCGGATCGTGGACGCTGGCGTACACAGTGGTCGAGCCCAGGTCGTAGAGCGCTTGCGCTTTCTCGTGACCCGGACCAGACGGCTTCTTGGCTTCGGACATCTGTCATTCCTTTTCGGCGAGCGGTTCGTGGTGCAGGCTGTAGCGCGTGAAAACGCGGTTGAGCGCCGGCATCGGCGCGACATCCATTTCGCCCGCGGCCGGTTGCATGACGATCATCGCGACGGTCGCGGTCATGGTGTGGCGCGTGCCCGGACGCGGTGGACGGCAAACCGAATACGGTGTGCCGAACGCATCGAACAACGCGGCCTTGACGGCGTCGCGATCTACCTTCGGCGTGGCATTCAACAACTGGCGCACGCGCCAGTCACGGTAATAGCTGTCCGGGGAGCTCTCGCAACCCGTGTCGATCAGCTTCGTGCGGGCCACCGGGCTGACCCAGTGGTTCGCGTGCACGATCAGCTGATCGTCGCCCGGATAGATCGGAAACGCCTCGTTCGGCGCGCACTCGAAGTCGATTCCGAAGCCCTCGGCCATGCCGAGCATGATGTTGTTGGAGCAGGATTTCGGCGTCGTGGCGATCACCCGCAACGCGTTCGAGAACACCGGTTCTTCCAGCACACGCCGGCGTAGCAGCGACAGCGGCACGCCCATCTGCATGTAGTCACGTTCGGACTCCAGATAGTTTGCGGTGATCGACACGCCCGCCGCATTCAAGCCGCTGCGCGCGAGGCCGCCCGCTTCGACGAAGGTCAGGAAATCGGGGCCGTCGTCGTTACGCACGCGCAAGACAATGCCTGTGTCGACGCAATCGGCTTTCCAGTCCCAGTTCTGCGCGTGGATCAACTGCCCGTTCGACGAGCGCGACGGCAGTACCAGCACGCCGGTGCAACCGTCTTCGTCGTCGGCTTGCAGCGCCATTTCGGCACGCGCCTTGGCCAGCACTTCGGTACGGGCGTTGATCATCACGATGTCTTCAAACGCCACGTCCGCGCCTTCGGAGATGCCGCGCATCTCGTCCAGATACGCGGCCTGGAATTCACCGATCACCTGTTCGAGCGAGCGAATCAGCGCTGTCTGCGACGCCTGGCTATAGCCGAGATTGCGCAGCGTCTGGCCATAGCGGGATGCGCTCAGGCGCACGCGCGCGGCGGCCGCGCGGCCGTATTGAAGGCCGCGTTCGTACGGCTTGCCGGACACGCTGATGAAAGGAAACTGCTGGATTTGCGACATGGTGCGACTCCTGACCCTTGGCTGCCGCCGCAGACACCAGGCTGGCCTTGCGGCCTCGCGCTGATGTGATCGGCTCGATTGGTGACACATCGATTTTCACGAGTCACAAATAAAATAAAAAGCGTTATTTTCTTTAGCGAAAGGAAAGAAATTTTTTAGTTTCGTGCGATCATGCGTCGCATGGGAGCGGGGAATATGCGCGACAAATTCATGCGATTCGCGCGCGCTATGGAAGCCGTTAAGGAGAGTTCGGCATGAGTGAAATTCGAATGCTGCGCACGTTTCTCGCCATCGAGAAACACGGCACGATGGCGGCCGCCGCCGATCGCATGGCGCTCACGCACGCGGCGGTCGGCGCGCAGATGCGCACGCTGGAGCGCGTGTGCGAGCGCCAGCTGTTCGACCGCAGCGGGCGCAGCATCCAGTTGAACGACGCCGGCCGCTCGATCATCGAACAGGCGCGTGCTGTGGTAGCCGCGTACGATTCGCTGCTGCGCGGCGTGGCCGACGAACTGAGCGTGGAAGGCGCGATCACGATCGGCTCGACGGTGTCATCGATGGGCTTTCTGGCGGCCAACGTGATCCGGCTGAAGGTGTCGTATCCCCGCCTGAAGGTACGCCTCGCGCACGGCGACAGCGCTGAACTGGGGCGCCGGGTGCGTGCCGGGGAGATCGATGCGGCCGTGATCGTCAGCGAGCCCCGGGCGACCACGCTGCCCGAATCGTGGGAGCGCCTTTACGACGAGCCGCTGGTTCTGCTGGTCAATCCTGCGATGGCGCCTGCCGACGCGTCGGTGAGCTCGCTGTTAAAGCGACTTCCGTTTATCGGTTTCGAGACCTCTTCGCTGACCGGCACGCATGTCACCAGCCTCCTGCGGCGGCTGCGCGCCGAGGTCAACCCGATTCTGGAGATGAATTCGATCGCCGCGATTGCCGATCTGGTGCGACAGAACGTAGGCGTGTCGATCGTGCCGCGTCTGCGGCATGCTGCGTGGGACGAAGACCCGCTGCTCTCGGTCAGGCCGATTCCGGGCACGGTGTGGCGCCGGCACATCGGCTGGTATGAGTTCGGGCGGCAGCCGCTGGCCACCGCGATCGTCAAGAATCAGTTGCTAGCCGCGCTGGCCGAGTAGCGCACTCAGTAGCACCTCTCAATATCTTCGATTTGATGCGAACCGAATCACCGGTTCGTCGGCAGACGCTCGAGCTCAGGGTCCCGTTGAAAGTCGATGCCACCTCTTGTGTCCGTCTCTTACGGTAGCTG
>NZ_JAMFSB010000380.1 GCF_026225065.1 Paraburkholderia sp. | reverse complement strand
CCGACACGCCCGCTACGGTGCTTGCCGTGCAAGAGTTAGAACAGATGCGTCGCAGCAACCCCGCCGCCCGCGCCCTGCCCCTGCTCGAAGTATTGGCGAAACAGCGTCCGGCGAGCGTGGTGCTCGATTATCTGCAGGACGTGCAGCTTCAACTCGACATCACCGTGTCGAACAGTTCCAGCAAGGAGGCAGCGCCATGACTTCAACCCTGCCGCTTTCACCGCCGCTCGACCACGCGTGGATTGCCACGAAGATCCCGCATAGCGGCGCGATGTGCCTGCTCGACCACGTCGCAGAGTGGGACGCCGAGCATATCCGCTGTATGGCCACGAGTCATCTTGACGTGCATAATCCGCTGCGGGCACACGGACGCCTCGCGGCCGTGTGCGGCATCGAGTACGCTGCCCAGGCGATGGCCGTTCACGGTGCGCTGCTGGGCGCCTCCGGGCTGCAACGTCCACGGGCGGGTTTTCTGGCCAGCGTGCGGGAAGTCGACGCGCAGGTGGCGCGCCTCGATACACTGGATGGACCGTTGAGCATCGAAGCTGAACGCTTGAGCGGCAACGATAATAATATTCTGTACCACTTCGCATTGCGCTGTGATGAGCTCCTGCTGCTGACAGGCCGCGCCGCCGTCATGCTCGATGCGAGCAGTGCCCTTTAGGGTTTCCTTGATTCACCTTTGATTTGTCTTTCAACGGCCGGGCTCACGTTGAGCCCGGCGCTACTTCAGGACCTGTGTGATGAAGAAGCTCAGCGCGTTGTCCGCGCTTATAGCAGTGACGTTTGCCTCGCTCGCTCCGATGGCCCATGCGGACGTCTCCGATGCCGCGCATCAATTCAAGAGCGATGTGAAGACCGCCGGAAAGGAAACCGGACACGCGTTTCGCGATGCCGGTCATGCGGTTGCGCACGGTGCGAAGGCGACAGGCCATGCGGTGGCGCATGGCGCGAAGACCGCCGGGCACGCGGTTGGGAACACGACTAGCCGCGGGTATCACAAGACCAAGAGCTGGGTAAAAGAGAAGACCTCCTGACCGGTTCGCATCGGCTTGGGCACCGGCGCTCTCGTCGCCCTTGCCCTCCCCCGCATCAGCGCATGTTTCCCGTGTGTCCTAGCGAATAGCGTCCCGGCTGCGGCCACACCGTCAAGCCATGCGGTTCCATGCCGACCGGAATCAGATGCATGGCGCCCGAGGTGGTGTCGATCGCGTACACCACGTCGTCGAAGCGGCCAGACAACCATAGCGTCTTGCCGTCCGCGCTGACATTACCCATGTCGGGACTGCCGCCGCCGGGAATCGGCCATGTGGCGAGTACCTTGCGCGTCGCAAAGTCGAGCACCGAAATACTGCCCGGCCCATGTTTGGGCCCATGCACACGATTCGAGCCGCGGTTCGAGATGTACAGCTTCGTGCCGTCGCGGCTCGGATACAGCCCATGCGTGCCGATGCCGGTATGAATAAAGTCGACCTTGGCGAAACTATCGCCATCGACCACGAACACACCATCGGCCATCATGTCCGCCACGTAGAACACCTTGCCGTCCGGCGAGATACGGATGTCCTGCGGCATGCCCTTAGCGTCGAGCTGCAGATAGCCCAGCACCTTGCGGTTCACCATATCGATTTTCGCCAGCTTGCCGCCGAATTCACAGGTGAAGAGCGCGTATTTTCCGTCGATCGAAAAATCCGCGTGATTGATGCCCTTGCACTCAGGCACTTCGAGGCTGGACTTGAGCGCCATCGTGTGGGCGTCGCGGAAGTCGAGCCGGGCGCGCGCCTCGGCCACTACGATCGCTTCCTTGCCATCCGGCGTGAAGTACATGTTGTAGGGATCGTCGACCATGATCTCCTTGCCCGGCTTGCCCGTTTTCGGATCGATCGGAGTCAGGCTGCCATCCAGCCGGCCTTCGGCATTGTTCGCGACCCACAGCGTCTGCAGATCCCATGAGGGCACCACGTGCTGCGGACTGCGTCCAACTGCAAATTTGTCCACCACCTTGAAGGTGGCCGGATCTATCACGTAGACATCGTTCGAGCGCAGGTTCGGCACGTAGATGCGTGGCAGCGCGCCTGCCACGGCTGCGCTCATGTGATTCCCGCCCGCTTCGCTGTACAGGTTGGCCGCGTTGACCACCGGCGGCATGCCCGCCACGGTCGTGACGGCGGGCGCTGCCTCTGCGGCAAGGCTAGTCATCCATAGACCCGACAGGACTGCCCCAACCAACGACACGAGCTGCATCCAGCGACCGGAACGGTAAGCCATAGCGATGAACTCCATGAACGAGCGGCATATAAGGGCAACGAGAGGACAACGAGGACAACGCGGCCGACAACCCCATGCACAACGCGCACACCTCAGTGCCCCGCCGTATCTTTCCTGATTGCTTCCACAGTGCGCGACACGATCGCGTCGATGCCTTGCTGACCGAGTTCGGCGCTCGCGCGGCGTGGATCGCCGCCGTACACGCCGTCGGCGGCCCCTGGCTTCGGACCGCTGCGCAGCTTGTCGAGTCGGACCATTTGCGGCGCCACCGCGAGCAGCAGCGAAACGTCTGCGAGTCCCGCATGCGTGCCGATCTCGTCGTCATGAAAGCCATGCTCGCGCAGAATCGCGTTGAAGCCGTCCGAACTCGTGCCGTAGTACTCCGGCGGCACGAAAGCACGCGTCGAAGTGCCGGCCCACGACTTGTTCAACTGCGCGACGACGTGCTTGAGATCGTTCTGATAGCCGCCGTGGTCGCCGAGAAACACGATGTTTTTAAAGCCATGCACAGCGAAGCTGTTGGCGGCGGATTCGAGCATCTTTTCGAAGACGTCGTCCGGAATCGTGATGGTGCCCGGAAAGCGCATGTGCGACGTGGGCGGCGCATAACCGCCCTCCGGTACATAAGCCACGATCGGCGCGACGAGCGCATTGCCGAGCCCCTGAGCAATACGTTGCGACAGCACCGCGACCCGCGCATTGTGCTTGCCGAGCGCGACGTCGGGTCCGCTTTGCTCGGTGCCGCCGATGGGAATGATGATGGTGGTCTTGCCTGCCGCCACCTCGTCACGCACCTCTGTCCAGGTGAGGTTTTCGAGGAACACGGTTTTCGGCGCTTGCGCGAGAGCTGTCTGGGTGGCGATCAGCAACACGATCGTGGCGAGCGTTCGCTGCGGTGAGAAGCGCATGAGGCGGCCCTATCCCGGGAGATTGACGACGCCTTCGAGTATATCCGTCGCTCGTGCTCGCCGAGAGGCATTTACCGGACGCGGCAGTCCGCAAAACAGGGCCTGTGTTGCGGGTTATCCCTGGGGTGTTTCGCGCATACAACCTTTCTTTTAGCTTTCTTTATTCTTTCATTTAAGGTTAAATTGGG
>NZ_JAMFSB010000379.1 GCF_026225065.1 Paraburkholderia sp. | reverse complement strand
TGAGGTAGTGCGATACGTACAGGATCGTCAGGCCGCGTTCCCGCAAACGGTCGATGGTCTGCAGCAGACGGTCCACTTCGCGGCTGACCAGCGCGGCCGTCGGTTCGTCGAAGACGAGAATGTGGGGTTCACGGACCAGTTCGCGCGTGATCTGCACGATCTGCTGCTCAGCAACGCTCAGGTCTCCGATGAGCCGGTTCGGCGGAATATCGACCCCAAAGTGGCTGTGCAACGCGTCGCGTGCGTCGCGGTTCATGCGTCGCACGTCGAGCAGCCGGAAGCCGTTCGCCGCCTTTGGACCTATGGCGCGTTCGTCGCCGAGCCAGAGGGCTTCGGCCACCGTGAAGGTGGCCGGCAGCAGGCGCTCCTGGTGAATGAAACCAATCCCCGCGGCGCTTGAGCGGTCCGACGCAGCGAGCGCTTGCGAGACTCCGTCGACGGCAATCGTGCCCGAATCGGCGTCGTGAATGCCAGCGAGGATCTTGATGAGCGTCGACTTGCCCGCGCCGTTCTGGCCAATCAGACCGTGAACGGTACCGCGCTCCACCTTCAGCGAGGCGCAGCGCAGCGCGGGCACGCCATCGAAATGCTTGACGATGTCACGTAGCTCGAGCGCCGCAGGGATTTCGGCGCTCATTTTGCAGCGAGCTGACCAAGCGTTTGCTGGATCGTGCCGGCATTGTCCTTGGTGACGAGGATGGACGGCACATAGGTGTACGGCGCCAATGCGTGATCGCCGGCGAGATAGCGCGCGACGTTATCGACTGCGGTTTTGCCGATCAACGCGGGTTGTTGTGCGACCACAGCAGCAGCGCTGGATTTCGGATCCTTTACGAGCGTGACGACGTCGGGGCTGCCATCGACCGCATAGGTCTTGATCTCGTCGCGATGCGCGGCATCCACGGCCTGGGTGGCGCCGACTTGCGGTACGTCCCAGGCGGACCAGATCGCAGCAACCTGCCCCTTCGGATACTTCTGCAGCAACTGGCTCACTTGCGCATATGCGCTTTGCACCGTGTTAGGGATTACATCGCGTAGTTCGGGCTGGATGATGTGCACTTTCGGGTAGTACTTAAGCACAGCCTTCAACTGGTCGTAGCGGATCGCGCACACCGGCACACCGTAAAAGCCGTTGAAGACGAGGATGTTGCCTTCGCCGTGGATGTCGTTGACGAGCTTTAGCGCGAGCTGCTCGCCGATGAAGAAATTGTCCGAAGTGGTGTCGTTGATGCTTGATGGCGAAGCGGTATCGATCGTAAACAGCGGGATGTTAGCCTGGCGGATTTTCTGCAACCACGGCTCGAGCACCGTTGCAGTACCCAATTGCTCCACGATTGCATCGGGCTTCTGCGCGATCAAGGTCTGAATCTGTGAGATCTGGCGATTGTCGTTGCGTCCCGCGTCGAGTGCGATCGGCGTGCCGCCGAGGCGCTTCACTTCGTCGACTGCGCCTTGGTAAGCCTTGAGGTCCCAGTAGTGATCAGTGCCCGCAGCAGTGATGCCGATACGCTTGCCTTTGAGCGAAGGCACGGAAGCCCCGTTGTCGGTTGCATCCGCCGCAGGTGTTGCGCCCTGGGCGTGAGCGTTAATGGCAATACCGCTGACCATACTAAAGACTGTCGCGGCCAGTAACGAAGAGAGAGTGTTGTGCAAGCGTTTCATGTTGTCCAGATCAAAGAGGCAGAAGGTGTCCAGCTTGCGACGACTTTAATCAACAACCCGCTGCGCATGAAACCATCAAATCCAACTATGCTTATCACGCTTTAGCCGAAGTGCTTATGCGCTATCTAGCGCCAGTTGGTTTGCCATCCGAAGGAATATCTATTTCTCAAACGTTCAGTTTGCGAGTGTCGTACCCGCTGATAGATTGTGCGAACAGTCACTCAAGCGGAGATTTGTATGGCCGAGTTTTACGAAGCGACCTCATCGCATACAAGCGGCGCAGATCAACACGCGGTGCGTGTCATTCAGGACGACGCCCAGGCCATCGCCGTGGCACACGAACTGGCGGTTCGTCTCGCGCAAGGCGCGCCGGAGCGCGACCGCGAGCGCCGTTTGCCGCACGAAGAGATCGAATGGTTTTCGCAATCGGGGTTGTGGGCGATTACCGTACCGAAGACTTATGGTGGCGCGGGTGTTTCCTTCGTTACGCTTACTGAAGTGATCAAGATCATCGCGGCGGCCGATCCGTCGTTGGGACAATTGCCGCAAAATCACTTCGGTCTTGTCGATGTGATTTCGCTGACCGGTACGGAAGAGCAGAAGCGCTACTTCTTCACCCAGATACTGGAAGGCAAGCGTTTCGGCAACGGCTTCTCCGAGAAGGGCACGAAGCACGTGCTCGATCTGAAGACGCGCGTGCGGCGTGATGGCGACGACTATGTAGTCGATGGCACCAAGTTCTATTCGACCGGTGCACTGTTTGCGCATTTCGTCCCGGTACTGGGGCTCGACGACGAACGCAAGGGCTGGCTCGCTTATATCCCGAAGGGCACGCCGGGCCTGAATGTGATCGACGACTGGTCGGGCTTCGGGCAACGCACCACCGCGAGCGGCACTGTGGTGCTCGAAGCGGTGCGCGTGCCGGCGTCTCACGTCTTTCCAGCGCATCGCGTCTCCGATTTCCCCACGCTGAACGGCCCGATTTCGCAGATCATCCAGGCGGCAATCGACGCCGGCATCGCGCAGGCGGCGATAGCGGATACCCTGAAGTTCGTGCGCACGCGTTCGCGGCCGTGGATCGACAGCAACGTCGAGCGCGCCAGCGACGATCCACTGACCGTGCGTGAAGTCGGTCACCTGCATATCCAGTTGCATGCAGCCGAAGCGCTGCTCGAACGCGCCGCACGGATACTCGACGTGATCGCCGCCAAGGGCGAAACCACCGAGGACGATGTCGCATTGGCGTCCGTGGCAGTGGGCGAAGCGAAGGTGTTGACCACTGAGATCGCGCTGCTGGCGAGCGAAAAACTCTTCGAACTGGCCGGTACGCAATCCACGTTGGGCGAGCACAACCTCGACCGGCACTGGCGCAATGCACGCACACATACGCTGCATGATCCGGTTCGCTGGAAGTATCACCTGGTCGGCAACTACTATCTGAACGGCGTCAAACCGGCCCGTCATCCGTGGAATTGACGCTATGAATGCTTTTGCAGAAACCGTGGCGTCTCACGCACCTCATGCGCCGCAGGCAGCACGTATCGCGAACGATCAGCAGGCGCTCGAGGTTGCGCATGCCGTAGCGGGCACGCTTGCGGAAGGCGCTTCGCAGCGCGACCGCGAGCGCCGCTTACCGTATGCCGAGATTGGAATCTATTCGGCGAGCGGTCTGTGGGGCATTGCCGTGCCACGCGAGTTTGGCGGCGCGGAAGTCTCGTACGCCACGCTTGCAGAGGTGACCGCAATCATCTCCGAGGCGGACCCAGCGCTCGGACAGATCCCGCAGAACCACTTTTACATGCTCGACGTGCTGCGCGTAAACGGTACGCGCGAACAGCAGGCGTTCTATTTCGAACGCGCGCTGGCGGGAGAGCGATTCGGCAATGCGCTCTCCGAGCGCGGCACAAAGACAGTCGCTGACTATCGAACCACGCTCACGCCAGATGGCGACGGCTTTCGCATCAACGGCACGAAGTTCTACTCGACGGGGGCGCTGTTTGCGCAGTGGATTCCGATTGTCGCGAAAGCTGCGGACGATACCTTATATGTCGCTTTCGCTGGCGCACAGACACCGGGGCTATCCGTAGTGGACGACTGGTCCGGGTTCGGCCAACGCACCACCGGCAGCGGCACGACCACGCTCGACAACGTCTATGTCGAGGCATCTGCTGTCGTGCCATACAGCACCGCGTTCGATGCGCGTCCTACGACGGTTGGGCCGATCGGACAACTGATTCACGCTGCAGTCGATCTCGGCATTGCACGCGCCGCCGTTGCCGATGCGCGGCGCTTCGTGCGCGAACGCTCGCGACCGTGGATCGACAGCGGAGTTGAACGAGCCAGTGATGACCCGCTGACGCTCGAACTGTTCGGCAAGCTCGCGCTGCAATTGCACGCGGCCGAGGCGCTTCTCGAACGTGCAGGGCGGCGAGTGGACGCTGCGGTTAAAGAGTCGACCCCACAGACTGTTGCAACAGCCTCCATTGCCGTGGCGGAAGCGCGTGCCGCGACCACAGAGATCGCGCTGCAGGCGTCCACACGTCTGATCGAATTGGCGGGTACACAGGCCACGCTTGCCGAGCACAACCTCGATCGTCACTGGCGCAATGCGCGGACTCATACCTTGCACGATCCGGTGCGCTGGAAATACATCGCGGTTGGCAACTACTACCTTAACGACGTACTGCCCCCGCGTCACGGCGCGATTTGACGTTCAATTCGCGCCTGCGTGGGCTTTGTGCGCATCACCTAACTGGATCCGATTATGGCCAGACAGATCCGTCTAAACGCATTCGACATGAACTGCGTCGGACACCAATCGCCCGGCTTGTGGGCGCATCCGCGCGACACATCCTGGCGCTACAAGCACCTCGATTACTGGACTGACCTCGCGAAGCTGCTCGAGCGCGGCAAATTCGACGGGCTGTTCATTGCCGATGTGCTCGGCATCTATGACGTCTTCAAGGGCAACGGCGAATCCGCGATCCGTCAGGCCGCGCAGGTGCCGGTGAACGATCCGGTGTTGCTGGTATCGGCAATGGCGCACGTGACCGAGCACCTCGGTTTTGGTGTGACGTGCTCGTTGTCGTACGAGCATCCTTATCCCTTCGCGCGACGCATGTCCACACTCGATCACCTGACCAACGGCCGGGTCGGCTGGAACATCGTCACGTCATATCTGGACAGCGCGGCACGTAATGTCGGATTGCCGAGCCAGGCCAATCATGACGAACGCTACGCGTTGGCCGAAGAGTATCTGGATGTCTGCTACAAGCTGTGGGAATCGTCGTGGGAAGACGATGCCGTTGTACGCGACGCGACGCGGCAGGTCTTTACGGAACCCTCCAAGGTCCATCCGATCGATCACCATGGACAGTATTTCGACGTACCAGGCATCCATCTCTGCGAACCTTCGCCGCAACGTACGCCGGTGTTGTATCAGGCGGGTGCATCGAAGCGCGGTAAGGATTTCGCGGCGCAGCACGCCGAGTGCATTTTTATAGCAGCGCCGTCGCGAACAATTCTGAAGCAGTTTGTGGCCGACATTCGCGCTCGAGTGAAGTCGTTCGGTCGCGATCCGCATGACGTGTTGATCTTTAATCTGCATACGGTGATTACCGGCAAGACCTCGGCCGAAGCGCACGCCAAACATGCGGACTACCGGCGCTACACAAGCGATGAGGGCGCGCTTACGTTGATGTCGGGTTGGACAGGTATCGACCTGTCGAAGTACGACCTCGACGAACCGCTGCGTCATGTGGAGAGCAATGCGGTGCAGTCCGCGGTGGAAGCGCTCTCGAGCGCCGATCCGACGCGCGTGTGGACCGTGCGAGAGATCGCGAAGTGGGGCGGCATAGGCGGCCTTGGACCGCTCTCGGTTGGCGACCCGCAGGAGATTGCCGACGAGCTGCAGTCGTGGGTCGAGGAGACCGATGTCGATGGTTTCAACCTCGCCTACGCATTGACGCACGAGACGTTTAGCGATTTCGTGGATCTGGTTGTGCCTGAACTACAACGACGCGGCGTGTACAAGACCGAGTATGAGAGCGGCACGTTGCGGGAAAAGTTGCACGGCGGCAGTGCGCGTCTGGCTGAGCCACATCCGGGCGCACGTTATCGCGCTCATCACACGGCGCATGCGGGTTAACGCTTCGCCTTCGTGTTTAAAACTTTACGAACTATTAGACAACGCTCTGAGGAGCATACATGAAATCACTGTTTCGTCGTAAATCGGGTGCGCGTCGCGTCGTGGGCGCGTTGGCGCTCCTGTCTGCAACCGTGTTGCTGGCTCAGACAATCCAGGCCGAGCCGCTCAAGGGCGCACCAGCACCGTTCAACAAAGGTGGCGTCAAGATCGCGCTGGTCAATTATCTGTCGACCGGGGACTTCTTCCAGGCGTATGAGGCCGGCGCACAGAAACAGGCGAAGGCGCTTGGCATCGATCTGCGCATTTACGAAGGACGGCAGGACGCCGCCGAGCAGCGCGAACAGATCCAGCAAGCGATCAGCCTGGGGGTCTCAGCGATTATCGTGAACCACGGTTTGCCGGAATCGCTGAAAGATGTGGTGCAGCGCGCGCTCGACAAGGGCATCAAGGTGGTGGCGTTCGACGTCGACCTGAACAATCCCAAAGTGCCGCAGATCGAGCAGAGCGATCATGATCTGGCCACGCTGTTGCTGAATCAGGCGGTGAAAGACAATGGCGATTCGTTCGCGGCAGGGTATGTGTACGTAGCGGGCTTCGCACCGCTCGATCGTCGTGATGCGGTATGGCGCGACTTCAAGAGCGCGCATCCGCAGGTGCAGGAGAAAGCGCGGTGGGGCACTGTGGACAATCCGATCGCGCAATCGGTCGCGAACCAGGCTGCGGCTGCTTACCGTGCGCATCCGGAGATTCGTGTGGTGTTTGCCCCGTATGACGAATTTGCGCGCGGCGCGACGCTCGCGGCGAATGAGGCGAACCTCGGCTCGAAGCTGCACATTTATAGCGCGGACATTTCGACCGCGGACATCGAAGCGATCCGCGCGCCGGATAGCCCGTGGGTCGCCACCG
>NZ_JAMFSB010000053.1 GCF_026225065.1 Paraburkholderia sp. | reverse complement strand
TCTTGTCCACCACGCGCGGGTCAACCGGGGTCGTCGCGCTGTAGTCCATGTAAATGGGCAGGTGGGGAATGTCGTTATTCATGAATCGCTCCGGGGACATCATTGCTCTGGCTTCTGGGTTCCGAGTTCGCTTGCTGCGCGGCGCTCTAGGAACCGGCCATGTTAAAAACGGAATTCGGTCCGCGTGGCGCGACCCGGGCGGGTTCGACCGCCGGCGCCTCGCTACGGCGGTCACGCAGCACGGCAGGCGAGCCTTCGCGCGAGCGTTGCTGATCGACCAGATCCTTTAGCGACACCGAATCCAGGTACTCAACCATTTTCTGGTTCAGGGTGGACCACAGTTCGTGCGTCATGCAGTGGCCGTCGTGCTGCTTGGTACCTTCGCACGTGCCTTTGCCGCCGCATTGGGTGGCATCGAGCGGCTCGTCAACAGCAATGATGATGTCGGCGACGGTGACGTTCTCGGCGCGACGGGCCAGATTGTAGCCACCGCCGGGTCCGCGCACCGACTCCACGATCTCGTGGCGGCGCAGCTTGCCGAACAACTGCTCAAGGTAGGACAGGGAAATATGCTGGCGCTGGCTGATACCCGCAAGCGTCACCGGGCCCTGCTCCTGGCGCAGCGCCAGGTCAATCATCGCCGTGACGGCGAAACGGCCTTTCGTGGTGAGTCTCATGATGTTGGGGATCGCAATTCTCGACAAGTTTGGTCAAGTATAAATAGATGAGCAAATTAGTCAAGTATCCCTATTGCGATTTGGGTCATTTGCTTAATTAGGGCGGCGCGCGTGAAAAGCCTGCGGACAGGCCTTGGAGCAAGCCACCACGAACACCCTGAGCATTAAGGCGTTGCGCCCTCAAGGCACCAGTTGCGGATGCAACGCTGCGATCAGGCCCCGGCAAGCTGCCTCGCACTGATCGAGAACCTGCTCGAAGCCTTCCGCACCGCCGAAATAGGGATCGGTCACTTCCCGCTCCCCCGCCCAACGGCTGTCGGCCTCAGGCACGAACTCCATCAACAGACAGATCTTCTCGCGCTGGCCCGGCGGACAGATCCGGCGCAACGCGGCGACGTTGGCGTCGTCCATCGCGATCAGCAGATCGAAACGCTCGAAGTCCGCCGCGCCGATCTGCCTGCCGCGCAAACCGGACAGGTCGTAGCCGCGCCGGGCGGCGGCGCGCTGGGCGCGCTCGTCCGGCACTGAGCCGATGTGCCAGTCGCCGGTGCCGGCCGAATCGATCGCAATGCGTTCGTGTAACTTCGCTTCACCTACCTGATGCCGCATCACCCCTTCCGCGGTCGGAGAACGGCAGATGTTCCCGAGGCAGACAAAACAGATGGAGATGGTTTTCATCAGGGCTCTGGATGCGGCGCATCCGGATGGGTTAGCCAATAGTGCCGCGATTATACAAAGGTGGTGAAAATTTCGCCGCGCGGGCGCGCGCCGGCGCGTTATCCGCGCCATGCGTCAGGTGCTCAGGACGCTTCCGAAGCCTGCACTGAGGTGACCGCCCGCATGGGCTTGACCGGCGCGGCACTATCGTCGCCCACCAAACCATACGAAACAGTTCGCGCCAGCTCCGCCGTGAGCTGCGATGCGCCGAGCGGCGACTGCGAGACCGGGGAGGCGCTCTCGCTGCTGACATACATATAGGCTGCCGCTGCGAACGGCACAAACACGGCCAATGGCCAGTACATCGATATTGTCTTTTTCATGATGTCGTTCTCTTCCGATTGAGGCACCCTGAGCTTGTGACCCACTATGCCTAGCCGAAATCATATAGAACTAATCAATTGGTATAAACCCACCCTAGTGAGATAGAGCGTTGCTCTGGAGATAACAGTGCCAGTCCGCGACGAGGTCGCGCCCTTCAGCCAAGGTGACTGCGCTGCGCGGCGTATAGCTCGCGGAACGTACGACCGACCGGCGCCGGCATATCTCGCGTATTGGTCCAGCCTGCCGCGAGCGGCAGCCGGCCAATGGCCCGTCGGCGCCCGCCCATCTTCTCCAGAACGCGCACCGCCAGCTTGGTAAACAACGCATAGGCATCGGGGTGCAGCGCGAGGAAACCCCACACGGCCAGCCCCGCCCGCTCGCGCCAAGGTCGCAGATGCCGCTCCACCTGCTTCTCGCGCAGCTTGCGCAGCAGGCCCGAAAGCGGAATGCCGACTGGACAGACGCTATCGCATTCGCCGCATAGCGTCGCGGCCTGCGGCAGATCGAGGGCATTGTCGATCCCGACGTAGCTTGGCGTCAGCACCGAGCCCATCGGCCCCGGATAGACCCAGCCGTACGCATGGCCACCAATCTTTTGATACACCGGGCAGTGGTTCATGCAAGCGCCGCAGCGGATACAGCGCAGCATCTCCTGAAAGTCGCCGCCGATCAGCCCCGTACGGCCGCCGTCGACCAGCACCACATACATATGCTCCGGGCCATCCTGATCGCCTGGCCCCCGCGGCCCGGTCAGCACCGAAAAGTAGTTCGAGGTGGACTGGCCGGTTGCCGAGCGCGGCAGCAACCGCATCGCGGTCGCGAGGTCTTCGAGCGTCGGCAGCACTTTTTCGATACCCGTCACCGCCACGTGCACCCGAGGCATCACCGTGCACATGCCCTCGTTGCCTTCGTTCGTCACGAGCGCGACTGAACCGGTCTGGGCCACGAGGAAATTGCCGCCGGTCACGCCCATATCCGCCGTCATGAAGTGCGGACGCAGCACTTCGCGCGCCTCGCGGGTCATGTCGGTAATCTCGGTCAGACGCGGTCGCTGGTGGGTTTTGGCAAACAGATCGGCGATCTCGTCTTTATCCTTATGGACGACCGGCGCGATGATATGGCTCGGCGCTTCGTTGTCGTTGATCTGCAGGATGTATTCGCCCAGATCGGTCTCGATCGACTGCACGCCCATCTGGCCAAGCACTTCGTTCAGGCGCATTTCCTCGGTGACCATCGATTTGGTCTTGATCACCTTCCTGACGTCGTGCCGGCGCGCGATATCCGCGACGAGTTGGGCCGCTTCCCGCGTGGTCTCCGCATATAGCACCGTGACGCCGCGCCGGGTCGCCTCGCGCTCGAAGGTCTCGAGCCAGACGTCGAGGTTTTCCAGCGCACGGTTGCGGAGCTCCTTGAGCGCAGCGCGGGTCGCCGCGAAGTCGATGGCCGTGATCGCGGCCGCGCGGGCGGAGACGAATTTCGTCGACAGCTTGGTGAGGTTCTGCTGCAGACGCTGGTCGGCAAGCTTCTCGCCTGCGCGCGCCTTGAACTGCATCGTTTGAACTTGCATGGCGGCCTTTGGGATTCGCTTGAGGACTTAAACGTCGCCGGCGAGCACCTGCGCGATATGCAGCACGCGCGTGGTGGTGTCGCCCTTGCGGCGCAAACGGCCTTCGATATTGAGCATGCAGCCGAGGTCGCCCAGCACCACCGTGTCCGCGCCGCTCGCGCCGATATTCGCGCATTTTTCGTCGACGATCGCCGTCGAGATATCGCCATACTTGACCGCGAAGGTGCCACCGAAGCCGCAGCAGTGCTCGCAATCCTTCATCTCGGCGACCGTCACACCAACCTGCGCCAGCAACGAGCGCGGCTGCGTCTTGACGCCCAGTTCGCGCAGCCCCGAACACGCATCGTGATAGGTCACCGGTCCCGCGAATTCGCCCGGCGGCAACTGCACCTTGGCGACGTTGACGAGGAAATCGGTCAGCTCGTACACCTTCGGGCGCAAGCGGCCGAAGCGGATCATCATTTCCGGATCGTCGCCGAACAGATCGCCGTAATGCACGCGGATCATGCCGCCGCACGAACCAGACGGCACCACGATGTAATCGAACTGCTCGAACTCCCGCAGCGTTTTCTGAGCCAGATCGCGCGCCAGACGCCGGTCGCCGGAATTGTAGGCGGGCTGCCCGCAGCAGGTTTGCGCTGGCGGCACCATCACCTCGAAGCCGGCGCCCTCGATCAGCTTGATCACCGAGAACCCGATCTCGGGACGCATCAGGTCAATCAGACAGGTGACGAACAAACCGACTCGCATAGGCGCTCCTTCGGGAAAACGTCCCTGATTATCCGCTGTTTATCGAGCAATACCAACGCCAAAACCGGCTAAGACGCCAGGCGGCGAACAGTCGCCGCGGATTCGAAGGCAGCCTCGAACGGCGTTCGCTTTTTTCACAATACGATATACAATCAATTCTCCGCTGTTTGACGCGTCAACCGATTTCTCCCCATGAGCGATACGAACCCGGATCACAAGACTTCGATCCAGGTGATCGAGCGCATGATGCGCCTGCTGGATGCCCTGGCTGCGCATACCGACCCGGTCAGCCTGAAGGAACTCGCGCTAGGCACTGAGCTCCATCCCTCCACCGCGCACCGCATCCTCAACGACATGGTGACGTGCCGTCTCGTCGACCGTTCGGATCCGGGCACCTACCGCCTCGGCATGCGCCTGCTGGAGCTGGGCAATCTGGTCAAGGCACGCCTGTCGGTCCGCGACGCTGCGTTGACACCAATGCGCGAACTGCACCGCCTGACCGGGCAAACGGTGAATCTCTCGGTGCGTCAGGGTGATGAGATCGTCTATATCGAGCGGGCCTATTCCGAGCGTTCCGGCATGCAGGTGGTACGTGCCATTGGGGGACGGGCGCCGTTGCATCTGACTTCGGTAGGCAAGCTGTTCCTCGCGGCAGACGAATCCACCCGCGTGCGCGCCTACGCGACACGCACGGGCCTTTCGGGACACACCCAGAACAGCATTACCGATCTCGCCAAACTCGAACGCGAACTGTTGCACGTACGCCAGCATGCCTGCGCACGCGATAACGAAGAGCTGGAACTCGGCGTGCGTTGCATCGCGGCGGGTATCTATGACGATACCCGCAAGCTGGTCGCCGGCCTGTCGCTGTCCGCACCGGCCGATCGCCTGCAGGACTCATGGCTCGGGCAGTTGAGCAAGACGGCGCTGGTGATCTCCGCCTCGCTCGGATATCAGCCGGAGACGCCGCCCACCAGTGCGCATCATCAGCATGCCTGATTAACTGAGGCGCGTGGCCTGGCGGCTACGAATGGATGCGCCATATGCAAAAAGCCCCGCAAATTGCGGTAATGCCGTTCAGTTAAGGTTCTTTTTCAGGTACCGAACGGTATAGCGTTGAGGGCGAGATTTGACGACCCGGTCGCATGTGCGCCCGGGTCGTTTTTCATTGGTGAGGCGCTTGAGCCGTTCGCGCAGACGCTTGAGGCAGGCGGGCAGTTTCGCGTATGCCGGCGTTACGGCGGCCCACATCATTTCGTGCTGGATGGTGTGGAAGGCGCGCACGAAACTGATGTCAGTGGGCGCGCGCTTCGCCTCCCATGCCGCGCAGGCCATTTCACGGCGAATCAGGTTATAGGCGATCAACGCGCCCCAGATTTCCTGATAGACGCCTTCGACGGTCCGGCTGCGCAGGGTCAGTTCCGTGCCCAGCATCGACTGCTTGAGCTCCCGGTAGCTGGTTTCGATCTGCCAGCGGCGCTCGTAGCAGGCGACGATATCAGCGGGTTTGAAGCGTCGGCGATCACTCAGTGAGGTCAGCAGGACGCGCTCGCGCCCGCGCGCATCGATGGTTCGGATAGCCCTGGCCTCCCAGAATTCAGGCAACGCAGGGCACTTCTTGCGCGCCTGGGGTGAAACGCGCATGCGCACCGTCGCATCATCAGCGGTGCCGGCCATCACATCCCAGCGGGTATTGGTCTTCGCAGGAATCAGGAAGTGGCGGTTATGCCCGTTCATCACCAGGCCGTGCAGGATCTCAGCGGCCATAAAGCCCCTGTCGAACACCGTGAGTGAATCGTCCGGTATCTGCGCCAGCAGGTCTTTGGCGTACACCATTTCGTTGATGCCGTAGCAGCCAAACCTGATGTGGGCTACCCGATGCGTTGGAATCGCCGTCAGCGTCACCGCGCGCACCTGCGGGTAGCTGGCGATCTTGCCGCTGGGATAGACCTGGGCGCCGAAGTGCTCGCGGTTCGCGGGACTGTCGGCGGTACGTAGCGTGGTGCCGTCCATGGCCCACAGGCTCAAGCCCTTGAAGGCGTGGCGGGGCCCGTCCTGCGCCGCCCAGGCGCGTGCAGTCTGTTCAAATAGCCAGGCCAGCGGCGCCTCGCCGACACGCTGGCGCGCCTGCGCCACGGCGCTCTTGCTGACGAACGGCGCGCGCTCGTCGGGCAACGCCAGATCAAGACTGTCGAGCACTTCGCTGATCGACCAGTGCCGGTACATCGCTAGCGCGACCACCAGCCACACAACCTGCTCAGCCGGCAGGCGACGACGCCGGATGCTTGCGGTACCGGTCGCTTCCACCGCACGCTCGATCCATTCGTAGGGTAGATGCTCAGCCAGCCGGCTCAGGTCGGCAACCGGCTCTTGCGCTTCGCGCACGAAGGTAAGGTGACTGGAGAGCATCGCGTCGAAAAGTTAACACTTCGGCGCCCCGTTTACAACCTCTCCAGCCCCACAAACAAAAAATGCCGTTCAGCTCTTAACTGAACGGCATTACCGCAAATTGCGGGGCTTTTTGTTTGCGCTGCCTTACTGCCCTAGGCAGATACCGGGTGCCACGCCGAAGCAGCAACCGTCATGCGCGGCGTCAGGCTCAGGTACCCGCGCCACCAGCGTCGGCACTGGTGATGTGCTGCTCACCACCGTTGTCGAGCCAGTTACGCAGACGCGTCGCATCGGCGAAGCGCGTGTACTTGCCCGACGAATCGAGCAGCACCACGATCATCGGACGGCCGTGAATGGTGGTCTGCATCACCATGCACTCACCCGCTTCGTTGATGAAGCCGGTCTTCTGCAGACCGATATCCCACGTCGGGTTGCGCACCAGCGCGTTCGTGCTGTTATACGCGATCGAACGCTTGCCCGTGTACACCTCGTAGCTGCGATCCGTTGAGAACTCGCGGATCATCGGATACTGATAAGCCGCGTTGACCATCTTCACCAGGTCGCGCGCGCTCGACACGTTTTCGCTCGTCAGGCCCGACGGGCTTTCGAAGTGCGTATCGGTCATGCCGAGTTGCTTGGCCTTCGCGTTCATCGCCGCGAGAAAGGCCGGACGGCCGCCCGGGAAGTAACGCGACAGCGCCGCGGCCGCGCGGTTTTCCGAAGCCATCAGCGCAATGTGCAGCATGTCTTCACGCGAAAGCACCGAGCCGACCGCGAGACGCGAGCCGGTGTTCTTGATGTAATCGCGATCTTCGTCCGTGACTTCGATCTGCTCGGTCAGCGGCGCCTTCGAGTCGAGCACCACCATAGACGTCATCAGCTTGGTGATCGAGGCGATCGGCACCACGGCGCGCGAGTTCTTGTCGAACAGCGACTCGCCAGTGTTTTGATCTACCACATAGGCGACGCTCGAGCGCAAGGCCAGTGCATCAGGCGTGTCGTGCAGGCCGAACGCCTCGCCGACCGTCGGCTGGCGCGGTTCGAACGCGACCTGACGGACCACCGAGTGACGGCGGCCGTTCATCGTGTACGAAACACGATGGCGGCGGCTTTCCACGCGCGGTGCGTCGTCGTCCGCCGCTGCAACCTTCGCGGCTTTGGAAGACTTCGCGGCGACGGCGGAACCTTTACGGGCCGACTTCGCAGTTTTGAGGGTTTTCTTGCCGGATTTGGCAGGGGCTGTAGCGGCGTTAGCCGCTGTGGCCGCGAAAGCGTCGACAGGCGCAGCAAACGCGACTGCGATGACCGCCGAGGCGGCCACCGACATAGCGGTGCTGATGGCCAGGCCATGGATCACTTTTAGCGACGAAAACATGTCGGTTTTCATTGGTGTTCTGTCAGGGGCGGCTGGAGTTTTACGCAAGTGTAGTAAAACCACGAAAAATTAGCAATATTAAGCACTTATCGGCACTCCTTAAACCGGCTTGTAAGATCCGATTGCAGAAAAGCTATAAGCTTTGCGCACTCAATCGAAAAAAACGATCAAGTCCACGGATGTTTGTCGGGGCCGTTATGCGCTCGTTTCGAGCGATGCTCACAGCATAACGGCAATTTAAAGACAACCTTGATCAGGGGAAATACGGTCGGTTCGTGCGCTGCAAAACGCCGCTAGCCGGTGTCCCGTGGGCGTTCCTCAAAGCACCAGCCGATGTACCGACCAGCAGGAAGTTAAGCATCTGCTGCGTATCGGGCCATCGCGCATTCGACCGAGATGCTGGATTAACGTTCCGTGACAGATTCCGGTTTACATCGATTGTTGTTTTGCCGCCTCTTGCATCAAAAAAATTTCCCGTGCCCTGCCCCACTCAGGCGCCCGGAGCAGCGTCTTTTCGTCCACTCGCGCAGCAAAAGCTACCGCTGCAACACGCACCAGCACTGTGCAGCGGTCAATCCGACATGTCTCGTGCATATGTCATATGTGCTTCATAACGCATTGTTTTGTCGAGATATTCTCGATATTGTGCGACGCACAAAAATAGCTTGACATTCGCTGCCACCATCCTAAAATGAGACCTATTGCTGCGATGCACCATGAATCGTAGCGTGATGTGTGATTCAGGTTTCGATGTACCGGATTTACCGTTAACCCAATACGGTCCGCATCAGACGGACCGTCATCCAGGAGCGTAAACATGTCTCTGCTGACCCCCGAGCAAATCGCCGCAGCCCAGAAAGCAAACCTTGAAACCCTCTTCGGCCTGACGACCAAGGCATTCGAAGGCGTGGAAAAGCTGGTTGAGCTGAACCTGCAAGTCGTGAAGTCGACGCTCGCGGAAAGCCAGGAAAATGCGCAACGTGCTCTGTCGGTGAAGGATGCGCAGGAATTTTTCGCGCTGCAGGCTGGCCTCACGCAGCCGCTGTCGGAAAAGGCGCTGTCGTATGGCCGTCACGTGTATGAAATCGTGTCCGCTACGCAAACCGAATTCGCCCGTGTTGCCGAAGCACAGTACGAAGAGCAGAACCGCAAGATGCAATCGCTGGTCGAGAACGTGGCCAAGAACGCACCGGCTGGTTCGGAAACCGCTGTCGCCGTGATCAAGTCGGCTATCACCGCCGCCAACACGACGTACGAAACGGTTCACAAGGCAACCAAGCAAGCTGTGGAAATCGCTGAAAGCAACTTCAATGCAGCCGCCACGGCAGCGTCGAAGGCCGCTTCGCAAGCCGCCGCTCAAGCTTCGCGCTCAACCAAGAAAGCTGTCTAAGCTTCAGCTTAGGCTTCAGTCGGGTGAGACCTGGCGAGCAATCAATTGCTCGCTGGGCTCACCTGAAGCGTGAACAGCATCAGCCTCTCGCGTTTCAACACGCGCCAACCGGTTCGACGGCCGGCGGGCGCTTATCGTAGCAACAGCGTCGTGCAGGCTCGCGTGTTATGCGTGCGCCGCCTGGCCTAACGCTCCGATACGTTGAACAGCGTATCGTTTGCCCGGCGAAGGCCGGGATTTTTTTGCCCCGGCTGCGGCTAGCCTCGCACACGGGGTGGACAAACGAAGCGAGTGACACACAAGCGTGGCGAATGCCCTGCCCCGCTGAAAACAAAACGGCGCGCCCTTTGCGGGGCGCGCCGTTTTGTTTGTGTCGCTGACTTTCGCGGCTGACGTCCTCGGTTCGTCGCTGCGGCTAACTACAGAAACCCGCCCCCACGCGAACCGTGCATCAATCGGCAACGCCGCGCTCGCCAACGAGCGCAAGCGTCCCCTTACCGCCTTACTTCTTTTTCTGCGGCGGCAGATCGGTACAGACGCCTTCATACAGCTCGGCGGCCATGCCGACCGATTCGCCGAGCGTCGGGTGCGGATGGATGGTCTTGCCGATATCGGTTGCGTCGGCACCCATTTCGACCGCGAGACAGACTTCGCTGATCAGGTCACCGGCATTCAGACCGACAATCCCACCGCCGATGACGCGATGCGTTACTTCATCGAAGATGAGCTTGGTGAAGCCCTCATCGCGACCATTGGCGATAGCGCGACCCGAAGCGGCCCACGGGAACACTGCCTTGCCGTACTTGATGCCTTCGGCCTTGCACTGATCTTCCGTCTTGCCGGCCCAGG
>NZ_JAMFSB010000378.1 GCF_026225065.1 Paraburkholderia sp. | reverse complement strand
GTCTTCCGCGAGGCCGCGATTCACGCGAAGGCCCTGTTCGAAGCCGGTGACTGGCATGGCCTGCAACGGCTTGCGCGGGAACGGATTACTTCGTATGACGAACGGGTCGCGGAATGCGTCAAGCTGCTTGAAGACGAATACGCTGCAGAGAATATCGACGACGAAGTCTGGCAGCAGATCAAGCTGCACTACATCGGCCTCCTGACGACGCATCATCAGCCCGAATGTGCGGAGACATTTTTCAATTCGGTGTGCTGCAAGATCCTGCAACGCTCCTATTTCAACAATGATTTCATTTTCGTGCGGCCGGCCATCTCGACTGAATACATCGAGAACGACGAGCCCGCGGCGAAACCGACCTATCGTGCGTACTACCCCGGTAAGGAGGGTCTCGCTGCAACGCTCGAGCGCATCGTCACGAACTTCCAGCTTGAGCCTCCGTTCGAGGATCTGCAACGCGATGTCGGCTGCGTGATGCAAGCCATTCAAGAGGCGTTCGGCACCTTCGACGAGGCCGCCAATTTTCAGATTCATGTGCTGTCGTCGCTGTTCTATCGCAACAAGTCAGCGTATATCGTGGGCCGCATCATCAACGGTGACGCGCTGCTGCCGTTCGCGGTACCGCTGCGTCACGTAAAGCCCGGTCTGCTCGCGCTCGACACCGTACTGCTCAAGCGCGACCAGTTGCTGATCATCTTCAGCTTCTCGCACTCGTATTTTCTGGTGGATATGGAAGTGCCATCCGCGTATGTGGAGTTTCTCGGCACTATCATGCCGGGCAAGCCGAAGGCGGAAATCTATACGTCGCTCGGCTTGCAGAAGCAGGGCAAGAATCTGTTCTATCGCGATCTGCTACATCACCTTTCGCATTCGAGCGACCAGTTCATCATCGCGCCCGGCATCAAAGGGATGGTGATGCTGGTGTTCACGCTGCCGTCGTTTCCCTATGTGTTCAAGCTGATCAAGGACAACTTCCCGCCGCCGAAGGAAACCACGCGCGAACAGATCCAGGGCAAATACCAGATCGTCAAACGGCACGACCGTCTCGGGCGCATGGCCGACACGCTGGAATATTCGAGCGTGGCGTTGCCTGTCTCGCGCCTCGACGAAGCGCTCTTGCGCGAACTCGAAAAGGAAGTGCCGTCGATGCTCGAATACGAGGGCGACAACCTCGTAATCCGCCATCTGTACATCGAGCGCCGCATGGTGCCGTTGAACCTTTACCTACAAAACGGCAGCGACGCGGACGTCGATCACGGCATCCGCAAATACGGCGACGCAGTGAAGGAACTGATGCAGGCGAACATCTTCCCCGGCGACATGCTGTACAAGAACTTCGGCGTAACACGTCATGGCCGCGTCGTGTTCTACGACTACGACGAGATCGAATACCTGACCGATTGCAATGTGCGCGCGGTACCACCGCCGCGCAACGAGGAAGACGAGATGTCCGGCGAGCCGTGGTACGCAGTTGGTCCGCATGACATCTTCCCCGAAACTTACGGTACCTTCCTGCTCGGCGACCCGCGTGTGCGCCGTGCTTTCATGCAGCATCACGCAGACTTCTTCGATCCCGCGCTGTGGCAACGGCATAAGGACCACTTACTGAAAGGCGAACTGCCCGACTTCTTTCCCTACGACAGCAGCGTGCGCTTCTGCATCCACTATCCGGAGCGTTTCGCTCCCGGAACCGATGTGCAGAAAGCCAGCCATGCAAGCGACGCAAACCACGCAAACGAACCAACGGCAACGCGCGAACCTGCTGCACGCGCGGCGTGAACGAACATGGACCCCGTTCTACGGCCGCCCCTCCTGCAACGACACCGACCGGTCCATCGGTCCAGCAACCGACTCGACTCACCATGAACACAAACGCTTCTTCTCTGCCCAACCCGCTCGCCCACCTGTTCGATAACAACGACAAGTGGGTAGCCCGCAAACTCGCCGAGGACCCCGAGTATTTCTCGCGCCTTGCCCACCAGCAGACGCCCGAATACCTGTGGATCGGCTGCTCGGATTCGCGCGTGCCGGCCAACCAGATCATCGGCCTGCCGCCGGGCGAAGTGTTCGTGCATAGAAACATCGCGAACGTCGTCGTGCACACCGATCTGAACTGCCTCTCCGTAATCCAGTTCGCCGTCGACCTGCTGAAGGTCAAGCACATCATGGTAGTGGGCCACTACGGCTGCTCGGGCGTGGCCGCCGCGCTGCACGGCCGGCGTATCGGTCTCGCCGATAACTGGCTGCATCACGTGCAGGATGTGCGCACCAAGCACGCGGCGCTGCTCGAAGAGTGGCCGATGGGTGAAGCGCGTCACCGGCGTCTCGTGGAACTGAACACGATCGAGCAGGTCGTCAATGTATGCCGCACGACCATCGTCAACGACGCGTGGGCGCGTGGCCAGGAACTCACCGTGCATGGCTGGGCCTATGGCGTGCACGACGGCAAGGTGCGCAATCTGGGCATGATGATCGGCACGCCCGGTGAGCTCGATGAAACGTATTCGAAGTGCGTCGCGGCCGTATCGGCGAGCGGCGCGCATCGGGCAGACAACGACGTGGTCGCTTCCGACGCGGCCAGGCTCGGCGATGTGCCGGCCATCGTCGAAGGTGTGATCAAGGAGCTAAAACATGAGTGAGGCAAAGCGTGACAACCAGGCCGATCCGATTGTGATCGTTTCCGTCGCCCGCACGCCGATGGCGGCGTTTCAAGGCGACTTCGCGACGCTGACCGCGCCGCAACTTGGCGCGATCGCGATCGAAGCGGCCGTCAAGCGCGCAGGTCTCGAGCCGGCGCAGATCGATGAAGTGGTGATGGGCTGCGTGCTGCCCGCCGGCCTCGGCCAGGCGCCGGCTCGCCAAGCGGCTCTGGGCTCGGGCTTGCCGCTCTCCACCGGCAGCACGACGGTGAACAAGATGTGCGGCTCCGGCATGCGTGCGGCCATGTTCGCGCACGACATGCTGGCCGCGGGCTCTGTAGATGTAATCGTCGCCGGCGGGATGGAAAGTATGACCAATGCGCCGTACCTGCTGCCGAAGGCGCGTGGCGGCATGCGCATGGGCCACGGTCAGGTGATCGACCACATGTTCTACGACGGCCTCGAGGACGCGTACGAAAAAGGCCGCCTGATGGGCACCTTCGCCGAGGAATGCGCGGCGTCGTTCGACTTCACGCGTGAGGCGCAAGATGCCTTCGCCATTGAGTCGCTCAAGCGCGCCAAGCGGGCCAATGAAGACGGCTCGTTTGCGTGGGAAATCGCCCCCGTGAAGGTGGAGAGCCGCAAGGGCGACGTGACGATCGAACGCGACGAGCAGCCGTTCAAGGCGAACCTCGAAAAAATCGCCACGCTCAAGCCCGCGTTCAGCAAGACCGGAACGGTGACGGCCGCGAACTCGTCGTCGATCTCGGATGGCGCTGCGGCGTTGGTGATGATGCGCGAATCGACGGCGAAGCGGCTGGGCGTCACGCCGCTCGCACGCGTAGTCGGCCATTCGACCTTCGCCCAGGCACCTGCGAAGTTCACCACCGCGCCGGTCGGTGCGATCCGCAAGCTGTTCGAGAAGAACGGTTGGAGTGCGAACGAAGTGGACCTGTACGAGGTCAACGAAGCGTTCGCCGTGGTGACGATGGCCGCGATGAAGGAACACCGTCTGCCGCACGAGAAGGTCAATGTGAATGGTGGCGCGTGCGCGCTGGGTCATCCGATCGGCGCGTCAGGTGCGCGGATTCTGGTCACCTTGATCGGCGCGTTGAAGCACCGTGGCCTGAAGCGCGGCGTCGCGACGCTGTGCATTGGCGGGGGCGAAGCAACCGCGATGGGAATTGAACTGGTGTAAAGCGTTGCGGGTGTGCTGTGCCTTTCTTGTGGCCCAAGGCGGGCACGGCGCATGCAGCCAGCCCAGCATAGGACCCGCCCTGAGCCCGCTTTGGGCCGGCTTTGTACCCGCTTTGGACCTTGAGGTAATCGTATGAAAACAGTATTGATCGTCGGTGCGTCGCGCGGCATTGGCCGCGAATTCGCGCACCAGTACAAAAAGGCCGGTTGGCGCGTGCTTGCCACCGCACGCGACGAGGCGTCGCTCAAGACACTTGAAGCGCTCGGCGCGGAGACGTTTTCGCTCGACATTACCGTGCCCAACGAGATCGCTGCGCTTGGCCAGAAGCTCGAAGGCGAGCGGCTCGATGCGGCGCTGCTGGTATCGGGCGTCTACGGTCCGCGCACCGACGGCGTGGAGGCCGTCACCGCCGAGGACTTCGACGAGGTGATGGTGACCAATGTGCGCGGCCCCATGCAACTGATCCCGATCCTGCTGCCGCTTGTCGAGAACACCAACGGCGTGCTTGCGGTGCTGTCGAGCAAGATGGGCAGCATCACCGAGGCGAGCGGCACTACGGGCTGGCTGTATCGCGTGAGCAAGGCGGCGCTCAACGACGCGCTGAAGATCGCCTCATTGCAGACGCGGCGCGCCGCATGCGTCGCGTTGCATCCAGGCTGGGTACGCACCGATATGGGCGGCGCGCAGGCGGCGATCGATCCCGAGCGCAGCGTGAGCGGCATGCGTCAGGTCCTGGCCCAGGCTGCCGCGGCGCACGAATCGTTCAATGGCCGCTTCTTCCAATACGACGGTACGCCGCTCGACTGGTGAGATCCTTGACTACGCAACGACCCACCGATTGCCCCTGCGGCGGCGCTGCGCCCGATCAGCGCAGTGGCGCCCGGCCGCCGCGCTTCGCGCTTTGCTGTGGCCGGTTCATCGATGATGGCGAGGCCGCCCCCAACGCGCTCGAACTGATGCGCTCGCGCTACAGCGCATACGTGCTCGGCGCTAGCGACTATCTGCGCGCCACCTGGGCGCCGCACACCTGCCCCGCCGACCTCGACGCCGACCCGGACGCGCCTGACGCGCCACGCTGGCTAGGTCTGCAGATCAAACGCTTCGCCTCGCAAGACGACAGCCACGCCGAAGTCGAATTCATCGCACGTTATAAGGTCGGCGGACGGGCTCACCGTTTGCACGAACTGAGCCGTTTCTTACGCGGCGACGATGGCCGCTGGCGCTATGTCGACGGTGACCTCAGCGATACCTAGCAGGGCTAAATTCGATGCCATGCAGTAAGCGTCTGTAATACTTCCGTGCAACGGCTGGACCGCTCGTGGGCAACCCATGAGCGATCAATCGCGCTGTCACATATGCCCCTCAAAACGGCCGCGCGAATTTGTTGGAAGCCCACCACATCGGTCATTTCTCCCGCCCGTCCCAACGGCTCCGTGCGCGTTGGGATTTGGCACGCCCGCGACGCGTTGAGCATTACGAATTTTTTCTCGCGGGTTCTCCTGAATTGCACAAACACAATTTGTCGTGCCAGGATCGCTCTGAAGGTTTTGCAGCGACATGGTGTGAGGGCGCGGTCCAAACCGTCCCCGCACAGATGTCCAGAAACTGCGCTGGCGCCTTGATTCTCCGTGCGTCGAGTGTTGTTTCACGTGACGTCGTGTGTTGCTCATCATCGACGCGTGGGGTCGCGTCGGCCAGGTTGGTGGGTTATCCCGTGCGATCTCGAACCGCGTGCGTGCGTCAGGCGCGCTACACACGCGAGAGTCTTTTTGTTGCCGAAAATCTTGCCGAAAGGCAAACGACAGCGAAACGAAAAAATCGCAGGCGATGTGGGTTTTAAGGACGTACTTCAAGGCAGGTACTGCGAATGGGTTGCAGAAAGTTTCTGACGGTCGGTGCAATGGTGTGTACATGGGCGGGATGCGCCGTGTCGTTTGCACACGCCGATCCGCTGGCCGATTCGCAAGCTGCCGGGCCGCTCACGCGCGCCGAAGTCCCGCGCATCGCACTCGACGACGATACCTACCTTCCCCCCGTCAGCCTGAATCAGCAGATCATTCGCGTGCCGGTGGACGCCGCCGGCACGATCACGCTTGAAACGACGATCTACAAGCCGGACGGCGCAGGCCCCTTCCCGATGATCGTCTTCAATCACGGCAAGATGCCGGGCGACCCGCGCCAGCAATCGCGTAGCGACCCGCTGCCGCTCGCCCGCGAGTTCGTGCGCCGCGGCTATGTGGTGGTGGCGCCGAACCGGCAGGGCTTCGGACAATCGGGTGGCACGTATGAGCAGGATGGCTGCGACGTCGAGCGTAACGGTTTGGGCCAGGCAGGCGATGTAGCCGCGACGATCGGGTACATGTCAAAGCAGCCGTATGTCGACGCGCAGCACATCGTGGTAGCGGGCACGTCACACGGCGGCCTCGCGACGATTGCTTACGGCGTCCAGGCTGCACCGGGCGTGCGGGCGTTGATCAATTTCTCGGGCGGCTTGCGGCAGGACGCGTGCACCGGCTGGCAGGACAATCTGACCCATGCATTTAGCGCGTACGGTGAGAAGACGCACGTGCCTTCGCTATGGCTGTATGGCGATAACGATTCGATCTGGTCATCGCCGCTGGTTGCGAGCATGTACGCCGCGTACTCGGCGCATGGCGCGGAAGCGAAGATGGTGGATTTTGGCGCTTACAAGAACGACGCGCACCGGCTGGTTGGTGACCGCGATGGTGTGCGGGTCTGGTGGCCTGCTGTGGAGGCCTTCCTGGCGCGGGTGGGGATGCCGACTGGGGTGCAGTATCGGGTAGCGGATCCGGAGCCGCCTAAGGCTAGCGGGTATGCTGCTGTGGATGCGGTGACCGCTGTGCCGTTTGTTGATGAAGCTGGGCGCAATGGGTATCGGAATTTCTTGCATCAGTATCCTAGCCGGGCTTTTGCTGTTTCTGATTCGGGTGCGTGGTCTTGGGCTGAAGGTGGGGATGATCCGATGTCTGTTGCTGTGGCTAACTGCCAGAAGCAGAGTTCGGTGCCTTGTCGGCTTTATGCTGTGAATGATTCTGTTGTCTGGAGTGACTCGTCTTCGCAGACGGCTAGTGCTCAGGGGTCTGCCTCCGGCGGGGTTAAGGGGGAGGATAAGAGGGCTTTGGCTAGTCGGGAGTAAGCGGGGGTTTTGCCTCTGGCGGTTGGTTGGTGTTCTCACGGCGTTGGCCTTTCCTTGTTTTCTTAATGGTTTGCTGGCGTTGCCCCTGTGCGGGGCGGCACTTACTTTCTTTGCCGCCGCAAAGAAAGTAAGCAAAGAAAGCGGGCTTCACACCGCTAGCTCGTAGGTGTCCATCTCTGCAGTGAAACGGAAACGGTCCGCGCACGGGACCGCGCCTCGCACCACTTGCGTTAGTGACAAAGGGCTCATCCGTTCCAGCGTTGCGCTACGCGCCCCGCCGTCGGGCATAACTCCTTCTGCAAACCGTGGCGTGAACGTCTCGCCGTCAAACATGCTCGAATACCTCGCTTGAGTACTTGCCGCTAAAATATTTTCCCCACAATACTTCGCATAACAAACTAATAAAAATCATCAACGCAAGTGGCGCCCCCTTGGTGAACCCTACCGGCGACGCACGTAGTGCGGAGTCGGGATGGATGAGTCCTTTGTCACGAACGTGGGTGGTGCAAGGGACGGTCTCGTCTCGGACCTCTCCGCTTTCAAACCTGGTGGGGGACACCTACAAGCTGGCGGTGTGAGCCCGCTTTCTTTTGCCTACTTTTCTTTGCGGCGGCAAAGAAAAGTAGGTGCTGCCCCGCACAGGGGCAACGCCAGCAAACCACCAAGAAAGCAAGGAAAGGCCAACCCCACAGGAAGAACAGCAACCAAACCAAGGCGCCGCAGGCAAACCCACACCTCTACCCCCCAAAAAGCCCGCCGCAGGCAAAAACCCACCTCGCCGGACCACATTTTTTCCACCCACCCCCATGACTTTGCCGCCGCCATCTACGCCCAAAACCCCTCATCTGTGAATATCAGATAAAACCTGCCAACAACGTCCCCGAACAGCACGCGCAGCATCAAAAAACCCCCGCCGGACGGGTAGTGCATGAACATAAAGAACGCGCTAATCTCACCCCCGACCGCCGCAAGGCAACGAACGAACCGCACCAAACAACAAGCGTCCGGCCCCCAAAACCCGCCGCGCGCAGCGCAAAAAGCCACACCGCGTAGCGAGAAAGAGAACCCTCGCCGCACAGTACTGGAGCAGTTTTGAACACACGAGCAACCGAAGGCATCAAAGGCACCGAAGGCGCCGACAACGCCACCGACTGGGTCACCCGCAGCCTCCGCGCAGTCTGGCATCCCTGTACCCAGATGAAACACCACGAGCGCGTGCCGCTCATCCCCATCGCCCGCGGCGCCGGCCCCTGGCTCTATGACCGCGACGGCCTTCGCTATCTCGATGCCATCAGCTCCTGGTGGGTCAACCTGTTCGGTCACTCCAATCCGCGTATCAACGCGGCGCTCAAAGACCAGCTCGATACGCTCGAACACGCCATGCTCGCCGGCTGCACGCACGAGCCCGCCATCGAACTCGCCGAGCGCCTCGCCGCCCTCACGCAGAATAGCCTCGGGCACGCCTTCTTCGCCTCCGATGGCGCCTCCGCCGTCGAAATCGCCCTGAAGATGAGCTTCCACTCCTGGCGCAATCGCGGTTTCGCCGACAAGCAGGAATTCGTCTGCATTGCCAACAGTTATCACGGCGAGACCATCGGTGCCCTCGCCGTCACCGACGTCGCCCTGTTCAAAGATGCCTACGATCCGCTGATCCGCCATGCTCATGTCGTCGCCTCGCCTGACGCGCGGCAAGCGCAACCGGGAGAAAGCGCGGCCGATGTCGCGCGCCGTGCGCTCGATAGCGTGCGCGCCCTATTCGAGTCACGTAGCACGAAGATCGCCGCGCTGATCGTCGAGCCGCTCGTGCAGTGTGCCGCCGGCATGGCCATGCACGATCCGTCGTACATCGCCGGTCTACGCGCGCTCTGCGATCAATATGGCGTGCATCTGATCGCCGATGAAATCGCCGTAGGTTGCGGTCGTACCGGTACCTTCTTCGCCTGTGAGCAAGCCGGCATCTGGCCGGACTTCATCTGTCTGTCGAAAGGTATCAGCGGCGGCTATCTGCCGCTGTCCATCGTGCTGTCGCGCGACGAAATCTTTCAGGCCTTCTACGACGACGATACCGCCCGCGGCTTCCTGCATTCGCATTCGTACACGGGTAACCCTCTCGCCTGCCGCGCCGCGCTCGCCACGCTCGATCTGTTCGCCAGCGACGACGTGCTCGCGGTCAACGCAAAGAAATCCGCCACGCTGCGTGCGGCGCTCGCGCCGCTTGCCGGGCATCCGCAAGTACGCAATCTGCGTCAGTGCGGCACGATCTTCGCGTTCGATGCCGTGATCGCCGATGCACAACAAGCTAAAACATTCTCACGCCGTTTCTTCCAGAACGCCTTGCAGCGCGAACTGCTGTTGCGGCCGATTTCGACCACCGTGTATCTGATGCCCCCGTACATCCTCAGCGACGACGAGCTCGCATTGCTCGCCACCCGCACGCTTGAAACCTTCGAAGCCACGCTCGCGGAGGCCGCATGATGCCGTTGCTCGACATGCTTCAACAAGGTCTGCAGGATCTCGATGCGCAGGGGCTGAGGCGCCGGCGCCGTATCGCCGATACACCGTGCGCCGCACACATGACGGTCGATGGCCGCGAGATGATCGGCTTCGCCAGCAACGACTATCTCGGTCTCGCTGCGCATCCTTTGCTCGTGGCCGCGATCGCCGAAGGCGCGCAGCGCTATGGTTCGGGTAGCGGCGGCTCGCATCTGCTCGGCGGCCATTCGCGCGCGCATGCCAAGCTCGAGGACGATCTGGCGGGTTTCGTCGGCGGCTTCGTCGATGCGCCCCGTGCGCTGTACTTCAGCACCGGCTATATGGCGAACCTCGCCACGCTCACCGCGCTCGCGGGACGCGGCACCATGCTCTTTTCCGATGCGCTCAATCACGCCTCGCTGATCGACGGCGCGCGGCTCTCGCGGGCCGAAGTGCAGGTCTATCCGCACGCCGACACAGAAGCGTTGAGCGCCATGCTTGAAGCGTCGGACGCGGCCGCAAAGCTGATCGTCTCCGATACGGTGTTCAGCATGGACGGCGACATCGCCCCTCTCGCGCGTCTGCTCGAACTCGCGGAGCAGCACGGCGCGTGGCTCGTCCTCGACGATGCGCATGGCTTCGGCGTGCTCGGTCCGCAAGGACGCGGTGCCATCGCCGATGAAGCGCTGCGTTCGCCCAATCTGATTTCCATTGGCACACTCGGCAAGGCGGCCGGAGTGTCGGGTGCCTTCGTCGTCGCCCATGAAACCGTGATCGAATGGCTCGTGCAGCGCGCTCGTCCGTATATTTTCACCACCGCTTCGGTGCCGGCGGCGGCGCATGCTGTGTCGGCGAGCCTGCGCATCATCAGCGGCGATGAAGGCGATACTCGACGCGCGCATCTGCAGAAACTGATCGAGCGCACCCGCGCCATGCTCAAGGCCACGCCGTGGTTGCCGGTCGATTCACACACTGCCGTTCAACCTCTCATCATCGGCGCGAACGATGCAACGCTCGCGATTGCCGCCACGCTCGAGCGCGACGGTCTTTGGGTGCCTGCGATCCGCCCGCCCACCGTGCCGGCGGGTACGTCGCGACTGCGTGTCTCGCTGTCTGCGGCTCACTCGCAGGCGGATCTCGATCGTCTCGAAGCGGGCTTGCAGCAGCTTGGCAGAGGTGTCGCATGAGTGTGCCTCTCTCCGTGTTCGTCACCGGCACCGATACGGAAATCGGCAAGACATTGGTCTCGACAGCACTGCTGCGCGGCTTCGCGCGCGAGGGCTTGCGCGCCGCCGCGATGAAGCCGATCGCCGCCGGCGCCTTCGAGGTGGACGGCGTGTGGCATAACGAAGACGCGGACCAGCTCGACGCTGCATCAAGCGTGCTACTGCCTGCCGCGCTTCGCACGCCGTATCTTCTGAAAACGCCGGCCGCGCCGCACATCGTCGCCGCGCAGGAAAACGTCACGCTCGATATCGGCCGCATCGTCGACTGTCACGCACAGGCGTTACGGCTTGCGGACGTGGTAGTGGTCGAAGGCGTCGGTGGATTTCGCGTCCCGCTTACCGATACGCAGGACACGGCCGATCTCGCCTGCGCGCTGAACCTGCCGGTGGTGCTCGTGGTTGGCATGCGGCTCGGCTGTATCAGCCATGCGCTGCTCACCGCTGAAGCTATCGCCGCGCGCGGCTTGCAACTGGCGGGCTGGGTCGCGAACCGTGTCGACCCGGACATGGGCTTCGCGGACGAGAACATCGCCGCAATCCGCAGCCGGCTCGACCGACAATACGACGCACCTTTACTTGGCATCGTCCCGCATCTGCAGCCGATCTCGGCTGATGCGGCAGCTGACGCCATCAACACACCCAAGCTATTGCAGACGCTGCGCACCGCGCGGCTCTGAACCCACTTCATCTCCATCCATGAGGATTGACGATATGACCCAGCTTCACCTCGACCGCCCGCAAACGGACTCGACCGTTGCCAACGCCGCTACTGCTGCGACGCCCGCAGCACGCTATCGCGTAGCCGACATCATTGCCTTGTACGAATTGCCGTTCAACGATCTGATGTTCCGTGCGCAGCAGGTGCATCGCGAGCATTTCGATGCGAACACCGTGCAATTGTCGACGCTGCTGTCCATCAAGACCGGTGGTTGCGAAGAGGACTGCGCGTATTGCCCGCAGTCGGTACATCACGACACGGGCCTCAAGGCCGACAAGCTGATGCCGGTCGACGAGGTGCTCGCCGCCGCTCGCGTTGCCAAGGACAACGGCGCGACGCGCTTCTGCATGGGCGCGGCATGGCGCAATCCGAAGGACCGCCACCTCGAGCCGATCAAGGACATGATTCGCGGCGTGAAAGCGATGGGCCTCGAAACCTGCGTGACGCTCGGCATGCTGGAGACGCACCAGGCGCAAGGGCTGCGCGATGCGGGCCTCGATTACTACAACCACAACCTCGATACGTCGCCGGAGTTCTACGGCCAGATCATCTCGACACGTACCTACCAGGACCGTCTCGACACGCTGGAACGCGTGCGCGATGCTGGCATCAACGTGTGCTGCGGCGGCATTGTGGGTCTCGGCGAATCGCGCCGCGAACGTGCGGGCCTGATCACGCAGCTCGCCAACATGGACCCGTATCCGGAATCGGTGCCGATCAACAACCTGGTGCAGGTCGAAGGCACGCCGCTCTCGGGCACCGAGGCGCTCGATCCGTTCGAATTCGTGCGCACGATCGCCGTTGCGCGTATCACGATGCCACGTGCGATGGTGCGTCTGTCGGCTGGTCGCGAGCAGATGAATGAGGCGTTGCAGGCGATGTGCTTCCTCGCTGGCGCGAATTCGATTTTTTACGGCGATCAGTTGTTGACCACCAGCAATCCGCAGGCTGAAGCGGATCGCAAGCTGCTTGAGCGTCTGGGTATTCGTGCGGAAGCGGCGCAACAGATGCCGCTCGACAAGAGCGGTTGCGAACATGGTTGCGATGGGCATTCGGCCGCGAATTGAGCCGCGAACTAAACAGGGAGCCGAGCGGCAGACCAAGCGCGCGTTAAAAGCGCGACCATGCCGCCTGCCAGGATCACACTGACGCTTTAGCGCCGAAGAAAAAATGGCCGCCTCATCGACGCGGCCATTTTGCATCTTGCGTACTGCGTAGCTTCAAACCAACGCGTGCCCCACTACCTCCACCGGCTCCTCGCGAAACCTCAGCGGCGCTGCGCAATGCACCAGCGTATCGACGAAGTACTTCGCCCGCGGCCACGGTCCAAACCCTGCCGCCGTGTTGATATGCCCAGCATCGCCAAGATTCACAAACGCACTGCCAAACCGCTGCGCCAACTCGCGGGAGCCGGCAATCGGCATCCACGGGTCGCTCTCGCTGCCGATCAGAATCGACGGCACGCCAAGCCGGCGCGCCTCGAAGTGTCCTGCGAAGGTAAATTTTTCCGGGCTGGCCGGCGCGACAAACAACACGCCCACCACGTCGCCCACATACG
>NZ_JAMFSB010000377.1 GCF_026225065.1 Paraburkholderia sp. | reverse complement strand
GCAGGTAGGCGATTTCCTCGAATTCGCAGGTGCTGGCGATGTCGAGAATGTCATAGCCGCGGTAATGCAGGTCATTGCCGGTCTTGCCGACCGTACACAGCGCAGTATTACCCGCCGTCACGCCTGATAGTGCCACGGATTTCTTCGGTTTGAATGCGCCAGCGGCCGGTGTGCTGTTATCTGCTTCGCTCATGGTGTCGTCCTCTTACTCCTGGATTCGGTTTACTTGTGTGCGGCGAACAGCGCGTCGAGCTTCTCCTCGTACGCGTGATAGCCGAGATACTTATACAGATCGGCGCGCGTCTGCATCGTTCCAACCGCAGCCTTTTGTGTACCGTCGCGCTTCACCGTCTCATAGAAATTGAGCGCGGCGGCGTTCATCGCACGATACGCGCCGCAACAGTACAGCGCGATATCGACGTTCGCTTCGCGCAGTTCGTCGGTGGTAAAAAACGGTGTCGAGCCGAATTCGGTCAGGTTCGCGAGGATCGGCACCTTGACTGCGGCCCTGAAGCGGCGGTAGTCGTCGAGCGTCTGCATCGCTTCCGGGAAAATCATATCGGCGCCAGCTTCGACGTAGGCAACCGCGCGCTCGATCGCTGAATCGATGCCCTCGGCCGCGCCCGCATCCGTGCGCGCCATGATGACGAACTGGTCGTCGGTGCGGGCATCGACGGCCGCCTTCACGCGGTCGACCATTTCTTCTTTCGCGACCACTTCCTTGCCCGGACGGTGTCCACATCGCTTCTGTCCGACCTGATCTTCGAGGTGGACCGCGGCCACGCCGGCCTTGATGAAGGAACGCACTGTGCGCGCAATGTTGAAGGCGCCGCCCCAGCCGGTGTCGATATCGACGAGCAGCGGAAGGCCGGTAGCATCGGTGATGCGGCGGGCATCGATCAACACATCGTCCATGGTGCTAATACCGAGATCGGGGATGCCGAGCGAATTGGCCGCGACGCCGCCGCCCGACAAATACACCGCTTTGAAACCGACCGCCTCGGCCATTTTCGCCGCGTAGGCGGTGATGGCGCCGACGACCTGCAGCGGTTGTCCTTCTGCGACCGCCGCACGGAATTTCGCGCCGGCACTGACAGGTTGTTTTGCTGAACTCACGCGTATCTCCAGGTAATGGTCAGGGTGTTTTTGCAAGGACCGGGCCAGCGTGGGCGAGGGCGGTTAAGTTGTTGATTCGTTGCGGATTTGACGGATGGGGTTGACGGGCTTTTGTTTCACAAGTGCAATTCATATTTCATAAGTGAAATCATGAAGTCATAATAGCGTTTCTCCAGTTTCGAGCGCCACGGCAGGCAACCCGCCATGAACCGACCTTCTGAACCCGGCTCCCGGGCCCGCGTATGGGCCATCGGCATCAGCAAGCTGCGCGGCCTGTTCCGCGATATCGCCGACGAATACGACACCCGAGCGGATCTGCGGGTGGTGACCCGCGGCTACGAGGAAGCGGTCAATGAGATTGCTTCCGCAGGCAAGGATCGCCCGGACGTCGTGGTCGCAGCGGGGTCGAACGGTACCTATCTGAAGGCCCGAATAGACGTGCCCGTCGTGCTGATCACCCCAACCGGTTTCGACGTGATGCACGCGTTGGCACGTGCTCGCCGCGATGCATCGTCAGTCGCGCTCGTGACCCACGGCGAGACGCCGGCCGAGGTACGCCGCTTCGTGGCGGCCTACGGCATCGACGTGGTGTTTGCGTCGTACCAGTCGGCGCAGGACGCGGAAGCCTGTGTGCTCGATCTGCGTGATCGCGGCGTCGGGACCATCGTGGGACCGGGGCTCGTGACGGATCTCGCCGCGCGGGCTGGTATGGAGTCCATATTTCTTTACTCGCGCGCCGCGGTGCGGGCGGCCTTCGATACCGCGCTCGAAGTCGCCCAGGCCACCTGGGGCGAAGCGGTGCGGCGGCATCGTCTGGACAACGTGTTGCAGCACCTGCGCGACGGTGTCGTCGCCCTCGATGCGCAAGGCCGTGTGGAAGCAATCAACCAGCGTCTCGCGCTGGTGCTCGGCGTCGAACCGGCCGCAGCGGTAGGCCGCGCGCTGCTTGAACTTGCACCGGACCTCTTCGACGCAGTGCCCGATGCGGAGGGCGAGTCGCTGGAAACAATGCGCGGCGTCAGTTACGTCGTGCATCGTGGACCGCTGGTCGACAATGGCGTGACGACAGGTACCGTGCTGACGTTTCAGGAGTCGCGCTCGGTGGAGCGGCTCGACCGCACGTTGCGTTCGCGGCAACGCGCGCAGCAGTTTGTCGCGCGCTACCAACTCGACGATCTGGTAGGGGCTTGTCCGGCGATCGAACGGGTCCGGCAGCTTGTGCAGCGCTATGCGAAGTCGGATGCCACGGTGCTGATTCGCGGCGAGAGCGGCACGGGCAAGGAGATGGTCGCGCAGAGCCTGCATCATCTCAGCGCGCGACGCGATTTTCCATTTGTCGCGCTCAATTGCGGCGCGTTTCCGGAGGCCTTGCTCGAGAGCGAACTGTTCGGTTACGAAGAGGGTGCGTTTACGGGCGCACGGCGCGGCGGTAAGGCTGGCCTGATCGAAGCGGCGCACCGTGGCACGTTGTTCCTCGACGAAATCGGTGAAATGCCGCTGCCGCTGCAAAGCCGTTTGCTGCGCGTGTTGCAGGAACGCGAAGTGGTGCGGCTCGGCTCAACCGAGCCGACACGCATCGACGTGCGAATCGTCGCCGCGACCCATCGCGCATTGACCGCTGCAGTGGCGGCGGGCGAATTCCGCACGGATCTCTACTACCGGCTAAACATTCTCAATATCGCGTTGCCTCCACTGCGCGAACGTCTCTCCGACATCATGCCGCTCGCGGCCGAGTTGCTGTGTCAGGCAGCGCGTCGCGAACCACGTCTGGCCACGCGTGTTCGCACGACGCGTGATGCATCGGGTGTGCTTGCTTCGATCGCCGAGTCACTAAGTCGTCACGCTTGGCCGGGTAATGTGAGGGAACTGCAGAACGTGATCGAGCGGATCACCGTCGAACTGGCGGATTCGGATGACGCGGTATTGACAGACGAGGTATTGCAATCGATCGCGCCGGAGTTGTTCGAGCGGCAAGATGAGGGCACGAATGAGACCGCGCTGACTTTGCGTCAACGCAGCCGCCGTGTGGAAGCGGATGAGATTCGGGCCGCGCTCGATGCGTTCAACGGCGACCGCGATCAGGTGTGCGATGCGCTAGGCATCAGCAAGACAACTCTGTGGCGCAAGCTCAATGCGGTGGGATGAAGCGGCAACCCGCAGCGGGCGCGCAGGATAGTCTCGCGGCGCATGGCTTTCACCACAAACTATTACAAGTTCGGCGAAGCGAACGCCTAACATGTGTAGTGATCCATGTTGGGCATGGACAGGGTTTCCACCCGTCACCATTTGTTCAGGAGAATTAAAGATGAGTATTTTTGGCGATATTGTGAACAAACTGTTTGGCAAGGCCAAGCCGGATCAGCCAGCGCCCGCAGTGGAAGCGACACCGGATCCGGCTGCGGCGCAAGCGGCCGCGCCCGCGGCGGCAGCAGCACCTCCTCCGCTGGCGGACGTGGATGTCGCAGCGGTGATGGATCAGTTCGTGAGCGAAAGCGGCCAAACGCTAAACTGGCGCACCTCGATCGTCGATACGCTCAAGGCGCTCGGCGTGGACAGCAGCCTCGAGCATCGCAAGCAGCTCGCACAGGAACTCAAGTACCGCGGCGACACGAACGACTCCGCTACGATGACCGTCTGGCTGCACACGCAGGTCATGCACGCGCTGGCGGCAAACGGTGGCAAGCTGCCGTCGGACCTCGCCGGCTGATC
>NZ_JAMFSB010000376.1 GCF_026225065.1 Paraburkholderia sp. | reverse complement strand
TGACACGGAAAGTCATATCGGGTTGTAGGACGCCTGCCCTGATCCGTCGGCACGTCAACTCGCCCAGACGCCAGCGGGCAGGCGTCCTACAAGCCCCAAGGGAGGAAACCGCGGAGTGCTCCGACATGGTCTGAACCTTTCACCGCTATGGCGATTTGTTCAAGCCCGTTGGGAGCCTGTTGGATATAAACGCGGGTAAATGTGCGCCTGGGCAACCGCGATCGCAGCAGCGACGCTGCTGGCCGTTGCTATCATGCCGCCCCGGCCAGCACCAGACTGCCTGTCTGGAGTCGTAGGCGCAAGCGTCTCCTATGGGCTCCCGTTGGCGAAGAGCCGACAGTCGATGCGTGCATCCTGACGCGATGGCATTCATGCGTGGGCTCGCTCAACAGGGGGTGCCCGGATAGGTCTGCTGCGCTGGAGTATGTCGATGATGATCATCGGCGAACCGCAGTGCCGGCAAACGAAGGTTGGCCACACTGCGACTGTCGCGATGTCGTTGGCACTGCGGCCGATACTGGCAGGCGCTCCGTCCAGCAACTCGCGTATCTTCGCGAGATTCGCGCGCCGCGATGGATTCGCGAGCAGACCGTAATGGCGGATGCGGTGGAAACCGCCAGGTAGCACGTGCAACAGGAAGCGACGCGTGAACTCATCTGTTTCGAGAGTCATGGTCTTGTTGCGTGTGCGTCCGTCCACGCGGTAGTCCTTCCAGCGGAAGGTAACGCCGTGTTCGTCGAGCGCGACCAGGCGCTGGTTGGAGATCGCGACCCGGTGCGTATAACGCGACAGATAGGCGAGCACCGCTTTGGGTCCCGCAAACGGGCGTTTGGCATACACCACCCACTCGGATGCGCGCATTGGCGCAAGCCACCTGGCAAAGGCGGCGACGTCGTTGAGCCCGGCGTATTCGCCGAAGAACCGCAACTGCCCCCGGTGATAGGTCACTTCAAGTTCTTCGAGGAAGCGCCGGCGAAACAGCCGCGAGAGTACGCGCACTGGAAGGAAGAAGCCCGGCCTGCACGCTACCCACCGGCTTCGGTCCGGCGACAACCCGCCACCGGGAACGATGCCATGCACATGGGGATGATGTGTGAGCGCCGAGCCCCACGTATGCAGGACGAGGGTGGCACCGATCTGCGCTCCAAGATGCTTCGGATCAGCGGCGATGGTGCGCAACGTTTCGGCCGCGATATCGAACAGCAGCCCGTAGATGGCGGCCTTGTTGTAATACGCAATCGCGCTGATGGCCGCCGGCAGTGTGAAGACCACGTGGTAGTACTCGACGGGCAGGAGATCAGCCTCACGCGCCTCGAGCCACCGGCGCGCAGCGCTAGCCTGGCACCTTGGACAATGTCTGTTGCGACATGAGTTGTAGGCGACTTCAATCGCCGCGCATCCTTCGCAGCGCAACACGTGCCCTCCCAGCGCCGCGCTGCGGCACTGTTCGATCGCGGACATGACCTTTAACTGCCCGAGGTTCAGGTTAGCGGATTGATGCCACGCTGAACCAAGAGAGCGAAAGACGTCTGCTACCTCAAGCGCGCAATGCGCCACAATGAGAGTTAATCGGTACGCAGACTCTCAAGAGGGCTGACCACCTCGCGCAGAATATCGGTGGCAACCTGGGCGTAAAGCGCTGTGGTCTCAAGCTTCTTGTGCCCAAGCATGACCTGGATCACCCGGATATCGACCTTCTGTTCCAGCCGATGCGTGGCAAAGCTGTGCCGCAAGGTATGCATGGACACGCGCTTGTCGATTCCCGCAGCTTCGGCCGCAGCATGGACCGCCCGGTTGAGCTGGCGGGTGCTGAGCGGCTCGATCGGGTTAAGTCCGGGAAACAGCCAGCCACCGTCGAGCATCTTGCCCTGGGCTCGTGCGACTCGCCACCAGACCCGCAAACGCTCGAGCAGGATCGGCGACAGCATGGCATATCTGTCCTTCTGGCCTTTGCCCTGCTCAACGCGCAGCGTCATACGCTCGCTATCGATGTCACCGACCTTCAGGGCAGCTACCTCGCTGGCGCGTAATCCTGTTCCGTAGGCGAGCGCCAGCACCGTTTGATGCTTCAGGTTGGTCGCCGCCGCGATCAGCCGGCCAACCTCTTCGCGGCTGAGTATGACGGGCAAGGTACGCGGAAGATAAACCGGACGCATCTTCGCCATCAATGCCTCTTTAGCGAGCGTCGTGCCGAAGAAGAACTTCAACCCGGTGATCGCCGCGTTCAGGGAAACGGGCGATACGCCGCGGTCCACCAGATACAGCTGGTAGCGCCGCAAGTCCTCGACGGTGGCAGTGTCGGGCGAGCGCCCGAGGAAGACAGTGAACTCTCGTCCCACACGAAGATAGTTGGCTTGCGTGGTTTGCGCGAGTCGACGCATGCGCATGTCGTCCATCATGCGCTGACGCAACGGACTGATAACTTGGGTGGGGGATGTCATGGCCCGGTTCCTCCTGGGTAACGAGGCGGATCGCCTCATTAGCCAACATAGGAAACCGGAGGGTTTTACCCTTCACCGACCAATAACTTTGAACGGAGCGCATACCGCGCGAGCGGTTTAGTCCACTGGACCCGCAACCGCCTGTCGAATCACTGTGACGAATGTCCGTAAGAGGGCTTCAAATTGGACACTCGACACAACGGCCAGTTTTTCGCCGTTGTCTGCACCCGCCGATCCGACGCGCCTCACTCGCTTAAAGCGGGTAATCGGCACGAAGGAGAAGAAGCGATCAAGTTTGTGGATCGAACCTACAGCGAGCACACGGATGGGGCCGCTCACTTTACGCCGGTCGCCGTTCGGGCGCCCCGCAACGCGTCGATCTCTACGCGAAGCGCAGCGATTACGCCAGCCCAATCGCCTTGTATCTTTTGTCGAAACAACCGCGCATCTGCGTACCATGGACTATCACTTCTGTCGAGTTGCCATCTCCAGTCCGGCATGAAGGGCAAAGCAATCCATACCGGCTTCCCGAGAGCCCCCGCCAGATGCGCCACAGCTGTGTCGACGCTGATGACGAGGTCGAGACGAGCGATCAGCGCAGCAGTTTCAGCGAACGTGGTGAGCCGGGCGGAAACATCGCGCAGCAGCCCGCGCTCATCCAGCTGCGCGAGGCACGCGCGATCACTTTCGCGTACATCCTGTTGCAGCGCGAAGAAATTCGCGTCGGCGTCAAACAGCGGCTTCAGTTGCTCGAGCGACATAGACCGGTTGCGATCATTCAGATGCGTACGGCTTCCCGACCACACGATTCCTATGCCTGGCCGTTGAGTAGAGCCTGCGAACACATCATCCCATTGAGAGACAAGCGCACCGTCCGCGTGCACGTATGGACCAGCCACCGCCAGATCGGCTGCACGAATCTTGAGCGCAAACGGCAGGCTCAGGGTCGGAATGTGATAATCGAAACGTGGTACCTGCCATGTCTCGCCGATGACTTCGGCCGCACCCCTATAATTCTGGAGGAGCGGCAGCAGCGCGTCCTGAACTCGCAACACGACGCGAGCACCAGCCGCACTGAGTCGATCCACGAAACGCACGAATTGCAGCGTGTCGCCGAACCCCTGCTCATGATGAACGAAAATTGTCTTGCCATCTGTCGGTTGAGTGCCAGTCCATTGGGCGCTCTGGGGAAAGCCGTGGCTTTGGGAGCCATCGCGCCAACGCCATTCGTATTCGCGCCAGCCGTGTTCGAATTCGCCGAGCAGCAAATTCGTCTGAGCTCGATTGGTGCGGGCGCCGGCGTCGTTCGGATTGAGCGAAAGTGCTTTCCTGAACTGAAGCAACGCCTCATCGAAGCGCCGCATATCTCGCAACGCAACCCCAAGATTGACATACGCGTTCACGAAACGCGGGTTGATCGTGATCGCCTGCCGGTAGGCCTCCAGTTCGTCCTCGTAACGCGCCATCGTACCGAGCAGCGCTCCCCGGTTGTAATGCGCTTCGGCTGATTGCGGCTGGATTTTGCACAGATGCACCAGCATCTCGAGTGCACGCTGCGATTCGCCGAGCTGAATCAACGACATTGCGACACCATGCAACGAGGCGGCATGGTTCGGAAACTGGGTCAGGCCGCGCTCGAACAGCGCTATCGCACCATCGTGCCGTTGCGCCGACTGACACACCTGCGCCGCGAAGTTTAGTTGTTCCACCGACATGGACATATTCGCTGATGCCCGTATCAGGTACTCGGCCGCTCGTGCGTGATCACCCTGTCTGGCGGCGATGTAACCGAGACCTTCAAGAGCTTCGCCGTGATCGGGAGCGCTCGCCAGAATACCGCTCAGCAGACCTGCGGCATCGTCTAATCGCCCGGCCGTTAAGTTCTTTTTCGCTGCGGTGAGAGCATGTTCAATGTCGTGATTCATGACGCTGTAGGCCGGCGCAAAGCGCGATCTATCGAAGGATTTGAACCTGCTCATTGTACGGGATCGCGCAAGGCGGCTCTCCAGACCGAAGCGATGGCAGCGTTGGCTGCCTGCATATCGAAATACAACACAATCCCGATGGCGCCGAGCAAGGCGGCCGGTGGCGAGATGTCGTGGATCAGCTTTAAGCTTCCACTGGAGGAGGGCAAGACGCAGGGTCTTCCGCTGCCCGTCGCGCAGGCGGTCGCGCAGTTGCCAGTAGACGCGGTCACTCCCGCGGCGATCCCTGTAATACAGGGAAGCGGCACGTTGTACGTAGTCGCGAAGCTCGACGCAAAGCGGCCGACAGTGGTGCCGGGCTTCAATCAGGCCAGGGACACGATTCGCCAGCAGTTGCAGCCCTTGGCGGTGGAGAAGGCGAGTGCGCAGTTTGTAGCCGGTCAGCTTAGGACGCAACGATCCAGCAGTAGCCAGCCGTCCTGTCCGGCCCAGCAGCCAGCATAGCCGACACAATGACCGCGCCAAAATTTCCTGGACGGGCGATTTGTGTGAACTATACTAAACGCCGCGATCTGCCTCGTATCTCGCGAGCGGAGCCTGGCTCATGAACGGCTGTGCAAAAATTGATAAGAGGCGTAGATGTCCGAGCTTGCCGCCAGCGGTGTGAGCAACAGGAACCACGGGAGCAACATCGGCACTGGCACGATCCCACAGGGCAGCGGTGCGGCCGCCAGGGTCCTCGACGCCGAGATGAACTGGCTCGCCAAGTTGCTGGATGCGGCAATCCGCCTTTACTTTGGCCAACCGTGCGAGGTGGACGATATCGCACGCATTGACGCTCCCGATCTGCGCGACGAAACCACCTGGTACGCGCGCATCGTCCGCGAGCACATAACCGAACTGGACGAGCGCGTAACGCTGGCGCTGGCGCTCGCGCCTTGCTTGCGCCCGCAACTGCTCGACCCGCTTTTTGCCCGCAACCCCAATCTCGAGCGCGCGTTCTCCGAATTCGGTGGCACCGCGCGTGGCACGCACGCTGGCTTTTGGCCGACCTACGAAACCGCGGCCTTCGTCGTCGGCGCAACGACGGCGCTGGAGCGGCGCATTCGCCTGACCCGGCTCGCCGAACCCGACCACCCGTTGCGCCGCGCCCGGATACTCCATCTCGAGCCTACCGAGAGCGCTGTGAACTGGTTCGACGCTCCCTTACGCGTCGATCCCCTCGCGTTGTCGCGTATCACGCTCGGTGTCGAACAGCGCCCCGATTACAGCAGTACGTTTCCGGCCCGCCGTCTGACGACGCCGCTAGAGTGGGATGATCTCGTGCTGCATTCAGGCGTGCGCGACGAGATCGACGAACTGCGTGCATGGATCGAGCACAGCAGGACCTTGCTCGATACGTGGCAACTCGACCGCCATATCAAGCCCGGTTATCGCAGCCTCTTTTACGGGCCGCCCGGCACCGGCAAAACGCTGACTGCGTCGCTGCTGGGCAAGACCACCGGGCTCGACGTGTACCGCATCGACTTGTCGCTCGTGGTGTCGAAGTTTATCGGCGAGACCGAAAAGAATCTCGCGCAGGTATTCGACGAAGCCGAGAGGCGCGAGTGGATCCTCTTTTTCGACGAAGCCGACGCGCTGTTCGGCAAGCGTACCGCGACCAGCAGTTCGAACGATCGCTACGCGAATCAGGAAGTGGCCTTTCTGCTGCAGCGGGTCGAAGACTTTCCGGGCGTGGTGATTCTCGCGTCGAATCTGAAAGGTAATATCGACGATGCGTTCGCGCGGCGCTTTCAGTCGATGATCTACTTTCCTGCACCGGGACAGGCAGAGCGCTTGACGCTTTGGCGTAACGCATTCTCACGCGGCCCCCGGCTTGCGGCCGAGGTCGATCTGGAGGTCATCGCGGCAGACTACGAAGTTACAGGCGGGGCAATTGCCAACGTGCTGCGGCACGCGGCGCTCTCGACTTTGCGGCGCGGCGGCGAGACGATCTTGCAGGCGGATATTATCGAAGGGATCCGTCGCGAGTTGCGCAAGGACGGCAAGACGCCTTGATGGCCACCCGGGCGCAGCCGGTTCGCAGCGCCTCATCAAACCCGGTGTGATTTGCAAAGGCTCCTCGATGATCGACAAGGCTTTAGGTTTTTTGCTCGACGAACTGAACCGTTTTCTCGAACCGCGCAGCCCTGGCGGCGAGCCGCTCGCCGTGCTGTCGAGTCTCGCCGTACCGCACGGTGGCGCGGCGCCCGGCACGGATAACAAGCTCGTGATATCGCTGCTCAGCATCGAAAAAGAGGGCGCCGCCTCGTCGCTGCCCGTGCCGTTGCGCGACCCGAGCGCGCCGGCTCAAGCGGGGGCGCCGTCTGGCTTCGCCCGGGTCGCGGCTCCGCTGCCTTTGAATCTCAACGTGATGGTGGCTGCGTCGTTCGGCGCGAATTATCGGGAGGCGTTGAAAGTGTTGAGCGCGGCCATCGGATTTTTTCAGGCGCGTCCCGGTTTCACACCGCAGAACGCGCCTGCTTTGCCGCCCGGGATCGAGCGGCTTTCAATCGAGATGGTCAGTTGCGATCTGACGATGCTGAGCAACGTTTGGTCCGTGCTCGGTGCGAATTACCTGCCTTCGGCGCTCTACAAGATCCGTATGCTGACTGTGCAGCAGGGTTGGGTTGCCGCGTTCGAACCGGCGGTCAGCGGCGCCGCGACGGATCTCGGGACCCGCTCATGAGCGTTTACCGCCTGCTGTTCGCACTTGACATCCGACACACCTATTTCGCGGACGGCTGGTGCGACGCGCTGGGCGTGAGGCCAACGCCGTCATGCGAACGCCTGATGCGTCAATACGGCCTGTTGTTCAAAGCCACGCGCGAGGGCGCAGAGGTTTATTACGACGCGAGCGCGCAACGGCAGGGTGCGCCTGGCTCGCTGCTCGGTTTCGCGGCGCAGGGGGCGTTCACGTTCATCCTTGAGAGCCAAGGGGCGGGGCTGACCAACTATACGGCGATCGATACGCAACCGGCAGCCACGCCAGGCGTGTCGCTTTACTACTTCGACAATCTGAACGGCGGAAGTGTGCCTTTCGACGGGGCAACCAGCGCATTGCTGCATCCGGCCGGCGAGCCGTTTGCGTATGGCGCACTGCCTTGGAAACCGCGCCGCTTCAACTATGTCAGCGAAGCACCGCTCACGAGTATCGCGGTGCTTGCTGCGCGCGATGGGCCACCGGTGTGGGGACCGATGGCGATCGTGCCGTCGGCACTGCGGGCTTCGCTGGCGCTCACGCATCTATCCGAAGGACGTTATCGGCTCGCTGCCCCCGGCAGTCCCGACTATCCGTTCTATCTGAGCGACGTGCCGCTCAATGGCGCGTTTGCGATAGCGGCGATATATCCAGGCGGTGCGCACGCTGCGGCCGGCTGCGCGACATGTCTCGATGCGCAGGGCAATGTCACACCGCAACGCTATACGATCGCGCTTGGCGCGAGAGTCTTGCCGTGGCGTTACTTCATCGTTCCTCATCCGAATCAGCCGCATGACGACTGGCAAGTCGACGCTGTGATGCCGGACGCCAGGTCTGCTGACGCGGTAGCCGCACCACGCAGATTCGCGCGCGCGGCGGAAACCGTGCAACTCGGCGGCCGTGCTGCGATCATGTTCTCGTCACCAGGTCCTCTCACAGTGTCACAACGGCCGGCTGCCGGACTGGGCGTGCGGCTCACCGGGAGTGGCTTTGCGCAACCGCTTGCGTTGCCGTATCCGGACATGGGGCACGTGCGCCTGTCCTTGCAGGTTCCGGTTCCGGCACGGGTAGATGCAGAAACCCCAGCATCGCTTGACGGAAGCAACGGGACCGATATCTACGTCTATCTGTGACGCGTTAAGGGTGTTCAGTGAAATGTTAAAAATTTCTCTGTACCTTGGATTTGTCTGAACTATACTAACCGCCGAGACACCGTTTCATCCAAGCATTCTTGTTATAAAAAAGCCGTAAAAGAATTCGTTGGCGATTACGCAAAGAACTTCCTGCGTGGCCGTATCAGACCGAATGAGGCAGACCAGAAAACATAGGTGGCTTGAGCTTCCTTTCCATCGCATCACGTTTTTAATCCGGCGTTTCTCGACCTGCGCGGCTTGCCTGTGCGGTCTCGTCGCGCCTGTGTGATCTTGCATCGATGGCTGCCCTGAGCAGATAAAGACCTTCCCGCATTCCATTGGGAAAAGGAGAGAGCATGGCGCAGTACAAGGTACCGGGTGTCTACATCGTCGAAGAGGACGCGTTTCCCAACTCGGTGGTGGAAGTCGAAACGGCTGTTCCTGCGTTTATCGGCTATACCGAGCGTGCCCTGAATGGCACGGATTCGCTCCAGAATGTGCCATGGCGCATTGAGTCGATGGCGGACTATCAGACGTATTTCGGCGGGCCGCCCGCGCCAGCGTTTTCGTTCGCTGCCGCAAGTGCTGGCAGCGGTTATACGCTGACGGCCGCGGCCAGCGCGCAGTTTCTCCTTTACTACAGCCTGCGCATCTACTTCGACAATGGCGGCGGACCTTGCTACATCGTGTCGGTCGGCCCTTACACGAAGACGGGTCGTGCTTCGAGTGATTTTCAGCCTGCGCTCGACGCGCTCACGCGCGAAACGGAGCCGACCATGCTGGTCGCTCCGGACGCCGTGAATCTGGGTGATCCGTCCAAGTTGCCCCCGCTGTTCCTCGCCCATTGCGACACAATGCAAAGCCGCGTGGCGATCTTCGATGTGCCAGGCGGCGACAAAAAGCGTGGCCAGGACTCGGCCGATCAGATCACCGCCTTCCGCACTTCTGTGGGCACTGACTTTCTGAACTACGGTGCGGCCTATTACCCGTGGCTCAATACCCAGATCGTCGACAGCGTTGATTTCACCGCGATCAGCTCAGATTCGCTCGACGCATTTGTTACGGCGCTAACCATCGACGCAAACACGAGGCTCGCGGGTGACGCGAATAAGGCCAAGCTGGCGGCGCTGACGCTGAAGATCCAGCAATTGAAGTCGCCGGCAGGTCCTGCGGGCGGCAGCGGCAGCAACACACCGGTTCCAGCGCCGGCGCCTGCACCAGACCCCGCGCCGGCACCGGCACCCGCACCGGATCCAGCTCCGGCGCCAGCACCCGCACCCGCACCTGGGCCTGCACCCGCGCCGAGTCCAGTTGCGACCCCCACGCCGCAACAGATCACCGCGCTGCATCAGGTGCTGAATACGTCGAGTCCGCTGTACGCGCAGGTAATGGGCGACGTCGCCACCAAGCTCAACCTGTTGCCGCCGAGCGGCGCGATAGCCGGCATTTACGGCCGCATCGACGCGACGCAGGGCGTCTTCAAGGCGCCGGCCAACACCAGCATCAACTCGGTCATCGCGCCTGCGGTCAACCTGTCGGATCTCGATCAGGAAGACCTGAATATGCCGCTCGAAGGCAAGGCGGTCAATGCGATCAGGGCTTTTCCCGGTCGCGGCACGATCGTATGGGGCGCGCGTACCCTGGATGGCAACAGCAACGACTGGCGCTACATTAACGTGCGTCGCACGCTGATCATGTTCGAGCAGTCGATCAAGATTGCCATGCAGCCATACGTGTTCGCACCGAATACGGCGACGACCTGGGTCACCGTGCAGAGCATGATTGAAAACTTCCTCACGAACCAGTGGAAAGCGGGCGCGCTGGCGGGCGCCAAGGCGAGCGATGCGTTCTCGGTTAGCGTCGGCCTGAACGTCACCATGACGGCCGACGACATCAACAACGGGTTGCTGAAAGTGCTGATTCTGGTCGCACCGGTCCGGCCGGCGGAGTTCATCGAACTCACGTTCAAGCAGCAGATGCAGGTGTCCTGATATAGCACGCTCTAGGAGAGTCCAGCATGGCAGGTGAATCGCAAGGCAACGTGTGGCCGTTGCCGAAGTTCTACTTCTCGGTCGACATCGGTAGCCAGACCAATTTGCCGTTCCAGGAAGTCAGCGGTCTCGACACCGAAACTCAGGTGATCGAATATCGCGCCGGCAACAATAAGGTGTTCTCGACGATCAAGATGCCCGGCATTGCAAAGTTTGGCAATGTCACGTTGAAGAAGGGCATCTTCGTGAAGGACAACAAATTCTTCGATATGTACTCGAAGATTTCGATGAATCTGATCGCACGCGTCACGGTCACGATCAAGCTGCTCGACCAGAGCGGCTCGCCGACCATGGTCTGGACGCTTGCGAATGCGTGGCCTACCAAGATCACCGGCACTGATCTCAAGTCCGACGGCAACGAAGTGGCGGTCGAGACCATCGAGTTCGCGCACGAAGGATTGAAGGTCGTGAACCAGTAACGAGGCGCGCGCTCGCGTGGCAACTGGTTCCGCAGGCGGGACCGGAACGTCGTGCGAGTCCCGCGGTCGCGCATTGCAGCACAGGGACGATGTCCGATTATTACCCGCCCGTCAGTTTCTATTTCACGCTTGCGTTCCAGGGCATCTCGGGCGCAGATGATGCCGCCTTCATGGAAGCAAGCGGCATGGACGCCGAATTCACCGTGACGGAAATCAAGGAGGGTGGGGAGAACCGTTTTACGTACAGGGTTCCGGAACGTGCGAAGTACGGCAACCTCGTGCTCAAGCGCGGCATGATGACTGCGTCGTCGTCGCTTGCCGTGTGGTGTCGGCGCATTCTCGAAAGCGATCTGTCCGGGCAGATCACGCCGCGCTCGGTGCAGTTGTCGTTGCTCGACCACAACGCCAATCCGCTGATGACGTGGAATTTCGTCAATGCATGGCCGGTCAAGTGGAGTGTCGCCTCGTTCAACGCCCAGGAAAACAAGCTCGCGATGGAAACGCTCGAGTTCTCGTACAATTACTTTACGCGGCGCACGGGCGGCAATTAAGCGCGTGTGCCGCGGCAGACTGGCCATTGAACAATGATTGAAATACGGGAGTTGGTCATTCGCGTCAACGTCACTGAGCAGGCCGGCGACGCCGAACCCGCTCGCCTCGAGGAGCGGCTGGCCGTCCTCAAGGCGGATCTTCTCGACGCCTGCGAGGAACGTATCGAGGCAGCTCTGCAACGCGGCGTGGAGCGTTGATGGGCAAACTCGAGAAAGTTGTCGTAAAGGGCTACAACGACGAGCGCTTCAGCGCATCGGCAGGCAGCTACACGCTTAAGATCAACCCCGCCTCGTTTTCCCAGCAGTTCAAGACCACGTACGACCCGAACAAGACCACCGACACGGCGGGGCGCGTGATGCGCTACGTGACGATCGAGCCGCAGACCGTCAGCTTCGAGTTCTACCTCGACGCCACCGGCGTGATCGACGGCATCGCCAGCGTAAACGACGAGATCGCCAGATTCCGCACGGTGGCCTACGATTTCAATGGATCGATTCATAGTCCGAACTATTTGCACCTGGTGTGGGGCAAGTCGCTGGATTTCAAATGCCGGCTTACCTCGCTCGACATCGAATATCAGCTGTTCGACCCGGATGGCACACCGCTGCGCGCGAAACTGAAAATCTCGCTGGTCCAGTTTCTGAGCGCCGATGAACTGGCGCGCCTCGCGAACAAGACTTCGCCCGATCTCACGCACGCGCGTGTCGCCGTGGCGGGCGACACGCTACCGTTGATGTGCTTCCGGATCTATGGCGATAGCCGGTTTTATCTGGAGGTCGCGCGTTATAACGGTCTCACGGATTTCCGCAATCTGCGCCCGGGCACGAGCGTCATTTTCCCGCCCCTAGGAGCGTCGTCATGAGTACACCGCTGTCGGGCCGCATCGACCTGGTCTCGGTGTCGATCAAGGTAGCAGGGAGCGCGATTCCCGATTCCTGCGAGGTCTCGGCGGTACGCGTGACGAGCGAGATCAACCGCATTCCGCAGGCGCGCGTCACGCTGATCGACGGCCACGCGACCACCGGCGAGTTTGCCTGGAGCGAGTCGTCGTTGTTCGTGCCGGGCGCGGAAATCGAAATTCTCGCGGGCTACCACAGCCAGTACGTTTCCTTGTTCAAGGGCATTGTGGTACGGCATGGCTTGCGGATTCGCGACGGTCGCGCGAACCTGGTCGTCAATTGCGCCGACAAGGCACTCAAAATGACGGTGGCGCGCCGTAACAACGTCTATGTGGATCAGACCGACAGCGCGGTGATGGAGTCACTGATCTCGGCGAACGGCTTGAGCGCCGACGTGCAATCCACCCCGGGGGTGCGCAAAAGCCTCGTGCGTTACTTCGCCTCGGACTGGGACTTCATGATGACCCGTGCCGAGGCGTGCGGCATGGTAGTGATGGTTGAGAACGGCGCGGTGCGGGTGGCGGCGCCGTCGTTCAGCGACGACGCTGGTGTGACGGTCAACTTCGGCGATGCACTGCAGGAATTTGATGCGGAAATCGACGCGCGCTCACAACTGGCCTCGGTGACCTGCCGTGCATGGGATCCGAACGTGCAGGCGATGGTAGAAGGCCAGTCCTCCGAGCCGGCCTTGAACGCGCAGGGCAACCTGAGCGGCGCGAAGCTCGCCGGCACGCTCGGCGTATCGGGTTACGACTGGCAGAGCGCAGCCACGCTGGCGGACGGCGAACTCTCCAGCTGGGCAAGCGCGCAATTGCTGAAGTCGCGTATGGGTGCGCTGCGCGGCACGGTTAGCATGCCTGGCGACGCGAAGGTGAAGCTGGGGCGGTTGATCGAACTTGGCGGCGTGGGCGCGCGCTTTAACGGCGCGGCGTATGTAAGCGGCGTCGTACACCGCATAGAGCAGGGCGACTGGACTACTGAAGCGCGCTTTGGGATGTCGCCACGTCCGTTTGTGGCCGAACAGGCCGATATCGAAGCGCCGCCTGCCGCGGGCCTCGCGCCTGGGGTCCAGGGTCTGCTGACCGGCAAGGTGGTCAAGATCGACGAGGACCCTGACGGCCAGACGCGGGTCCAGGTCCACGTGCCGCTTGTCAAGATGGACGGCGACGGTGTGTGGGCGCGCCTCGCCAACGGCTATGCCAGCAGCGGCGCGGGGATGTTTTTCATGCCGGAGATCGGCGACGAAGTGGTGCTCGGCTTTCTCAACAGCGATCCGGCTTATCCTGTGATTCTCGGCAGCCTCTACAGCGGCGCCCACATGCCGCCGCGCACGCCCGATGCACAGAACACCACCAAGGCCATCGTGTCGCGCTCGCAGGTCACGATCCAGATCGACGAAGAGAAGAAGCAGATCAGCATCAGCACGCCGGGCGGCCATGTGGTTACCCTCGACGACGACAGCAAGACCGTGACGGTCATCGACTCCAGCAGGAACTCCTTGAAGATGTCCTCGGATGGCGTGTCGCTCACAAGCCCCGGCAATATCACCATAAAGGCCGATGGCTCGATGACGCTCGACGCGCAGGCCGGTGTCACCGTCAAGTCGACCGCTAGCGTGACACTGGACGCGCCGCAGATTGCCGCCAAGGCGTCAATGTCGTTTGTCGCGCAAGGGCAGGTGTCCGCTGAGCTGACCGCGTCCGGCCAGGTGACGGTACGCGGCGCACTCGTTTCGATCAACTGAATTTCACTGAACCCACGACACCGATCGAGGACCGTGCCATGCCCCCCGCCGCCCGTGTGACCGACTTGCATACCTGTCCGATGGTGACCCCCGGCCTGCCGCCCATCCCGCACGTGGGCGGTCCCGTCATCGGGCCGGGTGTGCCCAACGTCCTGATCGGCGGACTGCCGGCCTCGGTTCTTGGCGATATGGCCACCTGCGTCGGGCCGCCGGATGTGATCGTCAAGGGATCGGCCACCGTGTTGATCGGCGGCCGGCCGGCGGCGCGCATGGGCGACACCACGGCGCACGGCGGACTGGTGGCGTTTGGCCTGCCGACCGTAATGATTGGAGGCTGACCGTGGCGCGTGACGGATTCGCAGGCAGGCCGGTGTTTCTCGGCCGTGGTTGGAGTTTTCCACCAAGTTTCGACACGCATACGGGCGAGGTGTCGATGGTGGAGGCCGACGCGGATATCCGCGAAAGCCTTTACGTCCTTCTAACCACCTTGCCGGGCGAACGCCTGATGGTCCCGAACTACGGCTGCGCGTTGAACAGTTTCGTATTCGCCGCGCTCGACGCGAATACTCAGACGCAAATCCGCCGCCTCGTGTCCGACGCGATCCTGTTCTACGAGCCACGTATCGACGTCCAGGAGATTGGCATTGAGATCGACATGCCTAACGGCATTGCCTCGCTTTCGATCGAGTACACGGTGCGCCGCACCAACAGCCGCAGCAATATCGTGATTCCGTTCTGTCATGACGAAGGCACTAACCTGACGGCACGTCGGGCTGCGCCGCCGCGCCTCTAGGCGGGGGCGGCATGCATTCGACGTCCCCGTAACTGACCATGACCGATCAGACCCATTCGTTTGTCTATGGCCGCGGCGAAACGCAGCGCTCGCGTTACCTGCGCGGGCTCGATCCGGCATCGGCGCAGGTGGACGAACGCGGTCTGCCCGAGATGCTGGCATGGCTCGCCGAGTTCGCTCGCCTGGTGGGATTCGTCGATGGGCAGGGCGAGCCGGCCGGCGACTGGGGTCGCTTTCTCGAGCAGGACGAGAGCTTTTTGCTCGCCCAGGTTTGCGCGACCACGGCCGGGTCGCTCGCTGCCCATGCTGCGGCGCGGGCTTCGGCGAGTCAGGCAGACGAACGTGACCACGGCGCTTCGGAGCCGGCGTCGCTGCTGCGGATCTTCACGATCGCGCAGCGCATTGACGCCTGGTATGTGACCGCGGCGCGCCTCGAGACGACCGGTATCGAAGTCCATCCGTTCGCTATCAATCTCGAGCAGGTGATCGTCAACGACCTGCGACGCTATACCCAACAGATCGATGCGAGCCGTCTGCTTGGCCCTGGCTGGCGGCGCTTTGCCGAACGCGCGAACCTGAGCTTCGCACCGCTCTGGTCGAAGGACGACGGTCATAGCCGCAGCCTTACCTTCGATGCGCAGGATCTCGCCCCGGTGGAAAGCGCGTTTGAGCGCGCGCTGGAAAATCTCAAGCTGCTGGCGCGCCGCTATCTGGAGTCATCGCAGCACGAGAGCAAGGATCACGCGCCGCAGGCCGGCCTGCTGATTGCGTTCGTGAAGCTTCTCAGCGTGACACAGGGCGATCTGAACCAGTTCACCGAGCGGCATTTGCAGTACTACCTGACGCAGGTTTTGCGGCTCGCGCCACGCCCAAGCCAGGCGGACCAGACGCTGGTGGCGTTTGCACTGGCACCGCGTGCGGCGCCCCTGTTGCTCGAATCCGGGCGCAGGCTTGCGGCGGGGGTGGACGGAGCGGGTGCACCGATCGAGTTCGCTACCGCCGCGCCGCTCGTTGTCACGCCGGCGCGGATCACCTCCGTGATGGCGCTGAGCGCCACTTACGTGGACGGCGGCGGCAGCAGCGAGAACCAGCCGCTGACTTCGATCGTCGCGTATCCGAAGGCCGATTCCGCCGACGGCTGCAGCGCGAAGCTCGTTGCACCGGGGGTAGGTTGGCCGACATTCGGCCCGGCTCGTGCGGACGCGCTCGCTGCGGGCAATGCGGCGCCCGACGCTCAGGTGGGCTTCGCGATTGCCTCGCCGCTTCTGCTGTTGATGGGCGGCGAGCGCACCATCACCCTCAGCTTCGAGCTAGGTGCGCCGGGCGAAGGCGTGGCGCTCGCGGCCCGGCCGCCGGCTGCGGCGGACGACGCATACGCTCGCCTTGAGCGCCTCGCGGCCGCGTACGCCCGCTCGCTCGGGCAGGCGCCCGTTGCAGAGCCTTCCGCGTCGCCACCAGCTAGCTCCGCCGACCTCCTCAACAGCCTTCTCGCCGATGTCTGTCTGGTCAGCCTGAGCGGCAAGGACGGCTGGTTCACGCCGCAACGCGCGCGCCTGGTGGTGAGCGAGCGCAACACCCTCGATCTCGTGATCGAGCTGTCAGCCGCGGCGCCCGCCGTGCTCGCCAATCCGACGCTGGCATTCGATAGTGCGCAGGCGCAGCCGCTGCCATTGCTACGCGTCACGATGAACCCGACGGCGCGGGTGTACGGTTATTCGTTTTTCGAAGCGTTGCGCGCCCGCAGCGCGGATCTCGAGGTCCAGGTGCACGGGCTTCAGACGCTCGAATTGCAAAACACCTTGGGGCCGCTCGTGGCCGGCAAGCCTTTCATGCCATTCGGGCCGGCGCCGACCCTCGGCGGATTTCTGCAGGTCGGTTCGCCCGAACTCGCCTGCAAGCCGGTGTCGCATATCGGGTTGCAGATCGACTGGTTCAACCTGCCTGGCGCGGGCGGATTCTCCGCGTACTACCGCGGCTATCCGCCGGATGCAAACGGCGAGCCGCTAACGCGCGATTCGTTCGCGGTGGGCATCGAGCGCAACGACGGCATTGCCTGGCGGCCGACGAGCGCTGTGCGTACCTCGCGCTTCGCGCTTTTTGCGCCGGCCGAGGGCGGGTCGACGGGGCCCTCCACCGAGGTTGCCGCGTCCACTCGCTTCGAGATCGACTGCGCCACTCCCGCGACGCCTGCTGCTGCGGGTACGACACCCGTCACCCTGGCCTCGGCAATCGTGCCCGGTTCGGAAGCGGGCGCGTTGCGGATCGCCCTGGCCGCGCCGGTTGGCGCTTTCGGATATGACGTTTATTCGCAGGCGCTCGCGCAGGCGGTGTTGCAAAACTCGCGCGCGCCGCGCAAGCCCGGGCCAGGTGACCTGGTGCCAATCCCGAAGCCGCCGTTCGTGCCGATGGCAAGCGCCCTGTCGCTCGACTACACGAGTGCAGCACACGTTGAGTTCGACTCGCTCGACGACGGTAATCCGCTGCGTTTCTATACGCTCGCGCCATTCGGTTACGTGCGCGCGCGGCACGGCCTCGACACCCGCTTCGTGCCCGACGGCGTGCGGGGCGCGTTGTTTATCGGTCTCCTGGACGCGTCGCCCGGTGACACCTTGAGTCTACTGTTTCAACTGGCTGACCGTCACGCCGCGCAAAGCTTTGATTTCACCCAGAGCGACCGGCGGGACGAGCGCGACGGCGGTAGCGGCCTCCTCTGGTATTACCTCGACGGCAATCGCTGGCAGCGCTTCAAGAAGCAGGACGTGCTGAGCGATTCGACTTACGGCCTGACATGCTCGGGTATCGTCGAGCTCGTGCTTCCGTTGCAGTTCGACGAGCACTCGACGTTGATGCCCGCCGGGCATATCTGGCTAGCCGCGATGGTCTCCGGCACGGACGGCCTGGCGCTAGTGTGCGACACCATTGCGATTCTGCCGAATGGGGTAGCGGCCAGCCGCGTGACAGGCGGCGCAACGGTGATTGCGAATCTACCGCCGCAGAGCGTCAGCGGACTGGTCAGCAAGCTGCCGGCGATCAAGGCGGTGCTGCAGCCATTGCCGAGCTGGGGGGGGCTGCCCGCCGAAACGCCGCAAGGCTTCTCCGCACGCGTCGCCGAACGGCTGCGCCACAAGCAGCGCGCGATCCAGCCGTACGACTACGAGCGCCTCGTGCTGGGCGGCTTCGCTAACATCGCCCAGGCCAAATGCATTGGACCGGGCAATAGCCGGGGCTACAGCGCCTCGCCCCCGCTGGCGGCGGGGGAAGTGGTGATTGCGGTCGCGGCACAGTCTGGCGACACGTACGAGTCGTACGTCGATCAGACCACCTTGCGCGGTGTGGTGAATCTGTTGCGCCCCTATGTGTCGCCGTTCCTGTGTCGGCTGACGGTGCGCAATCCGGCCTACGAGCGCCTCAAGGTGGTCGCCGCGGTGCGGCTGAAGCGGGCCACGAGCGGCGCGTTCTACCTCAACCTGCTGAGCCGCGAGCTCGACGCCGCGCTCGCGCCGTGGCATGCACAACCTGAGGGTCGCTTACCGATCGGCTACGGCGCAATCGACGGCAATTCGATTGCCAGCTTTATCCGGCAGCGCGATTACGTCGAGTCGCTCGAAGAGTTCCACATGGTGGTGCTGTACAACGTCTCACCCGACGGTACCGGCGACGATTGGCGCGAAAGCTGGTTCGGTCAGGATGAAAGGGTACGTCCGGGTACGCCATGGTCCGTGCTGGTGCCTTCCGGCGGTCACGCACTGAAACAGGTTGACGCGCCGCTTCAGGATGGAGCCGATCGCGCGTCCACGGGCAGCGCGCCGCAACCGGATCCGGCGCCGCCGGGAATCGGCAGCCTGACTATCGGCGAGGACTTTATTGCCGCGCCGGCGTCGGCGCCCACACCCGCACCGGATGCACCCGCGAGGCAAGCGGTGTACTACGTGAAGTTTCTCGATCGGGAACTGCGTCGTGCACGGCGCGGTCGCGACGGCGCGGACCGTGAAGACCGGCACCGTGGGCACGATCAGCGCGAAGCTGCGCTGCTGCAGGACGCTTTTATCGATTTTCCCGATAACGATACCGACAACGGCACTCTCGGCGCTGCCGATGGTTCTGCCGATTTCAACGACGCTTAATACCATGGCCACCACACCCACATCCGAGATCGCGTCCCGAGCGGCGCTGAAGAAGCTGTTTAGCGACGGCGCACGGCCGAGCGGCGCAGACTTCGGGATCCTGATCGATTCGTTCGTGCATCGTGGCGAGCGCGTCGACGAGAGCGGCGAAGGCGATACCCCGGCCGGCGCCGGCGCGCTGAACGGCGATAGCGGCACTCTGCAAGTAGGCAAGCGTCACTTCGGACTCCAGAACGGCGACGCTGGGCTCGCGTCGTTGATCGAAGGGCAACGCACGCTGCTGAGCCTGGGAGAGGCCGGCCAATGGCGGATCCCGGCCGGCAATGTGGCGGCGCCGCTCGCCGTCGACGGCTGGCTGGCCGCAGCGGCGCGAGTGGGCAGCTACGTGCCGTCGGTGCTGGCGGCGAAGCCGGCGTTTCCGGGCGGCGATTCGGTGGCGCCCGGCAAGTTACCCGCCAACGGACGATGGCAAGTCATGCTGCCGGTGGTGAACGCCTGCTGCGCGTTCGAGATCGTCGCCCACGCTTCGGGTAGCGCTGCGTCGGGCCGGCACGCCATGCTGCATGCGGTCGTCGTGACGAGCTTCAACGGCAGCCGCAAGGGCATTCGTATCACCCGCACCGAGCGCGGCTGGAGTTGGCTGCGCCGTATCGAGTTGTGCTGGCGTCCGCGCCGCAGTCACTGGTTTGCCCGTCCTACGGGCTACGACCTCGCAATTCGCACGCACTTCGACTACGGGCGCGACGACAGCGGGCAGGCGGCCCAGATCCGCTTTCACATTACACGCCTGTGGTGACCCGGCATGCCGGCTAATCCGTCCTTTGCCTTCGTGCCTGCGCTGCGGCGGTTGTCGCGATGAGCTCGTCCCCCTCCATTCCGCGCGATCCGCCCGCCAACCCCGCACAGGACTATGCGGCACTGCTCGCGCTTGGCCTCGATTATTGCCAGCGGCTGACTGAAGACACCTGGACCGACTATAACGAGCACGATCCCGGCGTCACGATCCTCGAACAGCTTTGCTATGCGTTGACCGATCTCGGCTTGCGCAACAGCCAACCAGTGCCGGTGCTGCTGGCGCCCGCGCCGGGCACGACGGCAGCGGCCGATACGCTGATCTCCGGCGAGCGCATTCTATCGAGCGCGCCGTGGACGGTGGCCGATTACCGGCGGATGTTGTACGACCGCGTGGTGCATCTGAAGAACGCCTGGCTCGCGGCACCGGGCGACGCGGTGGCGGGGCAGGGACCGGCGGCGGCATCGAAAGCATCGGACGCTTATGCGTGGTCCATGGGGCTCTACGAAGTCCGGGTCGAGAGCTTTATCGAGGATATCAAAAGCGACGACGAACGGGCCGCGCTGATCGAGTCCGTCGTACGGCAGATGCGCGCGCAGCGCAATCTCGGGGAAGATCTCGCGAGCGTCGTATTGCTGCAGCCGCATGCGATCGAGGTGCATGCGCTGATCGAAGTCGGCATCAATGCCGACCCGGTCGGCGTGCTCGCCCAGGTGTTGTTCGACCTTCAGCACTTCCTCGTGCCGTTTCCCAGGGTCGAGCTAGCCGATGCGCTTCTGCAAGCCGGGATGCCGCCCGACGAAATATTTCGTGGGCCACGGCTCGGTCTGGGCGTAATCGGCGAAAGCGGTCTGGCCAACTACAGGCGCGATGTGACGCGCCAACAGGTGATCGACATCATCCTGGCGGTACCGGGCGTGCGGCGAGTTTCGAAGGTAAGTCTGGCCGGCGTCGGTCTGAATGCAGCCGGCGACGCGATTGCACTGCAACCGAACGAGGTGCCGCGCCTCGCGCCGTCGATTTTCGAGCCGCCCACACGCCGCCCCTACACCATCCAGCTAGAACTCGAAGGCGGCATCGCGCAATCGGTCGACTCGGCACGCGTCTATAGTCGTATCGAGGCGCTCATTGCAGCGCTGACCGACCAGCAGAATTACGCTGAACTGCAAACGCGCGCGTTGGGTTACGGCCGCGCGGCCACCGCCTCGTACGTGGATCTCCCGCATTACACCTCGATCCAGCATCAGTTTCCCATGACCTACGGCATTGGCCGTGAAGGCGTGCCGGCGTTGCCGCACTGGAGCGTGGAGAGCGCCGGTGGGCGTTTGCAAGGCAGTGTGCCAGTGACATCCGACCGGCGCCGCCGCCAGGCGCTCGCGCAGCAACTGAAGGGCTACCTGCTACTATTCGAGCAATTACTCGCCAACCAGTTCGCACAACTTGCCAATGCGTGGCAGCTGTTTGCACTGGAGCTCGGGCCGCCCGCTCAGCACAGCTATTTCTGGCAGCCGCTCGTCCATACGCCCGAACTCGACACCGACCCGCCGGACGTGCTCGCGCTCCTGACGCAAAGGACCGGTCCCGACGGGACCGAGCAGATGCAGCACGGGGTCTATGTGATCGATGCCGAGCGACGCGTGGTGCTGGTCGGCCGCGAGACGGGCAATCTGTCCGATGCGCACGCGGTGCGCGCTGAACTTGTGCGGCGTGGGGCGGCGGCGAACGCCTATCAGATCGAACGCATCGCGCAACCGGAGCTGTCGGGTCAGGCGGAATTTCGCCTGACCATTCATGCCGCCGACGGCAACCTGCTCGCGTACGGTGAAGAACGGTATGGCACGCTCGAGCGTGCGCAATTCGCGCTGACGCGGATGGCCGCGCTGCTGGCGCGCTGCGTAGACGATCCCGCGCAGACGGCGCGGCATCTGATCGTGCGTGCGCTGAGTGGGATTACGGTGCGGATCGCCGACAGGGGTGGACGCATCGTCCTCGACAGCGGTGCGCTGCCGGACGCGCAGGCGCGCACGCGGCGCGAGCGCGATCTGTTGCTGCATGGGGTCGAACCCAGCCGTTACCGGGTGAGGCGCGACGATCGTGGCTGGCTGCGGCTGACCTTGCACGACGCGCAGCACGAGTTGCTGGCGTCGGGCGAGATCCGCTATGCGTCGCTTGAGAGCGCGCGCCTCGGGCGCGACGAACTGGTCGCGTGGGTGGTGCGCCTGCGCGACGAGCCCTCGTTGCACGACGCCTATATCGAAGCCTCGCCGGCCGTGCCGGGCAAAACGCTGCCGGGCGCCTATCTGGCGGGCCTCGCCGAGCTGAATGCGCGCTTCGACCCGGCAGTCGAACGCCGCAATCGCTTCCTCGATCATTTGCTGGCCCGTTTCGGCGAGCGCTTCGAGGACAGCCTGCTGGCGCGGCTTGATCCGCGCGACGACGGTGGCACCGCGCTGCAGATCGGTTTGCAGCGCGCGAAGACCCTGTTCCTGCGCAACCTCGTGCCGCTGGGCGCGGGCCGCGCCACGGGACCCGACTACGGCCGCGCGCTAACGAAAAGCGACTATGGTCCCGGTGGTCAGGACGACGAACCGGCCGACGGTTTCGTGCGGCGTCTCGCGCTGTTGCTCGGCATCGAGGTGCCGGCCGACGCGGACGGTGTGCTGCGCAGCGCGCATTTCCGCATGACGCGCGAGAACCCGCCCTTTCTCTACGTGGAGCGCGAGGAAGGCGCGGGCGCACGCGTGCCGCCTGCCAATCAGCGTTCGTTCACATTCCGCGCGAAGCAACCGGCGATCATTGCGAGTCTGCTCGAGCACGGGCTCACGCCTGAGCATTACAGTGTGCGGCACGATGCCCATGCGCAGTACGGGGTAAGTCATGACGGTTCCGGCAGTTGGGTGCTGACTTTCGCCTGGCCGGGAGACAAGCCGCAGGAGATACATCGCGCGGGCTCGCGGGAGGCGATTCATGCGGCGCGCGATCGGTTGATGCATTACCTGCGTGGCCTGAGCCACGACGCGAGGGCGCTGCAATCGGGCGAGGGCTTCCATATGGTCGAGCATATTCTGTTGCGGCCGGATCAACTTAGTGCCGACGACGGTTTCTACCGTCAGCGTGTGAGTCTGTTTTTCCCCAACTGGCCGGTTCGCTTTCAGGACCCTGAATTCAGGGCTTTCGCGCAGCGTACCGTATTCGACAACACGCCCGTGCATCTGGATGTGCGCTGCTACTGGCTCGGGTTTGGCGAAATGACGGAGTTCGAGCGCCTCGACGGCGTATGGCGCTCGGAGCTGCATCGTTTTGCGAATCAATCTCAAGGCGAGCGGCCAGGCGGTACGGCCCGGGCCATGCGTGCTTTTATTGAGCGGATGGATCTGCGCGATCGTGAGGAGGGTGATGACGCCGCTGAGGGCGGTGTCCATGATGAGCCCGGTATGCGTCGTCGGCACGGCGTAAACCATGGGGCTGGAAAATGACACGTCCGCCGCTCGTGAACCGGGTGGTGCTGGAGCCAATGATGAAGCGGCGCGACGACGGCGACCAGATTGCGGACCGGCTTTCACGCTTTGCCCGCGAGCGCCTGCCGACGCTGCTGCATGACGCATTGCGCGGCTTTAGCGAGGATGCAACAGAGCGCATCCTTGAGCGGCTTGAGATCGACCTCGGCGACGCGCCGCCGGACCGGCTCGAAAAAGTACTCGAAGAGCGTCTCGCGAAGGTTTTGCGGGACCGTCTGATAGACCGGTTTGGCTTCCCGGCGGGGGCGGCAGGTTCGACGGCACGGCCATGGGAGCCTGCCAGCGACCCGGGTGGGCGCGACGCGTATCCCGCATCGCCTGCGAGCGAGCGTGGCCGCGCCGGACCGTCCATCCGCACGCAGTGGCTGGACAATGCTGACCTCGCGGCGCTCGCTGATTGGCTCGAAGGGCGTGCCATGCTGGATGCCCGAGCGGTGAACCGGCTGTTCGCCGACGCGCTTGCTGTATCCGCACACGATGTCGCCCTGCTGCTGCGCGATCACGGTCGTAGAGAGGCGCGGCGCGAGCGCCTTGTCGCAACGCTCGATCCTTCAATACGTGCACGGGCGGTGCATGCCCTGCGGCCGACCGATGCACGGCAGGTGATCGGCGATGTTGACCGGTTTTCGGACCATCATCGCGCGGCGCCCGTCATCGCCATGAGCCAGCAAGCGTTCGACGCCGTGCTATGGCAGACAGTATTCGCCTATCTGCTGGCCGATCGCGGCAGCCGTTTTAACCGGCGCGCGTTTCTTGGCTCGCTGCTGACGAGACTCGCCGCGCACGCAGGAGTGAGATACACAGATTTGCTGGACGGCCTGCTCGCGCGGGTTGAGGACGGCCACTATGCCGTGGAGCGGGATGAGTCGTTGCGTGATGTACTGGCGGCATTGCGCAGACAGACGGACCCAGGCAGGGCCGTTAAAAATGCAGCAGGCGGTAGCGCAAGCGAAGTGCACCCGGCGTCCGGAAGCGGTGAAGCGGGCGGCGGCGCGGACGGTGCGACGTCCTTGGACAGCGCCGACGAAGCCGCGCCGGTACCTGCAGGCGCAGCGGAAAACCGCGACCTGGAAGCACTCGATTTTTATATGGAGCAGGGAGCCTGGCCCTGGTTTACCGCCGACGCCACCGCGCCCGCCGCGCTCGTGCTCCGTCTGGCAAAGCGTGTGCCGCTGCGTCTCGTCATGGTGCTGCGGCGGCGCGACTCGGAGATGGGGCGGGAGGCACGTCTTATGCGGCTCGCAGCTTCGCTGGACGCACGGCAGCGCGATCAGCTGATAGACGCTTTCGAGCCGATGGCGCGCCGCGCGATGGTTGGCTCGCTGAACGCGCTGGAGGCCCTGATCGAGCATGCCGGATTTTCTGCCCCACAGCGCCGCTCGTTGCTGCGCGGCCTGAATGCTGCGACGCTCGAATGCATTTCGGCGGCGCGTAGCGAGGCCTTCGATGAGCGAGCATGGCTCGGGCAGATACTGGCCCGCGCGGCACAAGCCGCGGGACTCGACAAGCGCGTGTTTGACGATGTGCTGTTGCTGGTCACGCATGGCGACCTTGCGCGCAAACGGCGCATCCGCTGGATGCGCGCGCGACTTGTTGAAGCCGGTGTGGGCGGTGAGGTGAACCGAAGCGGCGACGCTCGAGTTGCGGGGCGTAGCGCGCACACCGCATTGGCCACTTCCCCCGAGTCCAGCTCGAACCATGAAACGCCAACTGGACACGAAGCAGACCGTTTTGTGCGAGCGTTATTGCTTGCGTGGCCTATGCTTGTCCACGCTTTGCGCTTACCGCGTCGCGCGCTTCAGGCCGTTCCAGAACTGACACATGTCACTACCTCGGACATGCTGTTAGACGCACTGAACCGGCTCGCGGGGTTATATGGCATACCGCTGCGCCGGTGGTTCGCGGGCCTGGCGATCGCGCGAGAGTGGCGGCAGGTCGACCTTGGACTGAAGCTGTTGCGAAGCTGGCGCGCGCATTCCGGCGAGCGGTCGTCAACATCAGCAGAAATTTCGCACGCGCCGCTTTTCTCCGAACACTCATCGACACTGCTTCAAGCTGCCGCTGCAGGTGCTTCGTTCCTCCAGTTCGTCGCGATCGGAACGGTCCCCCCGAAGGCTTTACCCTGGCTATCGGGATCGTCTGACGCCTGGCTCGACGCCGTTTTGCGCGACGATTTCGCCGTAGTCGCGGATGCGCTACGGGCTCGCAGTCCTGATGAGCACATGTTGCGCAGACTTGTGCGGCACTTCCGGGCCGACAGTCTTCAGCGTCTTGCCGCTGCGTTGGCGCCAAACATGTCGGCTCTATCGCTCGGCTTGCTGCGCGCGGGCCGCTCATGTGCGGCGACAGCGCGGCATGGGCCAGAGTTCGCCGCGCTTCAGCATGCCCTATTGGCTGCCCTATTGGCTCCCGCGGCGGCGCGGACCTCGGAGCGGGTGTACATCGACCGCGTGCTCGACGGCCTTGCACGCAGGCTCAATCTAAAACCGGAGCGACTCGCGGATGAACTCGCTGACGAGGCGGCAGACGACAGTCCGGTGCTGCGCGATTTGCTGAGGGCGAGATCCTTCAGCATACCTGATGATCATGATGCGGCCAGGCAGACGCCGCGCAGCGGGGTCCAGCTGAATCGCACGCAAACGCGGTCCGCTGGATTGGCACGCGAGCGACCTTCGCACGCGCAGGCATGGCAGCAATTTGCGCTGTTTATGCGCTACGGAGAGCAATCGCGGGAACCGGGCGTGTCGATTGAGGCGGCTATTGCGCAACTCGCGCGCGCCGCACCGCAACTGCTTGCTCGTGCATTGCGCGAAAACGCGACCGTAGAGCCGATGCACACCCGGCTTGCCTCGCTCGATCCGTCGGCCTTCGCGCGGCTTGCGCGAGCTGGGGCACCACGCCGCGCGAGCGCGCTCCTCGCGCTGCAGTCGGTGGTTGCCGGCTTCGCCACGCGGGATGCAGCGCTCATGATATCGCGTGCTCAAGCTGCGTGGCTGCTCCATGCCAGGCGAGGTTCGGTGCGCGCGATGCTTGCTGTACTCGTCGAGGAGACGCTCCACAGGGCTGGGCGCGCGGCCCATACGGTGATCGCGCGCTGGCGGCGTGCCGTGCGGCTGGCTGGCGTCGAGCCTGGGCTGGAGCGTGAATGGCAAGCATGGCTTGCGGCCCGCGAGGCGCTAGTCGATCGAGGCGGCGCCGTGGCGCCCCGTGTCGAGATTGCGCCTTCGGACGAGGGCGCCGCACCCGAGCGTCCACGTCAATCCGTCAAGCACGAAAGTCATCCGATCTACGTGGCGAATGCGGGCATGGTGCTACTCTGGCCGTACTTGCAGCGCTACTATGAATTGCTGGGTCTGATTCGTGAGGGCACGTTCATTGACTTCGACTCCCGCAGCCGTGCCGTCTATCTGCTACATTGGCTTGCCAGCGGGCACAATGCGCGGCACGAAGCAGAGTTGCCACTTGCGAAGGTGATGTGCGGCATCGTACCGTCGACTCCGCTAGCCGCAGCCGCAGAGGGCGAGCCCGATGCCCGTGAGCAGGCTGTCTCCGACGAACTGCTGGGCGGCGTCAGACAAAACTGGGACAAACTGCGCAACACCACGACGGAAGGTCTGCGAGAGTCCTTCCTGATGCGCAACGGCCGTTTGATGCGCGACGAGAGCGCCGGGCATCACTGGGCGCTGATCGTCGAAACGAAGGCGTATGACGTGCTGCTCGATACGCTTCCGTGGCGAATCTCGATGATCCGGTTGAGCTGGATGACGGACATGCTCGCAGTCCAATGGCGCCGTTGAACTGGATCTCGATTTGGTAAGAGATCTGTTGCCGGCGCAGGGCCCCGCCCCGAGTCCGGAGGAAATCGGAGCGCTGGTCACGCAATGGCACGCGCTTGCCGGTTGCGAATGGCTTAGCTACTAGCCTTGGACCGGCGCGGTCTGGCAATTTTAGGAAAAGCAACGCGTCTGGCCGCGCGCTCCCCACCAATGGCAAAGCGTTCGATGTACGGGCCGTCCGGATTCTGCACGAACCGTATCAATCTTCTTTCACTTACCGGGCACGGACTTCAACGCTTCACCATTGAAACGGCCAAGCTTGCAAGCAATTGGCATTCAGAACCGGTATAACCGCAGGTTCGACACGGGTTAAGGTCCCTTATCCATGGAACGTGAGAAACGCAAGGTTCCTGAGTCCGCCATCAATGGCGAACCTGCCCGTGGCGTGCCTGTCCAGCAAAGCAGTCTCGCCCAGCTGGTGGCCGGTAGCTCCCGCATGCGGGACCAGGCGCAGCTTATCGCCGGTATCGCCAGCAGTCCGCGCGTGCTCGCGCAGCGGGTCCAGGTGCCGGGCGTGGCCCACGGCATCCCGGATGGACTGAGGCAGGGTGTCGAGCAGTTGTCGGGCACGTCGATGGAAGGTGTCAATGTCCATTACAACTCGCCGGAGCCCGCGCGCATGCAGGCGCTTGCTTTTGCTCGCGGCAACGCGATTCACCTTGGCCCTGGCCAGGAACGTCACCTGCCGCATGAGGCATGGCACATTGCCCAGCAGCGGCAGGGTCGGGTCCGAGCTACGACGATAGCCAAGGGTGCGCGCCTCAACGACGATCCAGCCCTGGAAAACGAGGCAGATCGCATGGGCGCGCTTGCCGCGCAATTCAATCCACGCGCCGAATCCATACCGATGCCCGCGCCTGGCGCAGGTGGGGCGGCGGTCGCGCAGCGCCGCGTCGGCGTCGAGTACGAGACCAACTGGACGGTGAGCGGTGATATGGCTGAGAACCACAAGAAGCCAATCTACAATGGCGTCGGCTGGCGAGTCGAGAGCGACGCCAACAACCTTGAATTTGTGGTCGAGCCGCCTGCCAATTCTGCGGCCGCGTTGAAAGCGACCGTCAGCACCATGGTGGCGATGGCCCGGCATATTCTGGGGAATGCTGGCGGCGGCACGACCCCCATCGCAGACGCTTTAGGTACCGCGCCGGAACCACGTTTTGAAAACGAGTCAATCACGCCTTCCAGTGACGCGAACATGTCGGCCAAGGCGCAATTCACTTTTGGCGTGTCGATGGAAAACCTGGCGGGACTGCTCGACAAGCTAGCGAAGGGTAACCATGTCCCGGCGAGCTATGACGAGGGCCACAAGGGTTTTCACTTCGAGAAGAACAAGGCAGCCACGACCCGCGAATTCCTCGGGGGCACGCTCAAGCATGACGTCGCCAAATCGGACGCCTACCGCCACGCGGCGACAAAGCTCGCCAACGACCAAAGTCCCGCCGTAAAGGGCTTCCTGTCGTACTTGAGCTACTACATAAAGTCGATGCAGACGACCTACAGCGACAAGCAGTTCACCAAGTTTCACAGGGCCGGTCACGTGGCCCAGGAACTCGCGCGCCTGTACGCGCAAGGGAGCACGCTGAAAATTGATGACGTGTGCAAGGGACTGGGCTATCCGGGCGATATTCTTCACGAGCTGTGGGTAGAGGCCAACACCGATTCCTGTCTCACCGAAGATGGCCTGACCGTGGATGCGCTGGGAGGCGAGGACGTTGACAATCTGAAAAAATTTATCGACGAACGGCTCAAGGAATTCGACTATCCGAAGTACCGTTTCATGTTGATGAACCGAAGCGGGTTCGACAAGATGTATCAGGCCTTGAACGATACCGACCAGGCGTGGATTGCCGAGAACAAGGCGCAGTTCATTGAGCAGCTCGGTCTATCGCAGGACAAGCCCTTGTTCGATTCACCGTACACATTCAAGACCCAGATCTCCGACACCCAAACCGAGCGCGGCTTCACGCGCGGGCCAACGGTAGGCGCATGGATGGACTCGATCATCGCGAGTGGGGAAGCGAGTCGCGACATGATGTCGCCGCCGCCTGAGTTCATCGATCACCACGGCGTCGCGGATCCCGAACAATCGCTGGGCGCATTAGGTTTGCTCGATACCCAGATTGTGTCGGTGCCGCAGGTTCGGTCGAACGGCAATGGCGCACACACGGTTGGCGAAGTGGAGAAGCAAACACGCCTCGTGGTCATTGAGCTGCGCGCATGGGGCGACTGGTTACGACCTGAAGAGTGGGCCGAGCATAGCTACGATATGGCGTTCATCCATAACCAGCTGGCGCCGGGAAGCCTGAATACCGACGAACACACTTATGAAACCCGTCTAGCGGAACTCAAAGATCAGCGGATTCGCGTTGAGGCCCGGATTACCGCCCTGAGAGAGAAGAAACGTAAGCTGAATGCTTCCGGGAGCGGAAGCCAGCAACATATCGCGGGCATGCATCGTGGCCTTAACGACCAGATTGCCAATGCGGCGGCCGACATCCGGTTCGTCGTTTCTGAGATCGTCGCGCTCAAGGTGCAGTATTTGCGTTAGTGTCAGCGGATTGTTGTTCAGGGGCGGCGTTGCTCAAGCATGCATTGAGGCCCCCGCCAGGGCGAACGACGAATCTGGACTTCGCCGAATGGTCCGGCGTGTTCGGCGACGCGAATACAGGAAACGGTAGGCATCGAATGAAAAAGCCATGCGACACAAAACCGTTGCCAAGACCGACAACGCGAGCGCTCATGGCGGTGTAGTCGAAAAAGAAAGGCATGGCGCCGCATATATTGCCGACTATCGCGCCAGTTCCGTCGCGCAGCGGCGACTCATCAACGATAGCTTCCACGCTTACCAGTCGGAACTGTTTCCGACCAGCATCCGCGCGCGGGCTGTCGGCTTTGTATACTCGTGGAGCCGCTTCTCGGCGATTTTTACGGCTTTTCTGATCGCGGCCGTGCTCAAGGAGTTCGGCACCACGGGCGTGTTCGTGTTTATCGCAGGCGCGATGCTGATCGTGATGCTGGCGACTGGTCTGATGGGGCCGCGCACCAAAGGCCTGGAGCTGGAGAAAATCTCCCACTGATCTTACTTTTTGAAAGATCGGGAAATATTGTGTAAGGACTTGTCGTGCGCAGGGGGTTATTCGTAGGTTTTAATGTGGCCGGAGTGGGGGACTATTAGCGTGCGGATTCGTAAATGCGGGTTCGCAGCCACCCACTACTGTCTCTCTTAAGGTTAACGGACGCAAAAGCAGATTCTTTACCCTTATCGCTAAACATCCCGTTTGCCCGGCGCCCGATCCGGCTCGCGCAACTTCCGACTGACAACGAAGAGGAATCGTTGAATACCTTGTTTGTAAGAACCATATTGCTGTCGATGCTAGTGCTGATCTCGGTCCATGCCTGCGTCACGCTGCTGGTTTCCGAGCCGGCGGCAGGTGGCGAGGACCGTGCTCTACAGACTGCCGTCTTCACCGGGCGCGCTTTCGCCAACGATCCGCTGGACAGTGCGGGCGGGACGTGGGGTGCGCCGGTGGAGCGCATCTCGCTGGTGCCGGCGACGATGAAGCTCGATCTCGCAGCACGGCCGAGGATTGTCGATGTTCGCCCGGCCGTATATGAAGCACCCGCTGCCGGCGTTTTGATGGACATCGCCGCACCCTCGACGCCGGGTTCGTCGAACGGTCTTCGTGACGATTCGCCTCTCGTGGGCGACGTTCCGGCGTCGCCGCTGGACTCGCGTTTCGCTGTCGCGGAGTGGGTGATGTCGCTCGTGATGCTCATCCTCGCGTGTTTTAGCCTCTGGCGCGTGCAGCGCCCGCTGCGCAACGTGACGCACGCCGCGCGCGAAACAGCCTGTGGCCACCGGGTCGCTCCAACCGTCCGCGAGGAAGGACCGAGCGAATTACGGCACGTGGTGCGCGCCTTCAACGAAATGGCACGGCGCCGTAATGAGGCGATCGAAGCGCAGGCCGCAGTGCTTGCAGGACTCGCACGGCATATGGAGTACCAGGCTGCACGCCTGCGAACCCGCGCGCTCGAAGTCAGCGAGTGGAACAAGCGGGTGGGATTCGTCGAAGATATCGATTCGTTTTCCGACATCGCGCAACAACTGCTCGACGTGGCTGGACACGGCGACAGCGAAGAGCAACAGGTGTCCGTGGACGGCTTCCTGCGCGACCGCTTCTCGATGATCGGCACGATGGACGGCGCATTATTCGCCTGCGATTTGAAGGCGGGGCCGCAGTTCATGATGTCGCGGCCGCTGCTCGAACGCCTGATGACCAATCTGGTCGACAACGCGCTTGCGCATGGCGAGCCGCCCATCGAGATCAGGACGTCACGCGATCAGCACGGCTGGCACCTCAGCGTGCGCGATCATGGCCCTGGCATCAGCGCGAGCCAGATGCCGGGCGCGACGCAATCGTTCGTGCGTCTGAACGAAACACACAGCCTGACTCAGCATTGGGGCCTGGGGCTTTCGGTGGTCGCGCGCCTGGCGCGTAGTGGCGGCGCCAGTCTGAAGCTGGGTAATCATCCCGATGGCGGCTTGTGGGTGCGGCTTGTTTTGCCGACGAATTGAGGGGGTATTGCTGAGCGTGCCTCCAACAGGCGTGCCCGATTTGGGGTGCCCCGCCAAGCGTCTCCGACTAGGTGTCCTTGACCAGGCGTCCCCGACTAGGCGTCCCCGACTAGGCGTCCCCGTCGATTTACCCGATGGTGGTTCGTCGTAGGGTAAAGCTGCTTTTTCCGGCTATCCTTGCCCGGGCAGCTTTCCCGACACCCGGAGATCGCGATGACATTGAAGCTCTACGCTCACCCCTTTTCCTCGTATTGCCAGAAGGTGCTGGTCGCGCTGTACGAAAACCACACGCCGTTCGAGTTCCGCCAACTGTCCCACGACAAACCGGAGGTGATGGAAGAACTCACGGCGCTGTGGCCGTTCAGGAAGTTTCCGGTACTCGTCGACGCCGGCCGCCCGGTGATGGAGGCGACCGTCATCATCGAATATCTGGGCCTTTACCATCCTGGGCCGGTGTCGTTGTTGCCGGCGGATCCGCGTGCGGCGCTCGAGGTCCGCAGCATGGACCGTTTCTTCGACAACTACATCTCGACGCCGCAGCAGAAGGTGATTGGCGACTGCTTGCGCGGCGAAGCCGAGCATGATCCCCGTGGCGTGGCCGATGCCCGTGCCACGCTCGATACCGCGTACGCGTGGCTCGACAAGACCATGGCAGGCCGCGAATGGGCGGCGGGCGATACCTTTAGTCTGGCCGATTGCGCCGCCGCGCCGTTCCTGTTCTACGCGGACTGGACGCATCGGATCGACGCTTCGTTTGCCAATGTGCTGGCCTACCGTCGACGCCTGCTTGCACGACCGTCTTTTGCGCGCGCCGTCGACGAAGCGCGCCCGTATCGCGCGTACTTCCCGCTCGGCGCACCGGACCGCGATTGACCGCCAGTAGGGTTGCCCGGAGGAATTGTTCGAAATCTGAAAATTGTGATTTCGCCCTATCGTCATAGACTTCCGATAGGGCTCCTCTAAACTACCTTCCAATGTCGCGCTGCACTGGGCAGTCCGCAGCGCACCCGGTTAATTGAAAGCACATTGGAGCTTCATCATGAAAACCAAACTGATCGCAGCATTGCTCGTCGCCGTTTCCGCAGCGGTTGCTGCTCCGGCTTTTGCCAGCGGCTACGGCCCGGCACCGTTCTATCGTCCTTCTGTCGGCGCACCGGTCTCGCAACGCGGCCAGAGCGCGCAAGTGGTTGCTGCCGAACGCAACAGCACCGGCAACGCAACCGCAGATACCTCTTACGGTGGCGTCGCAAGCGCCACGTCGGAATCGGGTAGCCGTCAGTTCCCGGACACCACGCGCAGCCTGTACGCAGGTCATTGATTGCGTCGCGCGACGGGTGTCAGACGTGTGCGTGGGCGTGAAGGCTCAGGACAGCACGTCCGCCCGTCGTGTGATCGCGCATTAGAGCGGTAGAAAAATGAGGTGATGTCATGACGCAAATACTTGAAGGGATAGCGGTTCTCGGCGCATTCACGCTTTACATGATCCCGTCGATCGAAGCGGACGCGCATAACCGTGACGACGCCTTTGCGATCACGATGGTCAACGTCCTGCTCGGCTGGACGGTGATCGGCTGGGTTGCGGCTTTCATGTGGGCACGTCGCCCAGCCACCGAGAAGCGTTTGACCCACCTAGTCAGGCGCACGCACCGGGCCGTGGCGCGCGTGACGATCGACAAGCTGGTTGCGCACGCCCAAAGCCGCAGCGCGTTGCAGAGCCAGATGGTCGGCAAGCTTCGCGTGCGTACGCGTGCTGTGGCGGTTCGTCAGTCGTAATGCGTTAGCGCCGGCCGGCGAGTGTCGACCGGCGCTTCTGCGCGGTGGATTTCGGCCGCCTGGTTTCAGCCTGCGTTTTGCGCAGTGTCGTCGCTGCTAGCCGGTTTGGCGGCGCCTTCCAGAAAGCGCCGCGTCGCTTCGAACGATTGCAGCATCTGGTCGGGCCACGGCGTTTGCAGCATCACGGCTTGATGGTTTTCGAACGCGTTAGTTAGCAGCTTCGAAAGCGCGGGGGACTGAAAGTGCCGTAGCAGCACGCTCACGGCGATGGCGGTCGCCTGACTGGCGCCGGCCGTCTGCAGTTCGGACGTGGTGAGGGCGGCGAGTTGTTTGTTGATGTCCATAGTGGCAAAAGAGAGAGTTGACGCGCTTGAGTTGAGCTCGCGCGCACGCCCAAGTGTCGGGCGTCGATTAAGCGGTAGAAAAACCAACGGCCACCCTGGGTGGCCGTTTTTGCGTACGTGGTCTCGTAGGCGTTCAGGAAGAATCATACCGTGTGCATAAAACTCGGACAAGCCACTGCGCCATCGCCTTAAAGCCCCTCGCTTTTCAGATTATTTTATTTTCAAGGCAAGTGCGTTGCGGATTTTGCCGCTTGCAATGGGTTTGCGGGGGCAGTGACTAAATCGGCAGCGTAAATCGTTTTCAAGCCTGTTTGAAAGTCGATATTCACCGGATGCAATCCAGCAATAGCCTGCCGGCTGTTAAACACACCAAGTTCATGATTCGCTTGAGTTTCGAATCCCGACGCGTTAAATTCGCCTCGCACGCCGCCGGCGCTGCCAAAAAATCCTGACGAAATACATACAGTTTTCAGTTGACCGGGTTCAGGGGCCCGGCGCGGGTCATCCAAGGATAGCGATGTTGCATCAGACGCAAAGCGACGAAGAAACAGCGCATAGCTATCCGGTTTCCGCCACTCGGATCGCCTCGGTCAGCCTGGTGCTAGCTCTCGTGCTCGCCGCGTTGCCGCTCATCAAGGGCGGCTGGTTCGATATCCGCTGGTGCGCCGCTTTGTCGAGTGCATGGCTCGATGTGTTGACGGTCGCGCTGGCGGCCCGTCTCGCCCATACCGGCGGCTCGCGCGCCGTTGAAAAAACACCCCGTCTGGAAGGCCTACGTGTGTGGCAACGCGCGTGGTGGGGTGCATTGGGCAACACGATCTTTGCGACGTTGCGTGCGATCCGCTGGCAGCCTTGGGTCGTGCTGCTCTGCGCGGCGCTTTCCGTGGCTGTTGCCTCGCTCGCGTGGCGCGCGCCGGTCCAGTTTGCGCTCGCTGCGGTACTACGGCCGCCCGGTGCCGCGCTGATCGCGGGCCTCGCCGCCTTTGCGCTGGCCTTCGGCACGCTCGTCGCTGAACTGTACTTTGCGATGCACGCCGCGCGTGGACGCGCCTGGGGATCGCTCGCCAATGTGTTGCGCGTGGCGCTGCTGAGCGCGATGGTCGCAGCGATCTGTGCCGTGCTGCTCGCTTATGCGGAGATTGCCGCAGTGTGGCCGGTGCGGGCGCTCGCAGCTTTCAACGCGGTCATCGCACTTGAATTCGCCTTGCGTGCCGTGTTCTCGTGGTTCGCGCCGCCGCATATGCGCAGCGGCGACGCCAGCGTGCCCGACAGTCTCGTCGCCAGTCTGCTGCGTCTGCGGCCGTCGCCGCTGGCCCGCTTCAGTGCGCAGCTGCGCAATCGCTACGGCATCGATCTGCGTCAGAACTGGGTGTTGCAAAGCGTGGTGCGTTTGTTGCCCGCGGCCATCGGGACGATTGCCGTATGCGCCTGGCTGCTGACGGGCATCGTGATCCTCGGACCCGAGCAACGCGCCGTCTACGAGCGATTCGGCGCGCCGGTCGCAGTCTGGCAACCGGGTCTGCATGTGGCGCTGCCGTGGCCGTTCGGCAAGGCGCGCGCGATCGATAACGGCGCGGTCCATCAGCTGATCGTCTCCGGTTCGCCGGAAGAGAGCGCGGCCGCGTCGCCGCTGGTGCCCGCCGATGCGCAGACGCCCGAGCAGGTGAACCGTCTGTGGGACGTCGTGCATCAGGGCGAGACGAGTCAGGTGATCGCCGGCGCGAGTGGCGACCGGCAGAACTTCCAGATTGTCAGCGCCGACGTGCGGCTCGATTACCGCATTGGCCTCTCGGATGCCGCCGCGCGCGCTTCGCTGTATCGCGCCGAGGATGTACCGGGCACCGTGCGGGCGATTGCCAATCGCGAAGTGGTGCGCTACCTCGCCTCGCACACGATCGATTCGTTGCTCGAAACGCGGCAGACCGCGATGGCCGATACGCTCCGGCGCGCCGTGCAGACCCAGCTCGATCGTCTGTCGAGCGGCATCGATGTGGTGGCGGTGGTGATCGAAAGCGTGCATCCGCCGGCGGGGGCATCCGCAGCGTGGCACCGCGTGCAGGCAGCGCAGATCCGCTCGGAGGCGAGTGTCGCACAGGCGCGCGGGCTTGCCGCGCAGTCGCTCGGCGACGCGCAGCAGCAGGCCGAGACCGCGGTTGCGCAAGCCACTGCGCAGGCCGCCGATATCACCTCGGCTGCGCAAGTCCAGCAAACCAGTTTCAGCGCCGACGTGATCGCTGCCCAGGCGGGTGGCCCAGCGTTTGTGCTTGAGTATTACCTGCATAGCCTGCAGAAGGGTTTGCAGAACGCCCATATCACGGTGATCGACGACCGGCTCGTCGACGGTAATCGCGCCACGATCGATCTGCGCTCGTATGGTGCGGGCGACGCGGCAGGGGCACGGCGGGTTTATTGACGGTAGTGCTTGAGACACGCGCCAACAACGCACACGCTGCATGGCATCGGACAGACGGCTTCGGGGGATATTGTGAGTTTGAATCATTTGCGTGCGCACGCGCATGGTCACGCGCATCACCATCGCGGCGGTGATGCGCACGGCCATGGCGGTGCGGCAACCGGCGGCCCCGGTTTTTACTGGCGCGTGGCGCTGGCGGCGCTGTGCGTCGTGATCGCGTTTGCGGTGGCGAGCTTCATTCAGGTTCAGGCCGGTCAGGCGACCGTGGTGACGCGCTTCGGCGAGCCGGTGCGAGTGTTGCTCGAGCCCGGCCTCGCGTGGCGCTTGCCGGCGCCGATCGAAGCCGCCGTGCCGGTCGACCTGCGTCTGCATACGACCTCGAGCGGCCTGCAGGATGTCGGTACACGCGACGGCTTGCGCATCATCGTGCAAGCCTATGTGGCGTGGCGCGTGCCCGCTAATGCGAACGACGTCGGACGTTTTGTGCGCGCCGTGCGCAACGAACCGGATGAAGCGGCGCGGCAGATTCGCTCGCTGCTCGGCTCCGCGTTGCAGACCACCTCGGCTGACTTCGACCTCGCTTCGCTGGTGAATACCAATCCGGGCCAGGTGCGCATCGCGGCGTTCGAAGATGAACTGCGCCGTCAGGTCGATTCGCAGCTATATCAGGCGTATGGCGTGCATGTGGTGCAGGTCGGGCTGGAGCAGCTGACGCTGCCGGCCGTGACGCTCTCGGCGACTGTCGAGCGCATGCGGGCCGAGCGCGAAACGGTGGCTGCGCAACGCACCGCGGATGGCAAACGGCAAGCCGCGCAGATCCGTTCCGATGCCGATCGCGACGCGCGCATCGCGGTGGCCGATGCCAACGTCAAGGCTGCCCAGATCGAGGCACAGTCGCGCCAGGACGCGGCGGCAATCTACGGCAAGAGCTATGCGGGTAACCCGCATCTCTACACGATGCTGCGCTCGCTCGACACGCTGAACGGCGTGGTCAACACCAACACGAACCTGATCCTGCGCACCGACGCCGCGCCGTTTAACGTGCTCGTGCAGGGGCCCGCCGGGCTCGGCGTGACGCAAGCCGAGCAGGCGCAGGCGCAACCTCAGGCGCCGTCGAAGAAGGGCAAGCACACCCCATGAGTACCGCCATGGAGACGTCGTCGCCAACGCCGTCGCTCGGACCCGGCGCACAAGCCGTGCGTCTGGCGTTCTGGTTCGTGGTGGTGATCGCGCTGCTCGCGGCAGGGGTGTGGGCCACTTCGAATGTCCGGCGTATTCCGGCGGATAGCCGGGCTGTCGTGATGCGCTTCGGCGCCTTCGTGCGTACCCAGGACGCGGGACTGCTGGTGGCCATGCCGCAACCGTTCGAAACCGTGCTGCTGATTCCTGGCAGCGCGCGCGTGCTTGAACAGCGCATCAGCTCGCTCGATCGCGACCCGCGTGCCCGCGCAGCGGATCCGGTTGCAGCGACGCAGTCCAGTCAATCGAGTCAATCCAGTCAGACGATGCCACTGCCGCTTGGCGAAGCCAGTTCGTTGGGAATCCCGTCAGACGCTACGTCGCTCGACTCTGCCTCGTCGGACTCCGCCTCGCCCGATAACACGGGTCCCACGCTGCCCGATGCGCTGGCCGGCTCAGGCTATGTGCTGACCGGCGACGAAGGCGTCGTGCAACTGAGCGCGACGCTCTACTACCGCGTCGTCGATCCGTACGCTTACGTGTTGCAAAAGGAGCGCCTCGAATCGGCGTTGCAGCGCGTGGTTGCGGCGGCGGTGGTCGAAGTGACAGCGGGGCGCGATCTCGATTCGATTCTGGTGGCGCGTCCCGAACTGCTGTCGTCCGACCAGCAGATGGCGGTCAAGCGCGAGCAGTTGCGCGGCGACATGGCGCAGGCGGTGCAGCGCCATCTGGATGCGCTCGCGGCTGCGCATGCGGGGCTCGGTATCGAGGTGGCGCGTATGGACGTGCAGGCGCAATTCCCGGCGACCGCAGTCGATGCATTCAACTCGGTGCTCACCTCGCTGCAGACCGCCGACCGCAATATCGCCGATGCGCGCACGACAGCGGAGAACATCCGCCAGGGCGCGCAGCAGTCCGCGGATCAGATCCTGCAGAGCGCGCAGGCGAGCGCCAGCGAGCGCGTCGCGACGGCGCAGGCCGAAACCACCACGATCCTGCAACTCGAAACGCCGCTCGACGCCAACAGCGACCCGGGCTTGCTGGCGCGCGCGTATCGCGACCGGATCCAGCAGATCCTGTCGAAGGCTGGACGCGTAACAACGATCGATCCACACGATGCATCGAGTCTGGTGCTGCCGGGGAAAATTCAATGAGCGCGCACATCGAACCGGTCGAGCGTGGTACGCCCGGTGGGGCGGGTGATCTCGCGCATGGTGCCCATGGCGCTGACGGTGCGGGGCGTGAGCATGACCACGAGCACGGTCATGACGACGGGTTCGGCCATGACCACGACCACGACCCGCACGCCGCCCATTCGCACGATGACGATGGACCGGGCATCGCGCTCTCCGCTACGGAACGGGGCATCGTTACGCGGCAGATCGCGCTTGCTTTGCTGGCGGGCGGCCTGCTGCTGCTGTCGATGGCGTGGCGCTATTTCGCACCCGGCGGCGCGCAACTCGCCGAAGTACTGGCTGGGCTCTCGTCGCTGCTGGTGGCGGGGCCAGTGTTCACCGGCGCCTGGTACAGCCTGAAGTCGCCGAGCCTGCATGGCGTCACCGACCGGCTGATTGCGCTTGCCATGCTGGCGGCATGGGCGACCGGCGACATGACCACCGCGGCCTTGCTGCCGATCGTCATGACCTTTGGACATGCGCTCGAAGAGCGCAGCGTGCTTGGCTCGCAAGAGGCGATCCGCGCGCTTGGCCGGCTGACCTCGGGCAACGTCCGGCGCGTCAAGAGCGACGGCATGATCGAAGAAGTAGCCTACGAGGCGATCCGCGCCGGCGATATGGTGGAGGTGTCTGCCGGTTCGCGGATTCCCGCCGATGGCGTGGTGCGGCGCGGTCGCTCGAGCGTCGACAACGGGCCGATCACCGGCGAGTCGTTGCCGCTCGATGTCGATGAAGGCGTCGCGGTGTTCGGCGGCGCGTTGAATCTCGACGGCCCGCTGCGCATCGAAGTCACGCATGCGGGCGAGCACTCGACGCTCGGCAAGATCATCGAACTGCTGCAACGCGCCGAACAGGTTAAGCCGCCGATCACTCAGGTGCTCGAACGCTATATGGGCGGTTATCTGGCGCTGGTGCTGCTGATCGCGGCGATTGTGTGGTTCGCGTCGGCCAATGCGTCAGCGATGTTGGCGGTGATCGTCGCCGCATGTCCGTGCGCGCTGGTGTTGGCTGCGCCTTCCACGGCGATCGCCGGGATCGCCGTGGGTGCGCGGCACGGTGTGCTGTTTAGAAACGCGGCATTTCTGGACCGGATTGCCGAGATCGATTCGCTTGTGATCGACAAGACCGGCACGCTCACGCACGGGGAACTGCGCGTGTCGGATGTGTTCGCGCAACCGGGCGTGGTGCGAGCGGATGCCGTCGCGCTGGCGGCGCGGCTGGGGGCGGGGAGTGCGCATCCGGTGAGCCGGGCGTTGACGCGTTATGCCGCGTCGAACACATCGGGTGCGGCTACCATCTCAGCCGCATCAGCCGCATCAGCCGCATCAGCCGCATCAGCCACGGGGCACGAGGTGTCGCCATTCGAGCGCACGCGCGAGCTGCGCGGCCTCGGGGTCGTCGCGGAAACGCCGGAAGGCACCGCCGTGCTCGGTCGCGCGGAGTTGTTACACGACCACGTAACGGGCTTGCAACCCGCGCCCGATTCCATCGACGGGCCCTGCGTCGGCCTGGCGCTCAACGGCCAACTGCTCGCCTGGTTCGGCTTCGCCGATGCCTTGCGCGCCGAGGCCGCCAGCGCGCTCGCCGAACTGCGCGAGCTCGGCCTCGTGCGCCAAACGCTGCTGACGGGTGATCGCGATGCAGTGGCGCGCAAGGTGGCCGCCGAGGTCGGCATCGAGACGGTCGTCTCTCAAGCGCTGCCGCACGACAAGCTCGACTACGTGATGCGCGAACTCGAAGCGGGACATCATCCGCTCGTGGTCGGCGACGGCCTGAACGACGTGCTGGCAATCAAGGCTGGCGCGACCAGCATCGCAATGGGCGAACGCGGGATCGATATTGCGGTGGCTTCTGCCGATATCGTGCTGCTCGGTGACGACCTGCGCCGCATTCCGACCTGCATCCGGCTTGGCCGGCGCTGCCGCCGTACCGCGAGCATCAATGCGGCGATCGGACTGCTGTGGACCGTCGAGATCATCGCGCTTGCCGCGCTCGGTTTGCTAGGAGCGGTATGGGTGGCGATCCTGCACAACGTCGGCACGTTCATCGTGATCGCCAACGCAGGACGACTGCTGCGCATCGACGAAGACTCCGCATCGAAGCCCAGCCGGGACACGCATGTGAATGACGCGCAGGCCGCTGCGCCGCATTGAAGGGCAGCGACGGGTTTGACTGGGATCGCAGTAAAGCGCCGAGCGCTACGTGTCGGCGGTGACCTTGCCGTGCCTGACGGCCGCGTCGAGCTCATCGAGTTGCAACAGCAAGTCGTCGATCGAGCAAAGTTGGGGTTTGGTGACGTGATGGGTGTCGAGCAGTCTGAACAGACGCTTGCGCCAGTAATCCGGTGGCAGGATGCATCCGCCGAAATCCCCGCACACCGATTGCTTCATGACGCGCGTGATATGCGCGATGTCCTGATCGATTAGTGTAAGCATGTTCCGCCCCCGCGGTGGTCCGTACCTGGTCTACGCCAGCTTTTTATTTTGTCTGATTAAAACTGTAGCTCAAATTGGCAGGATGGCAAGCTGCGTGAAACGCCGGAAAAGCGCTACAGGCGTTTGCGGTCGGGCTGTGGCGGGTCGCGAGGATACTAAGGAAAACCATGATAGAAAGCTTTCGCAAAACGCCTAGACTGTAACCAAACGTAACTAAATGTTGCTAATTCTAATTACGGGGATGATTAACGGGGCCGCGCCAGATTGGGCGCACACTGATGAGAACGTGGTGAAGTGAAGCCGCGCATATGGAATGGCCGCAGAGCAATCTGCGGCCATTTTTTTCTTGACTGATGGGTTTGCACAGCCGCTGTAGTTTCCAGCGGTAGCAAGCCCCGGCGTCAGCCGCGGCTCAGGCAGCGCCTTAGTGACAGCGCTTTTGCCAGTGGCCATGAACCTTTACTTTGTGGCACACCGGATGGTGTTCCTCGGCGGAGGCCGGGGCGATAACGCCAAGAGTGACCGCGGCGAGCGAGATGGCAAGCAAAATTTTCTTCATGGGGTTTTCCTGGGTCAGACCGACCCTGTTGGTGAACGGCCCGCTATCTTAGCCCCAGTTGTGAAACGTTAATGTTAAGGAATTGCAAAAACCTGACCGGCCGGCTCCATGGCTTGCCGAAACGAGACAGCCGAGATTGAACGGCTCAACGCGCCTGACCGTGTCCGCCGCCACCGCCGTGCCAAGTACCACCGCCGCCATGGCCACCGCCGCCGTGCCAGCCGCTGCCGCCATGCCAGTACCGGCCGCCGTGCCAATACCCGCCGCGTCCGTAGTAGCAGCAACCGCCGCCGCCCCAGATGCTGACCGAGCCGTAGGCCGGTGCGTACCCATAGCCGTACCCGTAACCGTAGTCGGGATAGTAGGCTTGTCCGTAGTCCGGGTAGGCCGGCCCGTCGTAGTACGGATATCCGTAACCTGGCGCGACGGCGCAGCCGGCCAGAACTGCCACCACCCCGAGCGCCGCAATTAGGCGAAGCATGATTGTCTCCCTCGATTCTCTTAAGAAAGAAATGCGCTTGCCAAGTTCCAGAACAATTGTGTCCACCGTTTACAGAAACAGTGGATGTCGATCGTGAGGGGGATGTTTCAACGCGTCAGACTCGATTTGCCCATTACGCTTCGAGCGCGAGTGTTGCAAAGGTCGCGAGCCAATGCTCTCCCATGTAGTCGCCGGCCACGTGCGCGAGCGCGCTGTCCAGATGTCGCTGGGCCGCTTCGTTGAGCAGCGTGCGACGGGCGTCACCGGCCGGCAGCGCGCGGGCGATCGAGCGCTGGCACCACGCGCGGCTCAGATTGAGACCGTCGAGGTGAGCGATCTTGCCGTCGCTGCGATCGGTCACGGTGACCGGCTTGAACAACGTGACCGGTCTTTGCGCAGCGAGCTCAGGTAGAAACGCGTCGAACCATGTGGCGAATTGCGCGCCCGGCAGCACGCGCCGCATCAATTCGGCTTCCATCAACGACGGCGAGAGGAATTCATCTCCCGCCGGTTCCCACGCCTGACACGCCACGTCATCCAGGTACCAGCGACGCGCGGTTTCGACCACCAGCGCCGTCAGCGATTCGTGTGAGGTTTGCCGCGCGAAGTCGAGCGTCAGGGCGAGCGCAAACGCCATGTTGAAATGCGTGCCCACGCGTAGCGGATAGGTCGCCTTGGGCAGGAATTCTTCGAAGCGTTCGACAAAGGCTTCGGTTAGCGGTGCGAAGGTTTCGCTCCAGTGCGCGGCGTGAGGATGTTTGCGCAGCTTCAGCGCGTCGATCTGCGCAGACAATGCCAACAGCCAGCCCCAGCCATACGGCCGCTCGAAGCCGCGATTTTGCGGCAGGTCGAGATAGGCGCGCTCGCCGGCCACATTGGCCTCGGTGAAATGCTCGTCGACGACGGCGACGATGCGCGCTGCCTCAGGCAGCTCGGGAAAGCGCTCGAGCAGATGGAGGATGAGCCAGTAGCCGTGCACGCAGGAATGCCAGTCGTAGCTGCCGTAGAAGATCGGGTGTAGCGCGCGTGGTCCCTGGACGTCTTGCGGACCTTCAAGCGAGTGCGTCAGCTTGTTCGGGTACTCGCGGGTCAGGTGATCCAGCGCCAGATTGGCGAATTTCGATGCGATAGCGGGAGTGAGTTGGGCAGTCATGGCGTTTCGTCGGTAGCAGGTCAGAAGCGGAATATGAAGAGGTACATCAGCACGGTGTTGACGGTCAACAGCAGTGGTGTGTGGTACGTCATTGTGCCTCGATCATGCCGTTCCGGTCCTTCAGCTCTGGCGGGGCGACCCGCGCCAACGGCGGCGCCGGTCGGTATTGCGGAGTGGGGGCTACAGCAGCTCTCGAATCCGGTGATACAGCATCCCAAGCTCAAGCGCCGGCCCGCGCAACGCCGGCCCTCCCGGAAAGCGCGCATGACGCAGCCTCGCGAACAGATCAAATGCCGCTGTTTCACCCGCCATGGCCTGAGCGACGATGCGCCCGGCAATCCCGGTCAACGCCACCCCATGCCCGGAAAATCCTTGCACATAGAAGTAGTTCGGATCGATCGAGCCGAAATCCGGCGCGCGATTGCGCGTGACGTCCACGAACCCGCCCCATGCATATTCGACCCGCGCATCGGCCACTTGCGGAAACACGCCCACCATCC
>NZ_JAMFSB010000375.1 GCF_026225065.1 Paraburkholderia sp. | reverse complement strand
TCGCGAGACGCGCCACCCAGCAACCGGTATAGCGGCATGCCGGTCACCTTGCCGAGGATGTCCCACAGGGCCACGTCGACGGCGGCAATGGCGGTCATCGTCACAGGACCGCGACGCCAGTACGCGCCTTTGTAAAGGTACTGCCAGATGTCTTCGATACGGCCCGGGTCGCGTCCAATCAGCATTGGGCACACGTGGTCTTTCAGATACGACGCGACCGCGAGTTCGCGTCCATTGAGCGTCGCATCTCCGATGCCGTGGACGCCCTCATCCGTGACGATCTTCAGGGTGACGAAATTACGCCCCGGACAGGTGACGATGACGTCGGCGCGAACGATCTTCATGAAGGCATCCTTGCGAACGAAGAACAGGTTGAAAACGATGCTACCATACAAGTATATCAATGCGTCAAACTGCGGGTTTTCCCTGTATTCCTGCATAGTAAGCCCGCGGTACCGTCGCTTTTGCTCCTCGCGTTTGTTCGTCGCTTAGCATCCGGATTTCACCCTTATGACATCGTCCGCCTTGCCCAACTCCGCTCGCCTCGGTCATCTCACTCGAGCAGCGCTGCCTGCGCTCGGCGCGCACGTGCTATCCACGACATGGTGCGAGCCGCGAGTGGGTATCGTGCATCTTGGGATCGGCAACTTTCATCGCGCGCATCAGGCGCTATACACAGAAGAAGCGATGCTCGCCGTCGGCGGCGACTGGGGGATTTGCGGCGTTACGTTGCAGGGGGACGTGAGCAAACGCGACGCCTTGATGGCTCAGCAAGGTCTCTACGGCGTCGTCGAACGCGGACCGGATGGCGAAAAAGTGACCGTAGCGCGTGCCCTGCTCGAAGTGTTGGCAATGCCGCACGACCATGCGGCGCTGTTCGCCCGGCTGGCCGATCCGCTGGTCCGCATCGTCTCACTGACTGTGACTGAAAAGGGCTATTGCCGTGATCCGAAGAGCGGCGATGTGGACCTCGACGATGCGCTCATCACGCACGATCTGGCGAATCCGTCCACGCCGCGCAGCGTGCCCGGCATTCTCACCGCCGCATTGCGCATGCGCCGAGAGAACCCGTTCACCGTGCTGTCGTGCGACAACCTGGCTCACAACGGCGCGGCATTGCGACAGGTCGTGTGTTCGTTCGCGCGGCAGCTCGATCCGTCACTGGCCGACTGGATCGAAAGCGCGGTAGCGTTTCCGTCGACGATGGTCGACCGCATCGTCCCCGCCACGACCGAAAGCGAGCGCGAATCCGCGGCACGCATACTTGGTTATCACGACGCCGTGCCGGTGCCCTGCGAGCCGTTCCGGCAATGGGTGATCGAAGATCGTTTTCCCGCCGGACGTCCCGCATGGGACGCCGTGGGCGCGCAACTGGTGGACGATGTCACGCCGTTCGAACTCGCGAAACTGCGCATGCTGAACGGCACCCATTCGACGCTTGCATACCTCTCGATGCTGGCCGGCTTCGACACCATCGATGCCGCCGTCGGCCAACCGGAGTTGCGGCATCTGATCCACGCGATGATGACCGATGAAATCGCGCCCACGTTAAGCGTGCCCGCGTCGTTCGATCTGCGGGCCTATCGCGACGCGCTGCTCGCACGGTATGCAAACCCCGCGCTCAAACACCGCTGCGCGCAGATCGCGATGGACGGCAGCCAGAAAATTCCGCCGCGCCTGCTCGGCACGATCGCGGCGCGCATCGACGCCGGAAAACCGTTCGCCCGGCTCGCACTGGCCATTGCCGCATGGATGACATTCCTGCGCGGCCACGCTGACAACGGCACGCACTTTGAAATCAAGGACCCGCTCGCAGCAAGGCTGCAGGAGTTGGCGGCATCCGCGCGAGGCAAGCGCGAGGCCCTGCTCGATGCGCTGCTGCCGGTACGGGAAATATTTCCAGCTAGCCTTGCCGACGAGCCACTATTTCGAAGCGCGCTGCGCGAGGCGTTGCAGGCGCTGAGCCACGGCACGCGCAGCGCGATCGTCGCGTACGCGGCTTGCTGAGTGCGCACATGCAAACTTGCTCATTTGCGTCATGTATTTGCGTCTTTCAGCTGCACAGGCCGTACGTGCAGACCCGGCCCACTCGTAGTGTTGCTGCCAGGCAAGCGGTGGCGAGAAAGCTTGCATGAGCGATATCAGCGCATACCAGACACCCGCTTAACCAATCTGTTCACAGCCCGAATGTCCTTGATTTAATTACAAAATCGTTGGAATTCGGCATCTGCAATTCGCCCGCCTCATGCACCACGCATGAGACACGCTTCATTCAGGTATGCCTGGCGGCCAGTCGAAGGCGCCGCGGTTAGACCGCTTGATTTAACCGCATACCACACGCAAACTCCTCTCGCCCTGTCAAGACGCCATCCGGTGTTTTACTGAGTACGTAAACTTTTTGACCTGATAAGCTTTGCCCGCGCTGCTGGCCGCATGGGCCCGCAGCCGTTCAACCTGCCCGGTCGTGAGTCGCGCCGGGCACTATCTCGCGGCGGCACAACCGTCCGCGGGAGTAACACGAACTACCACCGAGGAGTAAAACAGTGAAAAAACTGCTAGCGGCTTTGACGGTTGCTTTGCTTGCCACCGTCTCGATTGGCGCACATGCGAAAGACTGGACCACCATCCGTTTCGGTGTTGACGCCAGCTATCCCCCGTTCGAATCGAAGGGTTCGGACGGCAAGCTCGTCGGTTTCGACATCGACCTCGGCAATGAAATCTGCAAGCGTCTGAATGCAAAGTGCGTGTGGGTTGAAAACGACTTCGACGGTATGATCCCGGCGCTGAAGGCGAAGAAGTTCGACGGCGTACTGTCGTCCATGTCGATGACGCCGCAACGTGCTGAACAAGTCGCCTTCTCGTCGAAACTGTTCAACACGCCGACGCGCCTCGTCACCAAGAAGGGCACGGGTCTGCAGCCGACGCCGGCATCGCTGGCGGGCAAGTCGGTCGGCGTCGAGCAAGGCACGATTCAGGAAACGTACGCGAAGACCTACTGGGAGCCGAAGGGCGCCAAGGTGATCTCGTACCAGAACCAGGATCAGGTCTACACCGACCTGTTGTCGGGCCGTCTGGACGCATCGCTGCAAGACGCGGTTGAAGCAGACATCGGCTTCCTGAAGACCCCGCGCGGCGCAGGTTATGAGTTTGCCGGCAAAGACATCATCGACGAGAAGGTCCTCGGTAATGGCGCGGGCATCGGCATGCGCAAGGAAGACACCGACCTGAAGGCCAAGGTCGACAAGGCGATTGCCGACATCATCAAGGACGGCACGTACAAGAAGCTCGAGAACAAGTACTTCACGTTCGACGTGTACGGCAGCTGATCGCAACTAGCGCGGCTTGCCGCGCCACGGCGAAGTGGCTCAACGGGCTCCGCTCCAGGCGGGGCCCGTTTCGTTTGGAGCGGCGTGCAATCACCGCTCGCGCTTGTGGACTACTCAACATTGCGCCCGCATATCGGCTAAGATCGAGCGATCCCGCTTCGCGGCGCGGGCCCTGCCCGGGCGCGCTGCAAGCCGCTACAAAATTCGATTTTCCAAACTGAAATCAACGACATAGCGCGACTCCCCGCGAGGTCGCCGCGCTTCAGAGACCATGCAAACGCTAACCCATCCGCTGATTTCCCCGACACTCGGCACCGCACGCAACCTGACGAGTTTTCACTACGGTCCCGGCGGCGGGCAAAAAATCTATCTCCAGTCTTCGCTGCACGCCGACGAACTGCCCGGCATGCTGGTGTCCTGGGCCCTGCGCCGCAAGCTCGAAGCGCTCGAGGCCGCCGACAAGATCAAAGGCGAGGTCGTGATCGTGCCGGTGGCCAATCCGATCGGTCTGAATCAGCACTTTCTCGGCCATCACGTGGGCCGCTTCGAAGGCAGCACCGCTCAGAACTTCAACCGCAATTTCCATGATCTGGCGGCCCTCGTCCTGCCGGTGATCGAAGCGCGCCTGACCGACGACGTCGAGCACAACCGCCAGGCGATCCGCACCGCGACGGGCGAGGCGCTCGACGCAATCAAGCCGGACACGGAACTGCAATCGCATCGCCTCGCGCTGCAGAAGCTGTCGTACGACGCCGACGTCGTGCTCGACCTGCACTGCGATTGGGAAGCGGCGATGCACATCTACACCAATCCGGACCTGTGGACGGAAGTCGAGCCGCTTGCGCGCTACCTGGAAGCCAAGGCGTCGCTGCTGGCGCTGAATTCGGTCGGCAATCCGTTCGACGAAATCCACAGCTTCTGCTGGTCAGATCTTCGTGGCCGCTACGGCGACCGTTTCCCGATCCCGAACGGCTCGGTGTCGGTGACGATCGAACTGCGCGGCCAGCGCAACGTTTCGTATGAGTTCGCTGAGCACGACGCGCAGGCGATCATCGAATATCTGACGCATCGCGGCGTGATTGACGGCACAGCAGCGCCGATGCCTGCGCTCGAGTTCGCCGCTACGCCGCTCGCCGGCGCTGAACCGATCGTCGCGCCGATCAGCGGCGTGCTGGTGTACCGCACCGAAGTCGGCACCTGGGTCGACGCCGGCCATGAGATTGCCGATATTGTCGACCCGCTGACCGATCGCATCGTGACGCTCAAGAGCAGCGTGTCCGGTGTTCTGTACGCGCGGCATCTGTCGCGCTTTGCGACCGCCGGCCTGGAATTCGCCCGCATCGCAGGGGCCAAGGCGTTTCGCTCGGGATCGTTGTTGTCAAACTGACCGTGTCGAACTGACCGTGTCGAACTGAGCGGTGAGAGCGGTGGCGTTAGCGATGCCACCGCCGCTTCATTGCTTACCTACGTCGCTTTGCATAATTTAGTTTCCCTAACTATTACCAATCGCGCAGACAGGTAACAGAAGAGTCACAGCGGGTCACCAGCCCTCGCCACCGCCCTGTGCGGAGGTACTCCGGGTATACGCACAAACGACGCGCAAGCGCCCGACTATTTCAAGTTCTGAAATTCGATTGTTGCATTTGTACGACGATTTCAAATATTACATGGCTGTCACAGTCCTTTCACCCCCCTCCCTTACATTTCACGCCATCGCGTGACCGGCCAAAAGAGTGAGGCACGCGTTCGCTTCTCGCGTGATTGCACCATTTAAACCGGAGAATCTCTTGAACAAGAAAGTTTTAGCCACCGCGATCCTCGCAGCGTTCGCTGGCGCCGCTCACGCACAAAGCAGCGTGACCCTGTACGGCTTGATCGACGCAGGTGTCACCTACGTGAACCATGCAGGCACTGGCGGCAAAAGTCTGTATCAATATGGTGACGGCGTCTCTCAAGGCAGCCGTTGGGGCCTGCGCGGCTCCGAAGATCTGGGCGGTGGTCTGAAGGCCATCTTCCTGTTGGAAAACGGCTTTAACTCGGGCACGGGCGCGCTGGGTCAAGGCGGCGCGCTGTTCGGCCGCCAGGCTTACGTCGGCTTGACGCAGGACAATGTCGGCTCGCTCACGTTCGGCCGTCAGTACTCGTTCTCCACCGACTATCTGGGCGGCGCGTATGCCAACGGCGGCGAAACCGTTGCAGGCAACTACGGCTACCACATCAACGATATCGACCAGCTCACGTCGAGCCGTATCAACAACTCGGTCAAGTTCACCAGCGCGAACTTCTACGGTCTGACGTTCGGTGCGATGTACGGCTTCTCAAACCAGGCTGGCGCGTTTGAAGGTTCACCGGGCTCGAGCGGTTCGTCGTCGGCATACAGCTTCGGCCTGAACTACAACAACGGCCCGTTCGGTATCGGCGCAGCGTACACCGACATCCGCTTCCCGGGCTCGGCAGCACCGTCGTTCTCGACGACGCTCGCCAATGCATCGTCGGTTACGGGTGCGACAGGTGTGGCGAAGGACCTGGCTACGGCTGGCGTCGGCGCCAAGTACTCGATCGGACCGGCCACGCTGTGGGCATTGTGGACGCACACGAACATCGAGCAGATCGTCGGCCACATGACGATGTTCAATGCGTATGAAGCGGGCGCCAAGTACGCGATCACGCCGGCATTGACGGGCTCGTTGGGCTACACGTACATGCAGGCGAAAGATCTGACCAATGGTCACTGGAACCAGATCGACGCCAGCGTCGACTACGCACTGAGCAAGCGCACCGACGTGTACCTGCTCGGCGTATATCAGGACGCCAAGGGCAAGGCCGCAAACGGCGCCGCCCTGCAATCGCAGATCGGCGTGAGCACGAGCAGCTACCTGCCGGTTTCCGGCACGGACTCGCAGCTGGCAGTTCGCGCGGGCATCCGCGTCAAGTTCTAAGCGGAATCTGCGTCCCAGGCGGCAGCACGCTGCCGGGACGTGCCGTGTGAACAGCAAACGCCTGAGCGAAAGAGCCTGTCATGGGCACTTCGTTCGGGCGTTTATACGTTTAAGAAACCCTCTGCGTCACGCCGCCCCTTCCTGCTCGCGCCCCGCTTCTGGTACCCTGCGCCCTTTGCTACCGCTTGCATTCAACCTGATGGAAATCCCCTTCAACGACCGTGGCGTCTCGGTCACGCGCAATGCACTCTCCTCCGCCGGGCAGGTTTTCCCGCTGCGCGAGATTCAGAGCGTGCGCGTCGTTACCGTACAAAAGAACAAGATCCTGCCCATTGCGATCTCGGTGATCGGCCTGATCGGCGCGATTGCCGGCGGCGTGTTCCGCTCGTCTGTCGGCATCGTCTGCGGGATCATGCTGGTCGTGGTGGGCTGGCTCACGTGGATCACCCAGGACGTCACGCATCGCCTGATGGTCCAGACCAGCAGCGGTGAGCGCGAGGCGCTCTCGAGCGTCGATCTCGAGTTTGTCGAACGGGTCGCGCAGACCGTTCGCGAGACGATGGCCGCAGGGCCGGCGCCGGCCCAGGCGCCGAAAGATTGACCCGGCGGACTCAGGTGGCAATAGCGATGGTAGAAGCGGCAGAAGAAGCATTGGCAAAAGCGCCGACGCTCGCCGTTTGCACCGGCGCTTCCCCGTTAACACAAAATTAACCTGAACACGGCGAGCTTTTGCACTCGCTTGAGACTCGCGCGGCTAAAGTGGACTCGTCTCCACAACACGCCGCCGACCTCCGTGGCGGCGCCCCACGATGTTACAGTCCACCGCCACGCCTGCTACGGTCGTCCCGCGAGGTTTGCGCTCACCTGCTTCTTCTGTACCCTCCGCACCTGTCCGTGTACCCCTCGTCACCCTCGATGTGACGGTACCCGGCACCTCTTCGACAACCGGCAGGCGGGCGTTGCAAGCCGCGCTCGGCAAGAATCTACGGCTCTATGTCGTGACCATCGACAAACGCAACGAGCGCATCACATTTCGCGTCGAAGTCATCTCACGCACCCTTGATGAAGTGATCGGCGCACTAGCCGGCGCGCTGGACCGGGCCATCCTCGGTCGCGCGGTGGAAAGCGTGATCCGCCAACCACGTGATTTTTCGCTGGGTCGTTGATCCGGATCAAGCTGTTACATTTTTCTTCATTTCGGTATAGGGAGGCGGGTAGAGTCTGCGGTTCTGTTGATCCCGCGTTCCCTCCCGCAGGCTCCGCAAGCGCCCGATTCCACCGCCCGTAAGGCGGCGGGCCCTCGCGACCGTTCGTCACTGCGGCTCGCCTCACCGTTTACGATGCACCGCCTCCGTCTGGGACACGCTCTTTTGCAAAGTGTGCTCCATGTCCCTGCTGTCCCGAAATTCCCTGAGCTTCATTCGCGGCCCTCTCCTGACTGCGTTCGCAGCCGCGGCGCTTGCCGGCGCCGTCGTTTCGCTGAGTGGCTGCGGCGTCACCTTTCCGGTTCCTACGCCTCCCGCCCCCGCAGCCACGCTAATCAACGGTGGAAACGACGGCGTGCTGATTCCATTGCATGTCGAACGTGCCGATGAAGGTCATGCGCGGCTCGGCATGCCGGTCCAGCTCGACGGCAAAGCCGTCTATATGGCCTTCGACAGCGGCACCGAAGGTGTGCGCGTGCTCTCGAAGGTGTTGCCGGGGACGAACTATCCGGTCACGGGCGCGACAACGTCCATGACGTTTGCAAATGGCGCCCAGGTTTCCGGACCGTCGGTCAAGCTGCCTGTTAGCGTGATTGGCACCACACCAGTGGAAGTGAGCGCGCAAACCGTCAATGATGTGCGCTGTCAGCGCAACAACAAGCACTGCCTTGCGATGGATGGCTACACTGGCGAGTTCGGCTTTGCGTTCTCCGGCATCTTTGGCGCCGGCGCCGCACAACCGTTCGACGACTGCTGCACGAGTCCGCTACGCGCATTGCCGGGCAATCTAGGTCAGCGCTATCTCGTGCATGCGAATTTCGATAAACCTTTTGTGATCCTGAGCCCGTCGACGGGCCTCACGCAGAAATTCACGATGGTGCCGATGACGGCGTCGCAAGCCGGCGCGCTTCAGTGGCCGTTGGGTTGTGTGCAGATTGCCGACAAGATGCGCTTCTGCGCGCCAGTGGTGTTCTCGACCGGCAGCACCGAGATGATTCGCGTAGAGACCGACAAGGCGCCTAACTGGACTGGGGACGGCGATGAGTATGACGTGCTCGCGCAAGGCAACTACGACGTAGGGCTTGGCGTCGGTTCGTGGGGACATCGCTATGAAAGCGCGCAGGTCACGGTCGCCAAAACGAAGCCGGGGGCGAACCGGATCGTGGTGGGTTTGACGGCGATGCAGAACGTCGACGTGCTGCTTGATTTCCAGCACGGGCAGTTGGGGCTGCACGCGGCGAAGACTTCGGAGACGTTCGCGCCGTAAAAACGCGCACAAAGCGCAAACGTCTCATTCGCCACCTGGGTGCATGCTCTTCCGTGCACCCAAGTGGCTAGCGCGCTACTCAAGACATATCCAGCGGCTTCACATGCCAGATCTCTCGTGCATACTCGCCAATCGTGCGATCGGACGAGAACTGCCCCATGCCGGCCACGTTCTCGATCGCGCTTTCGGTCCATGCGCGCGGATTGCGGAAGCGTTCATCCACCTCCTTCTGGGCCTCGGCAAACGCCGCAAAGTCCGCCAGCACCATGTAGTGATCGCCCCAATCCACCAGCGTATGGAAGATGTCCGAGAAGCGCAGCGGATCGTCGGGCGAGAAAAAGCCCGTGCGAATCTGGTCGAGCGCCATGCGCAGTTCGGGGTTTTCTTCGTATAGCTGACGCGGTCTATAACCCGCGGCGCGCAGGCTGTCCACCTCATCGGCCGTATTGCCGAAGATGAAGATATTCTCCCGCCCAACCGCATCGCAGATCTCGATGTTCGCGCCATCCATCGTGCCTATCGTCAGCGCACCATTGAGCGCCAGCTTCATGTTGCCGGTACCCGAAGCCTCAGTACCTGCCATCGAAATCTGCTCCGACAGATCCGCAGCCGGAATGATCAGTTCCGCGACGCTCACGCCATAGTTCGGCACGAACACCACCTTCAGGCGATCGCCGATCAAAGGATCGTGATTGACCTTCTCGCTCACATCGCCGATCAGCTTGATGATGGTCTTCGCCATCCGGTAGGCGGAGGCCGCCTTGCCCGCAAACATCACGACGCGTGGCACCCAGTCAAGCTCAGGATTCGCGCGGATCTGGTTGTAACGCACGATCACATGCAGCACGTTCAGAAGCTGCCGCTTGTATTCGTGGATGCGCTTCACCTGCAGATCGAACAATGCGTTCGGATCGAACGAAATTTTCGTATGGTGGGCCAGGTGATGCGCGAGGCGCAGCTTGTTCTGCCGCTTTGCTTCGCGAAATGCCTCGACAAACGCGCTGTCGTTGCGCAGGTCGCGTAGCCTCTCGAGTTCGAACAGATCGCGGCGCCAGTGGGTGCCAATCTGCTCGTCGATCAGCGCCGACAACGACGGGCTCGCCTGCGCCAGCCAGCGTCGCGGCGTGATGCCGTTGGTCACATTGGTGAAGCGTTCCGGGAAGATGCGTGCGAAGTCGGCGAAGATATCGCGCGTCATCAGTTGCGAGTGCAGCTTCGAGACGCCGTTGACCTTCTGGCTCGCCACAATTGCGAGATAAGCCATCCGCACGCGCCGCTGGCCATATTCGTCCACCAGCGAAATGCGCCGGATCATTTCGGCATCGTGTCCTGACTGTTCGCTCACATGCTTGAGGAACTGCGCGTTGATTTCGAAGATGATTTCGAGATGGCGCGGCAATAGACGCGCCAGCGTCTCGACATCCCACGTCTCCAGCGCTTCGGGCATCAGCGTGTGATTGGTGTACGAGAACATCTGCTGGATCTGCCCCCACGCCTTATCCCATGGCACGTGGTGCACGTCGATCAGCAGGCGCATCAACTCGGGAATCGCCAGCACCGGATGAGTGTCATTCAGATGCACCGCCACCTTTTCGGCGAAGCGGCCGAAGGTGCTATGCGTGCGCTGATAGCGTCGAATCAGATCCTGCATCGTCGCCGACACGAAGAAATACTCTTGCCGCAACCGCAGTTCACGGCCCGCCGGTGTGGAGTCATCCGGGTACAGCAGGCGCGAGACGTTCTCCGACATCGTTTTCGCGTCGACGGCGCTGCGGTAATCGCCACGGTTGAACGCGGACAGATCGAGCTCTTCCGACGCCCGCGCGGACCACAGACGCAGCGTGTTGGTCGCACTCGTTGCGTAACCAGGGATGACCGTGTCATACGCCATCGCATTGACATGCTGGGTATCGATCCACTCGACGTAGTCGCCGCGCTGCACCGTGCGGCCGCCGAAGTGAACCAGATACTGGATCTCGGAACGCGGAAACTCCCACGGGTTGCCGGCGCGTAGCCAATAGTCCGGCGCTTCCACCTGCTCGCCGTTGACGATCTGCTGGCGGAACATGCCGTATTCGTAGCGGATGCCGTAGCCGAAGCCGGGGATGCCGAGCGTCGCCATCGAATCGAGGAAGCAGGCCGCCAGACGGCCAAGGCCGCCGTTGCCGAGCGCGGCGTCCGGCTCCATCTCAATCAACGCTTCCATGTCGACCCCAAGGCCCGCGAGTGCCTCGCGCATCGGCTCATAGATGCCGAGTGCCAGCAGCGCATTGGTGAACGTGCGGCCGATCAGGAATTCCATCGACAGGTAATACACGCGCTTCACATCCTGCTCGTACTGCAGGCGCGTGGTCTTCATCCAGCGGGCGACCAGCCGGTCACGCACCGCCAGCGCGGCAGCGTGCAGCCAGTCATGAGGACGCGCGGTGACGGCATCCTTCCCGACGCCGTACATCATGCGGTTTGAAATTGAGCGCCGTAGCGCATCGACAGTACTGTTGAGCTGGTCGAACTCCAGATCCACGGCTGTCATTGAGGCCTCCGGTAAGTGCTGCGACACAGCACACGCAAACCGCACAGATGACGGACGGGAGGCGCGTGCCGGTCAGGCGGGTAAATATGCAGAGTAGGACATTTCCGTCATCCCGTCACCGGGACACCGGGCCACCGGTGCTGCACGCAACGTGCCTGCTGCGACTGCTGAAGCCGCGCAAGAGCAAGTTAAGCACACATCCGGTGCAAACGCGCCTCAATCGACAGGCCCGCCTGCACTAGTATGGAGGAAGAAGAAGGCAGGTCCACGACGACATGGCCAGCGCAGGCATACGGTGCGCCCGCTCTCTTCATCCTGCTACAACGGAGGTCGAGATGAACGCACAATCCATGCTCGGAATGTTCCACGCCCAGGAACTGCTGTTGGTCTCGCTGATTCGTGCGCTTCCTCCGGAGATGCGGCGCAAGATCGCCGACGAATTCCAGCAGCAGGTTGAGCTCGCCGAAGCGCCGCATTTGAGCTCGGGACATGAGCGAGACACGACCGAGGCATTCAAGACGCATATTCGTAAGCTGTCGATTCTGCTTGCGTCCTTCGCTTGAGAAACAGAGCGGCCGGCCGCTGGACAAGTCACGGCGCCATATCGTTTTCCACCACGCGCCGTCCGCCTCCCATCCCAGCCGCCGGGGTTTCCCCCCGCCTGCCGGCAGCCGGGCTCCGCCTGTGGAATAACGGCCTTATCTCAGACGTTACCTTCCCAACAACATTGCATCGACGTATCTCTGGGAGGTTAATTGTGATGACAGAAGCCAGTTCAACGAAAAAACAACCTTACGAAGCAAGGCACGCGCCATTGGTCCCATGTTTTGAGTTTGAAGAAAGCGGCAACGGAGTTCGGTATTACCAATATCCAACAGAAGGGCCTGACAAAAATCGTGAGATCTTCGACACCAACATGCGGGAACAGAAATATTTCTATAGAGCCATGCTGGAAAGTGAGGCAGAAGGATGGAAGGCAATTTCCGACCTACCTGTCGAACTACGTCTTAAAAAATACCTTACCGATACGCGCTTAAAAATAGACGGGCATCAGGGATGGGCAAGCTATCGAGGCTATTCAGAAAAATATTTAAAAAATAGGGCAAATGATTATACTTTTATTTTGGAAGTTTTTGCTCCAGAGTTCGTCAATCAGCTAATGGAAATTGGCGTTAAATCCGGAAAGGCAGAGGATGGCGACATTTCATGGGGAATGGGTAAAAAAAATTCCAATTCGTTCGGTGGAGATAAAAAGATGAATGATGTTTTGAAGACAAGATTTGAAGAATTCTCTCGACTTGTTTCAGCCGCGGAACAGGGCAGTATTGGTAAATTTGAATCTAATAATATGAGACAAATGAGCGTCATCATTACCCCTTTTATTTTTTTGCAAACAATACGCTGGGTAAAAAAGATAGACTTAAGATCGGTCCCGACCGATAAAAAGAAGTGACATTGAGCGATCCCCGCGTTATCAGCGTCGGCCACGGCGCGATCAAAGAGTACCGTCTAGCGCTCATTCGTTGTGTCGCCCTTCTCTGCCATCTGGACCCGTGCCTGTGAAAGTCACAGGCACCCGTGTTTGTGGGCGGCTACCGGGTCTGACCGTTAGTTGCGTTTTTCTGCCCGGCTCACGTTCAGTAAAAAGCGCCGCCCTGCATAGCCGCCAGCAGGATTTTGCCGGCTCTGTAACAATCTGTTCATCCGCAGCGTGTCGGCGCATCGTCAAGCGCCCGCGCGCCCCCTTTGATCTGCGCGGTTGCATCGGTTCCGCAAGGCGAGCGTTTCCTCGCCTCGCGCCGGAACGCTCGCCACCCGAACAGCTTGTCCCTCGTCCGTGAACAGACCGCTTCCCCCCGACTACGCGCCGCCTGGCGACGCGCCGATGTCCGCCAGCAACCGCCGTGCGATGGCGGCGCTCATGCTGGCCGTCGCGCTCGCCACGCTCGATACGGCGATCGCCAATACTGCGCTGCCGGCCATCGCCGCCGACCTGCACGCGGCGCCCGCGGCGTCGGTCTGGATCATCAATGCCTACCAGCTCGCGGTAGTCGCGACCCTGCTGCCGCTCGCGGCGCTCGGCGATATCGTCGGACATCGGCGGATCTATCTCAGCGGGATCGCCGTGTTCACCCTCGCGTCGCTGGCCTGCTCACTGTCGGGCACGCTGCCGCTGCTCGCTGCGGCGCGGGTGCTGCAGGGGCTGGGCGCCAGCGCCATCATGAGCGTCAACGCCGCGCTGATTCGCGATCTCTACCCGCCCCATCGGCTCGGGCGTGGGCTCGGATTAAACGCGCTGGTGGTCGGCGTATCGTTCGCGGTGGGGCCGACGGTGGCCTCGCTGATCCTCTCGTTCGGCACGTGGCCGTGGCTGTTCGCCGTCAACATTCCGCTTGGCGTCGGCGCGCTAGTGTTCGCGATGCCCGCCCTACCCCAAACCACGCGCGGCACCCACAATTTCGACCGGGTCGCCGCCGTCCTGAACGTCATTACGTTCGCCGCGCTGATCTTCGCGCTCGGTGAGGCCGCGCAGCGTGAGCCGGCACTATACGTGCTGAGTGCCGCGGCGGTTGCCGTCGTGTTTGGTTTGCTGTTGATGAAGCGTGAAGCCGGCCACCCGGCGCCGATGCTGCCCGTCGATCTGTTCAAGCTGCCGGTGTTCGCGCTATCGGCGGTGACCGCGATCTGTTCGTTCGCCGCTCAGGGGCTGGCATTCGTCTCGCTACCGTTCTACTTCGAAGACGTGCTGCATCGCACTCAGGTCGAGACCGGCTTCCTGATGACGCCGTGGCCGGTGGTCGTTGCGCTGGCTGCGCCGTTCGCCGGACGCTTGTCGGATCGTTATCCCCCCGGTCTGCTGGGCGCGATCGGGCTGGCGGTGCTGTCTGCGGGCATGGCCTCGCTTGCGCTTTTGCCGGCGCATCCGCAAGTGCTCGATATCGGCATCCGGATGGCGGTGTGTGGAGCGGGGTTCGGCTTTTTCCAGTCACCGAACCTGAAGGCGTTGATGGCGAGCGCCCCGCCCGAACGCAGCGGCGGCGCGAGCGGCATCATCGCTACCGCGCGGCTGCTGGGTCAGACGACAGGGGCCGCGCTGGTGGCGCTGAGCTTTGGGATTGCCGGGCGCCATGGGCCGACGCTGGCATTGTCCGCGGGTGCGGTGTTTGCCGGCGCGGCGAGTATCGCAAGTGGTTTGCGGTTGTTCGCACCGTCGCATCGTGCGGCGGGCGGTGCGCAGACGTCAGCAAAGTGACGCTGTGGTGGCCGCGTAAGGGCACAGCGTTGCGGAGCGTTGGATAGCCTGCCACGCACCGCAGCAGCCCAGCCCCGGTTGACCGCGCAGGTCTTCAGCATAGGCGGTCGCTGTCGAACGAGCGGCCGCCGTTCTGCCTTTCAATGCGCCGCGAAATACCCCTTCACCGCTGCCACAAAGGTATCGATATCGGCACGCGACACGTCCATATGCGTGACGAAACGCGACGCATACAGCATCTGGGTCAGGATGCCGCGCTCCTTCAGCCACGCTTCGAGCGGCGCGCAATGTTGCTTTGGAAACTGCACGAACACCATATTGGTTGCCTGCGACTGCACCTTGACCTGATCGATCTGCGCGAGACCCGCGGCAAGATGCGCGGCGTTCGCGTGGTCTTCGGCGAGACGCTCGACGTTGTGATCGAGCGCATACAGACAGGCCGCCGCCAGAATGCCCGCCTGGCGCATGCCGCCGCCGAGCACCTTGCGCCAGCGGTGAGCGCTCTCCAGCAGCGCCTTGCTGCCGACCAGCACCGACCCCACCGGCGTGCCCAGCCCTTTCGAGAAGCAGATCGAAACCGAATCGAACGGCGCACACAGCGCCGTCAGCGGCTTGCCCGACGCGACCGCCGCATTGAAGACGCGCGCGCCGTCGAGATGGGTCGCCAGCTTGTGCTCACGCGCGAGTTGCACCGCTTCGGCCACGTAACCCGCCAGCAGCACCTTGCCGCCGATCGTGTTCTCCAGCGCCAACAGCCGCGTCCGGGCGAAGTGATCGTCGATGGGTTTGATGGCGGCAACGATCTTGTCGAGCGGCAGCGAGCCGTCTGCGGCATTCTCGATCGGCTGCGGCTGGATGCTGCCGAGCACGGCTGCACCGCCGCCTTCGTATTTATAGGTGTGGGCCGCCTGACCGACGATGTATTCATCCCCACGTGCACAATGCGCCATCAGTGCAGCCAGGTTGCTCTGCGTGCCGCTCGGAAAGAACAGGCCCGCTTCCTTGCCGGCGCGCTCGGCCACAGTGGCCTGCAGACGCAACACAGTCGGGTCGTCGCCCCAAACGTCATCTCCTGTTTCGGCGGACATCATGGCCGCCAGCATGGCCTGACTCGGACGGGTGACGGTATCGCTGCGCAAATCGATCATCTGGGATTCCTGTGTGAGAGCGCCGGGGCCTGGACTAGTTCGGCTCGTGCCCGGCCAAGGTGACGGCATGATAATCGACCAGTGTATTCAATTATGAAAGCGCTGAAAACCGGTCGAAAACCAGCGCATGGCTAACAGAAGCGTTGCAAGCAGCGCTTAAGGCGGGATTGCAGCGGGATTGCAAGCGGACGAACCACGACATGGTTGACGTTCCGCTCGCCGTGCCCCTGGCGACCACCTGCTAACCGCCCGTCTTCGGCAACCAGTTCAACGGATCGACAGGGTGTCCGTCCTGACGCACCTCGAACTGGATCGAGCCGACGCCCCGGCTATCCGCGCCCACCTCGCCGATGGTCTGCCCTTGCGTGACCGCATCGCCTTCCTTGACCAGCAATGTACTGTTCTGGCCGTAAGCCGTAATCAGCGAGTCGCTGTGCTTGATGATGATCAACGGCCCATACGCCTCGATACCGGTACCCGCATACACGACCCGCCCCGCGGCGGCCGCCTTGACAGGATCGCCGACCTTGCCGCCAATCACGATGCCCTTGGTGCTACCGGGCATAAACGGTCTGAGTACCGGTCCACGCAGCGGCCACACCAGTTGCCCCTGCTGCGCCACTGCACCGGCACCCGGCGCAGGGTTGCCCGGCGCCGCCGGCGGCGGCGACACGCGCAGCACCTGGCCCACCGTCACGCTGGCGTTGGGCTGAAGGCCATTCCAGCGCGCCAGATCCTGCGGACGTTGTCCATAAGCGGCAGCGATCGCCGGCAGCGTGTCGCCAGGATTGACGCGATAGTAGCCGGCGGCCACCGCCCCGGTTGGTGCACCGTTGGTCTGGTACCCCCCCGAAGTATTGTCGTAGGATGTTCCGCCCCATGGCACCGTCGTGCAACCGCTGAGCGCGGCCGCGATGGAAACAGCAATCAAAACCTGCGTAGCTGCACGTTGCGACTTTTCTGTCATCTGATAATCCTCGGCACGTGAGTCAATCAATCTTCAAGCGTCGGCATGACAACCGTGAGGCCCGCCAACGTCAAACGCTACCCTCGGACTCGACCACGAGAATGCGCGCCTCGCCCACCGGATGCGCAACGTGTTCGGTCCCGACCGATGCATAGAAGACATCGCCTGTCTCCAGCATCGCCGAGCGCTCCTCGCCCGCTTCGCGGTAACGCATTTCAACCCGGCCGTCGAGAACGGCGAACACTTCCTCGCCGTCGTTGACGTGCCATTTGTAGGGCTGATCCGTCCAGTGCAACCGCGTAGTGATGCCACGCATGTTGGCGATATCGAGTGCGCCCCATGGACGCTCAGCCGTAAATGCCCTGCTGCGGATAATCTTCATGATGAATATGCCAACCGGATAGCCCACGCAGACCGTGTGCCACACGGCATGCTGCAATGCACATAAAACGGTCCTCAGGTGAGAATCCGCTCGCACCATTATAGGGTGCGCAGCCTGCCGGCCACGCTGCAGAACGTTGTGCAGAAAGGGCCACAATTCGTGTGAGCATTGAATCCCTCCCCGCCTCGCCTATACTGGGTCTTGCTGACGCAACGCACAGCAGGCGAACCGCTCGCCACCAAGCAATGTCCGTGAGGAGTTCGGGGATGAACAAAGCCACGTTTCTGGCCGTGCAGTTAAACGTCGAAGATGTTGCGACATCCTCAGGTTTGGTTGAGCTGCTCAATACTCACCTTGTGTTCGCGGCGGACGTCGCCGAAGCGGCGGACGCCCTGGTTCAGCTGGCCAGCATTGCGCGTCTGTCGAGCGGCGTCGAGGCCAGCGTCGAGCTTCCTGCCGTCGCGCTGGAGCGGCTGCGCGAAGCGCTCGACAACCTGAGCGGCTACGACGAGTCGTGGCTTCTCGCACTCGAACCCAGCAGTGAGCTGTTCGGCGATATCGCGCGCCGGCAGCGCACGCTGCACTGATTCGCACTGCTGCGGGTTGGCGGCTTCTGGCCGCTGCGCCCCTCCGCTTTCGTTCACCGCACGCACCGCCTGGTAGCCCGGCATGCTGCACCGTCGGCGCCGCCTCGCGGTTTCGGGCGAGTCATTTTGAGGACCTGCCGTGAAAAGTCTCCTGAACCGACGCAGTGCATTGCTCGCCACTGGCCCATCCCACCTTGTCCAGGTGGCCCACGACAACACCGCCTCGTCAGACGACGAACCAGCGGCGGACGTCAGCAGTTCGGCCAGCCCGGCCGCTTCGACATCCGCCGAGCCGCCACGGCCTGTCACGACCTTAAGGCCAGTTCCGGTCGTACCTTCTCAGACAAGCGGCCGGCCGGTACAAATGGCCGACAGCGCGGAAATCGAATGGCTGGCCGAGGAAGAAGCCTTGACGCCTTTCAGGGTGTTCCGGAGTTTCGACTACTCGGTGAGCCTGTTGTTCCATGCGCGAGAGCTGGCCTACTACGTGGCGTTGTATCAGAACGGCACCCTCTGGCGCGCGCTGAAAGCCGCGGACCTGGATGCCGCCGAGGCCGCCTTCCATCATTTCGAAGAGCAGGCTACGCGTCTGTCCGAGGGTGAGACCCGTCGCGCGCAACTGGCCGCGCAGAATGAACAGCTCGCACGGATGATCGCGGAATCGGAAGCGCAGGCGGAACGCCTGCGTTGCGATTTGCAGCGCAATACCGTGCAGGAGCAGGCGGTGTCAGGGCGGATGCATCAGGTGCGCAAGGAGGTCGCGCAACTGGAGGCGCAGCGCGTCGCGGCACAGGCGCAATTGAACAAGGCACACCGGCAGATTCATCAACTCAATCTGACCAGCAACGAAGGCGTGCCGCATCTGCCGGGTCGTTGATTGGCAAACAGCCCGGGCCGCCCCTTAACGGGACGCCCAGGCTGTGGGCGCAGCAGAGATGTCTAAATCCGGCGACGCCGGAGTCCTACATCGTAGTAACGATCAGGACCAGTTGGCGTGGAAGCTGCCCGGCTTGTCGACGCGCTCAAAAGTATGCGCGCCGAAGAAGTCGCGTTGCGCCTGCACGAGGTTGGCCGGCAGACGCTCGGAACGGTAAGCATCGAAGTACGCCACCGCCGAGGCAAACGTCGGCACCGGCACGCCCGCCTTCACCGCGGCGATCACCACGTCACGCAACGCTCCCTGATAGTTCGAAGCGATGTCGTTGAAGTACGGGTCGAGCAGCAGGTTGGCGATCGCCTTGTCCTTCGAATACGCGTCTGTGATCTTCTGCAGGAAGCGGGCGCGGATGATACAGCCCGCGCGGAAGATCTTCGCGATCGTGCCGAAGTCCAGATCCCATTTGTACTCTTCCGAGGCCGCCCGCAATTGCGCGAAACCCTGCGCGTACGAGATCACCTTGCTGAAGTAGAGCGCGCGGCGCACCGACTCGATGAAAGCAGCACGATCGCCGTCGAACGCCTTGGCGTCCGGTCCCTTGATGACCTTGCTCGCGGCGACACGCTCGGTTTTCAGCGACGACAGCACGCGCGCAAACACCGACTCGGTGATCAGCGGCAGCGGCACGCCGAGATCGAGCGCGTTCTGGCTCGTCCACTTGCCGGTGCCCTTTTGCGCGGCACGGTCCAGGATCACGTCCACCAGATCCTTACCCGTCTCGTCGTCCTTCTTGTTGAAGATCTTCGAGGTGATTTCCATCAGGTAGCTGTCGAGCTCGCCCTTGTTCCACTCGGTATAGACGTCGCCCAGTTCCTTGTTGGAAAGGCCCACCACCTGCTTCAACACCGCATAGCTTTCGGCGATCAGTTGCATGTCGCCGTATTCGATGCCGTTGTGCACCATTTTCACGAAGTGACCCGCGCCGTCCGGACCCATGTACGCCACGCACGGCTCACCGTCCGGCGCCTTGGCGGCGATTTCCGTGAGAATCGGTGCAACCAGGTTGTACGCGTCGCGCTGGCCGCCCGGCATGATCGACGGGCCTTTCAGCGCGCCTTCTTCGCCGCCCGAGACGCCCGTGCCGATGAAATGCAGGCCGGCCTTGGCCAGTTCCTGATTGCGGCGGATCGTGTCGGTGAAATGCGTGTTGCCGCCGTCGATCAGGATGTCGCCCTTGTCCAGCAGCGGTTTGAGCGAGGCGATCGTCTCGTCGGTGCCTGCGCCGGCCTTGACCATCATCAGAATGCGGCGCGGCTTTTCCAGCGACTCGACGAACTCTTCGAGCGTATAAGTCGGCACCAGCTTGCGATCGGGATATTCTGCGATCAGTTCATCGGTTTTCTCACGGC
>NZ_JAMFSB010000374.1 GCF_026225065.1 Paraburkholderia sp. | reverse complement strand
GGTGGTTTCGGTGGCGGTGGTGGCCGCAACGGCGGCGGCTTCGGTGGTGACGGTGGCCGTCAACGCCAGCCGGTACAGATCCCGAACGGATTGGCGGTGCAGATCGTCTATCGCAGCGAGAATGCCGAGGGCGAAGTACGCCTCGGCGACGCATGGCGCGTCAAGCCCACGGACGAACTGCTCGCGGCGCTGCGCGGCGAGTTCGCCGGAAGTTCGATCGAGATCGTCTATTGACCGACGCGGCTGCGTCCATTCCGGGCGGGCTTGCTACTCTTGACGCTCGGCGCACGTCCGTACCGCGCGACAAACGCTGCCTACCGCTCCCGTGCGCCCAGGCGTGCGAGTTTTAGAAACCGGTAGTACACCGTTTCCGCGTTGAACATCGCGATCATGAAGCCGGCTCGACCGTCGAGAAAGCCGCGCCGCAGCACGTAGGTACGCACGAATGCCCACGCGCCGCGCGCGAGCGCCTTGCCGAAGCTGCCGCTTTTGCCCGCGGCGTGGCGTTGTTGCGCGCCTGCTGTCGAATAGGTGTCGAGCTTGCGCAGCACGGTTTCGAAGTCTTCGTACGAGTAGTGCATCAGCTTGCCGGTTAGCCGTTGTGCCGGGGTGTTGAACACCAGCCGCTCATGCACCAGGTCGTCGGAGAAGCGCGCGGCGCCGCGTCTGAAGAGGCGCGGGATCCAGTCTGGATACCAGCCGCTATGCCGGACCCACTGCCCGCAGAAACTCGACAGGCGGTCCACCGCGTAGACCTCCGCGGAGGGCGCGGCGATTGCCGCGCTGATTGCCGCGGCGAGTTCGGGCGTGACGATTTCGTCGGCGTCGATGGAGAGAATCCACCCGGTATCGAGCGCATCCAGCGCGCGGTTCTTCTGCGGCCCGAAGCCCGGCCAGTCGGGCTCCTGCAGCACGCGGGCGCCATGTGCGCGGGCAATCTCGACGGTGCCGTCGGTGCTGCCGCCGTCGATCACAACGATCGCGTCGGCGAACGCCACGGCGGCGAGGCACTCGGCCAGGCGCGACGCCGCGTTTTTGGTGATGAGGGCGACGCCGAGGGTGGTTTCTTTCATGCCTGATTAGCGGAGAAGGTGCGGATGGGCAAAACGCGTCGGGCAAGTATATACAAGCGAGAGGCTTGTTTTACAGCCACGGGCACGACCCCACCTCGAGCCGGCTCGGAACAAACGGTAAGAACCGCTATCGGTCTGGTGTCAGCCGGGCACAACGGCCCCCGGCATCCAGTTCGCCCAACCGTTTACAATGCGTTATTCAGCATTCGGCCGCCGGGCGAATGCTTTGTTTGCCTTTCTAGAGGATTCCTTGAGCGCGAAGCCTACGTTAAGCAAAGTCATCGGTGCTTCAGGTGATGCGTCGTCGTCCATCGCCCTACTGCGCCGGCTTTGGCCTTATATCAAGCCGGTCCTGTGGACCCTGATAGGGGCGATTGTCGCCATGGCTGTCAGCGCCGGCACCGACTCGCTGATTGGCTTGCTGCTCAAGCCGCTGCTGGATCACGGCTTCGGTGCGAATGCAATGCACGGCCTGACTTGGATAGTGCCGATCTGTGTGCTCGGACTTGCGGTGGTACGGGGCGTTTCCCAATACGCATCGGGTTACCTGATCGCCTATATCTCGAATACGATTCTGCTGCGCTTGCGCCTGGAAATGTTCGAGCGCCTGGTTCACACCAGCGTCGGCTTTTTTCAGCGCGAGACGGCAAGCACGGTCATCAACGCAGTCGTTTTTGAGGTCAACCAGATTCTCAACGTGCTTTTAGGTGTGTTGATTACGCTGGTGCGCGATTCGCTGACGGTTCTGTTCCTGCTGTGCGCCCTGTTCTGGCTGGACTGGAAGCTGACACTGATTGTCGCGGTGATGCTGCCTGCAATCGGTTGGGTGATCGGCAAGATCAACCGGAAGCTGCGTCGGCTCAACCGCGAAAACCAGATGCTCACCAATGAACTGTCCTACATCGTCGAGGAGGCGGTGGGCGGCTACAAGGTGGTCAAGGTGCACAACGGCGAGCAGTACGAGATTGCTCGCTTTGCTGAAATGAGCCGGCGCCTGCGCGGTTACTCGCTGCGTATGATCACGTCCGGTGGACTCGCCCAGCCGCTCACCCAGTTTCTGGTGTCGATCGCGATCGCCGTGGTGGTCACGATTGCGGTCGTGCAATCGGCGCATGGCGGCACGACGGTTGGCGGCTTCGCTGCGTTCATCACCTCGATGCTGATGATCGTCTCGCCGCTCAAGCACCTGATGGACGTCAACCAACCGCTGCAACGTGGCATGACCGCGGCCGAACTGATTTTCGGCCTGATTGATGAACCGGCCGAGCCGCAGGGCGGTGGCAAGCCTCTCGAGCACGCTTCCGGCGAAGTCGAATTCCGCGATGTCTCGTTCAACTACGGCGCCACCAGCACGCAAGACCGGCAGATCCTTGAGCGCGTGTCGTTCAAGGTTGCGCCGGGAGAAATGGTGGCGCTGGTCGGCCCCTCGGGCAGCGGCAAGACCACGCTCGTCAACCTGCTGCCGCGTTTCTTCGATCCGACCGACGGCGAGATCCTCGTCGACGGCGTCGCGTTGCCGGAATACGGCATTCATGCGCTGCGCAGCCAGATCGCCATGGTCAGCCAGGACGTCGTGCTGTTCAACGACACGATCGCGCACAACGTCGCTTACGGCCAACCGGCAGATCCGGAGAAGGTGAGGGCTGCGCTGCAGGCAGCGAACCTGTGGGACACCGTGCAATCCATGCCGAAGGGCACCGAGACGCTGGTGGGCGACAACGGCCTGATGCTCTCGGGCGGTCAGCGCCAGCGTCTGGCGATCGCGCGCGCCATCTACAAGGACGCGCCGATCCTGATTCTCGACGAAGCCACGTCGGCGCTCGATTCGGAATCGGAACGCCACGTGCAGGCCGCGCTGGAAACGCTGATGAAGGGGCGCACCACGCTCGTTATCGCACACCGTCTGTCCACCATCGAGCGTGCCGACCGGATTCTGGTGCTCGAAGCCGGGCGTATCGTCGAGCGCGGCAGCCACCGCGAACTGCTGGGACAAGATGGGCTTTACGCGCATCTGCATCGCATCCAGTTTCAGCAGAACGCGGCTTGATGCGCTGAATCATGAAAATCGGACTTTCCAGCAATGCGCTGAAACACAGCGGCGGCCTCGAGCGTTATGCGATGGATCTGGTGCGCGGCTTCGCTGCACGAGGCATGACCCCGGCGTTCTTTGCGCGGCGCTTCGATATGTCGGTGCCGGAAAGCCGCATGGTCGAGGCGCATCGCATCAAGGTGTCCTTGCTGCCCGGCAAGCTGCGCGACTACTGGTTTTCATGGCGCTTGCGGCGCGCGCGGCGCGCGGCCAAAGTCGACGTGCTGATCGGCTGCAACCGGGTCGACTCTTCGGAAATCGCGATCTGCGGCGGCACCCATCTCGGGTTCCTGCGTGCCACCGGTCGCGTGCAAAAACGCTCCGACACCTGGCAGATCGCGCTCGAGCGCAAGCAGTACGAACAGGCGAGCTTCGTTGTCGCCCACTCGAACCTGATGCGCGACGAACTACGTGAGCTGTATGGCGTCGCAGAGGCGAAGATTCGCGTGCTTTACCCTCCGGTCGATGGCGCTCGTTTCAAGCCGGTAGATAGCGAGCAGCGCGCCGCGCTGCGGCGCAAGTTCGGCTTCGCGGATCACGAGATCGTGCTGCTGTTTCCGTCGAGCAGTCACGAGCGCAAGGGTTTGCCGCTTATCGAAGCGGCGCTGGAAGGGACGACGCTGCCGGTGGTCCTGGCTGTAGCGGGCCGGCCGCCCGCGCGCACCTCGGAGCGGGTGCGCTATATCGGCTACGTGAAAGAAATCGAGGACGGTTATCGGGCCGCCGATTTTACGATCCTCGCATCGAAGTACGAGCCGTTCGGACTCGTGGGCGTCGAATCTGCGATGTGCGGTACGCCGGTGATCTTTCCGTCGAGTATCGGCTGCTGCGATGCGATCGCGTCGCATGCGAAATTCGTCTTCGCGCCGGATGACCTCGCCGACCTGCGCGCCACTCTCGAACGTGCTATCCAGCCTCGGCTCGCCAGCGGTGCAACGGCACCGACGCTGGCCGCAGCACTGGCAGCACCGGCCGATGTGGCACGTGAAGCGGTGCTCTACGACTCAAGCGTGGCCAGCCACGTCGACGCACTGCTGGCACTAGCCACACAGATCGTCGAGCGTCGCTGAACGAACACGGACGGGAAAGCGTGCTGCCCCGTAGCCTTAGCGTGCTCGCTTGAGCCGCTTGATCCACAGTGTCGGCGCGTAGATGCCCGGAAAGGTGCTGTAGAGCAGCATCCGGATGCGCAGCCCCAGTTTGACATTGTGGCTGGCGGCGATCAGCGTAAGGCGTTCGCCGATCCCGCGAGCGCTGAACATCGAATGAATGAACTGTTCGCGCGCAAGTTTCGGCGCTAGAACGGCGCGCATTCTGTCGCCGAGTCCGGCAATTTCAGCGTCGTGCTGCAACTGCTTCACTTCCACCAGTGCGAAGCCGTTGCCCTGGCGCAATCGTCCCACCAGTTCGGCGACCGTCCGATACCGGCGCTTGCCCGACAGGCCGCCGCGCCGGTACCACACGAGCGGTTCACGTAGGCTGAGCGCGCCACCGGAGACGATGGCGCGAAACGTCATCACCTGATCTTCGGCCGCGGTGCCTGGCATCATCGGGCCGAAACGCTCGAACAGCCGGCGCGTCCAGGTATGCGCTGCGCCTACCAGCCAGGGCCGTTCGGCAGCCCAATCGTCGAAGCTCCGATAGGTGCCGAGATCGGTTGGCTCCATACGCTCGTGGACGGCGCCGGTCTCGTCCATGTCGGCGAGATCGGTGGCGATCAGGTCGGGGCGGCGATCCTGTGCAAGCCAGCACTCGACCACCCGTGCGCAGCGGTTCGGGGCCGACATATCGTCGCCCGCCGCAACGAACAGCAACTCACCATGCGCCAACCCGGCGAGCCGCGACAGGTGCGCACTGATGCCTTCGTTGCTCGTGTTGCGGCGTGTGACGACCTTGTGCGGTCCGCTATAGCCACGCACGGCAGCCTCGATCGCGGCGAAGGTGCCGTCGCTCGAAGCGTCGTCGGAGATGATGAGTTCCAGCGGTTCGTAAGTCTGCGCAAGCACGCTGCGCACCGCGTCGCCAACCAGCGTTTCCTGGTTGTAAGCAATCAGTAGCACTGAAGCTAGTGGTTTGGCCGCTACGGCAGACAGGGAGGGCTGGACGCTGTTGTTCATGGCGCGGGCTGAGTTGGCTCGGCTAGATTCTAATCGTTGTTGGACTCTGGCCAGGCATTCTGATTGCCGCTGCCCCAGTTCGCCATTTCTGGCGTGCACAGCACTATAAACGAGATGCTTTAGCTTGAAAAAGCATCTCGTTTTAACTACTCACCTAACTACCGAATTGCGGGATGCGACAGCTCGCGTTTGCGCGCGTCGATGACGGCGAGAAACGCCGCACTTAGCAGCGCGACCAGCGACGTGACCATGACGGGCACCAGCACGTCGATCGTCAGGCCGAACACAATCGTACTGAACGACACCGCTAGCCCGGAATAGGCAGCAGCCCGAATCGTGGGATCTTGAGTGCGCCGCTCGCGCCAGAAATGGACGGTCAGGCCGAAATAGAAAATCAGCAGGCAGACTGCGCCGATAGCGCCTGTTTCGGCGATGGTCGAGAAGAAATCGCTGTGGGCGCGTTCGTTGACGATCTCGGTGCTGGCCTGGCCGTGCGCGGCGAGCTCGCCGAGAGCACGCTCAAGTTTGCCCTTGCCGACGCCATACACAGGATGCTCGGTGAACAGTCGGAACGAGGCCTGCCACAACTGCAGGCGCAAGCCGACCGAGGTGTTTTCGTCGCCGTGATGCAGCGCGGAGAAGTCGGTGGTGGCATCTTCTAGCCGCCGCTCGACCCGCTCGGTCGAAAGCAGGGCGGCGCTGCATACCACGATGGCGAGCGCCGCAACCCACAGGCGCTTCTTGTGCACGAACCAGTGGAACTGACAGCCGAGCAGGATCGCAAAAATGGGAATCGTAATCCAGCCGCCGCGCGAGCCGGACAGGTAGGAGGCATAGCCGCCGCCGACCAGGGCGAGCAGCTTGACCGCGAGCATCCGCCAGTCGCGCGGGCCGTCCCAACCGAGCGTAAAGACGGACAGGAAGGCGAGCAGCAAGGCGGTGTCGCCGAACGGAATCGCGTTCGTGTAGGCATTGCTGGCGCGGCTCGCTTCGGTCCAGCCGCCTTGCGGCTGCGCGATCAAGGCCCAGGCGCCCACGGCGATTGCGCCGGCGGCGCAACCCCAGCCGATGGCCCGCAGCTTGCGCGACGGAAACTGGCGCAGCAGCAAAAACAGCGGTAGCGCGAGCACGAAGCGTGAGAGGGCATCGAACTGGCGCGGCAACCAGTAGTGCATGACCAGTTGCTGGAACATGATCGCGACCAGAAACGCGAGCATGCCCAAGGTGTACCAGTTATAGGTTCGTAAGCCCTTGAAATAATCCGCGGTGCGTTTGTTGGCGACGGCGGCGCCCAGTGAAAGCGCGACAAGTCCGAAGAAACCGTAGCCGGTGCCACCGCGCCATACGAGGTTCACGGCTGGGGCGAAAAATAACAAGGCTGTGCTGAGCCAGATCAGACTGGGAGCAAAAATCATAGGCTGTGAATTCTTATGAACGCTACCGTTCCAATTCGCCGAATGCATGGCCGGAGGCTCGGAGCACTCCTTTTCAAGACGGCAGGGCGAGGGCGATTATAACCGCGCGGGGGACTCGACTGCGCCTTGTGGCCGGGGCGTACGACCCCGCGGCAGGATATGCATGGAGGCATTCGCAGGGTGCGAAATTGTCCCGGCCGGGCCGGACACACTTCGAATTACCGGGCCGAATCGGCGCAGAGCCAAGGCTGGCGCGAGTTCCCGGCCACCACGGAGGTTCGGTCGCGCGTGCTGAGGGTTTCTTATCATGGCGGGCTGGACGTGCATGACGGCCGCCTGGTGGGTTCCCGAAAGCCTGATCGCTGTTCATTTCGATTTCTTACGGCGCAGCGATTCTTTGCCGTGCGGTGGCCCCGGTGCGCTAGACGCCGCCCGTCACCAACGACAGCACCGACAGGTCCGGATGCGTTCCGTCGACGATGCTGCGTCCCGTATGCACGGCCTCGTAGCGCGCTTCTTCCATGCTGGCAAACCACTCTTCGCCGTCCGCATGGAACGGCATCACGTGACCGGGAATGGCCGGATCCGCGCCAGGGTGGCAAACGTAGCCAATGTAGGTAAAGCGGCTGTCGCCGGACTGTTTGGGGCGCGGGGACAGGTGGATTTCAAAACCCTCGTATTCGAGCATTTGCCAGCCGTGGATTTCTTCAGACATGGTTGCCTCCGTTCTGGTCGCGCGCGCGGGGTGTGTGTCGGTGCGTGCGGCTGCGAGGGCCGGTGTGAAAGCCGCCGCGCCGGGCGCTGCTGGGGCGCGGCCGCTGCCGCGTCGTTTGGGATACCGGCGACCGGGTCAGTGCCGGTGCCGCATCCGGTCCCAAAGCCGGTGGCCGTCGAACCGCGTCGGCGGACGCGTCTTGTGCAACTCGCGCCGATGGTGCGAGCTGAGGATCATGATCCCGGTGATGATGACAACCAGTCCCACTACGATGCTGACCATCGATTCCGCCATGGCAGCCTCCATCCAGTTCCACTGCATCTTAAAAGTCTAGGTTATTTGGGCGAAAACCGAAGGACGGCGGTCCGGCCTTGCAGGACTTTTTAGTGTTCGACGGCGTTGGATGTCCGGGCAGATGTCTGAGTTGCGTCAGGTAGCGCTCTAGGCGTCAGTTTTCGACGACGCTGCCGTCCTTGAGGCGGTGGAGGACGAATGCCAGAAAATCGACCGACTGGCCAGGGTCTTTGATGTTCTGCAACCGGCAAGTGTGTAGTTATCCGAATCAATGCGAAGCTGAAAACTTTATCCCGGCATGCGCTGCGTCGTTTGTACACGCAATGTGGTCCCTCGCCGGAGCAGTGTCGTATAGAATGGTGCGCTTTGCCCGTACGCCCATGTGGTTCAAAAACCTTCAGCTTCATCGTCTTCCCATTCCGTGGTCCGTCAACCCCGAGCAGATGGAAAAGTGGCTCGCGCCGCATGCTTTCCAGCTGGGCAGTAGCGTCGAGATGCAGACGCAGGGATGGGCCTCACCGCGCGATAACGACTCGCTCGTCTACTCGATCAACCGCCAGATGCTGCTGGTGTTTCGCACCGAAAAGAAATTGTTGCCCGCGTCGGTGGTCAACCAGGTGACCAAGGCGCGTGCGCTCGAAGTCGAAGAGCAGCAGGGCTTCAAACTCGGCCGCAAGCAGATGCGCGAACTGAAGGAGCAGGTCACCGACGAACTTTTGCCGCGTGCCTTCAGCATCCGTCGCGATACGCGTGTGTGGATCGACACGGTGCACGGCTGGCTTGTGATCGACGCTGCCTCGCAAGCTGTCGCCGACGACGTGCTCGGCCTGCTGGTCAAGTCAATCGATCAGCTGCCGCTCTCGAGCGTGCGTGTCGCACAGTCGCCGGTGGCGGCGATGACGGAATGGCTGTTGTCCGGCGACGCCCCGGCCGGTTTCACGCTCGATCAGGACACTGAGTTGCGTTCCGCCGCGCAAGGCAATGCAACTGTGCGCTAAGTTGGGCATGCGCTGGATGTCGAGGACATGCGCCGTCATATCGAAGCGGGCAAGCAATGCATGCGTCTTGCCATGACATGGGACGACCGCGTTTCATTTGTGCTCACACCGTCGCTGACCATCAAGCGCATCACACCGCTCGACGTGATCAAGGACGCAAGCGACCCCACTGCGCAGAATGACGACGAGCAATTCGACTCGGATATGACGCTGATGACAGGCGAGCTCGCGCGCATGTTTGCCGACATCGTCGAAGTGTTGGGCGGCGAGCAGGGCGACGCCATGTTGCAGGCTGCAGCGGCCTGAAATCGGCGCGTTCTGCAAGATGAAAGTACTGCGCAAGCCGGTCGAAAGTCTCGCGAATTTCGCCAATTTTATTTTGTAACCAGGTGTCACTAGTGCAGCGGCGCAGCAGGAAATACAGAATTGCTTCTGCGCCGCCAATTCGCCTCGGTCTGCCCCACGCACTTCGATAGACCGGCTGTTCTAGCCCGTCTTTAAGACGTTTCCAAATCTGACGACGCATCGCGCCCGTATCGCGCGATGCGTCGTCACGTCCGCATGCAGACTGCATGAAATATCCCGACGCAATCTCCACGGGAACTGCCCAGGCACCCTCATGTCGCACTGGGACGATGCGGCTTTTGACACCACCGGCACCCGCGGCGTAACGCGCAGAAAAATCGATGCGAGAACCCGTAATTGAATTGCGGGAGCGCGTGGCATAGCGTTGAGTCGTGCCCGATGGCATCCGCAGCAACAGCCAGTCTCTCACCCGTTCGCGCCGGCAATTTTTGCAAATTGCAGCCGAACCGAAAACGGAGTTGTCGTTGATGAACTCGCCCGTCCGGCGATCACTCGAAATTGACTTCCTGCGCGGAGTCGTGTTGATCGTCATCGCTCTCGATCATATTCAGGGCAGCGTTCTCTCACGTTTCATGCTGCACAACTACGCGTACTGCGATGCGGCTGAAGTCTTCGTGTTTCTTGGCGGCTATGCGTCAGCGGCCGCTTATACGAATGTCGCCATGTACCGCAGCGAACACGCTGCCAAGCGGCGCTTCGTCGTGCGTGCCTGGGAGATTTATCGCGCGTACCTGTTTACGGCGGCGTTGATGCTGCTGGCGGGCGCCGCGCTCATGTTGTGGCGCATCGATTCGCCGGTGGTGCAGGAGACCGGCTGGAGCGATGTGCTGCATCACCCGGTTGGCACGTTGCTCGGTGTCGTCACCTTGCGTCATCAGCCGTTCCTGTCCTCGGTCTTGCCGATGTACACGCTGTTTGCACTGTGTGTGCCGCTGTCAGTGCCGTTGGCGAATCGCCGGCCCGCTATGGCGCTCGGCGTGAGTCTCGTGGTGTGGCTTGCGTCCACGTGGCTGGCGCGCGTTTTGCCAAGCGGTGATCCGGGCGGTTGGGCGTTCAATCCGTTTGCCTGGCAACTGATGTTTATGCTTGGAATATTGTGCCGTCTGCATCCGGTGTCGAATGAGTTTCAGGTTTCGAAGGCGGGGCGCTGGTTGACCTACGCTGCACTTGCAGTCGCACTGACCTTTGCGTTCGTCAAGCTGTGTCTCGAGACCCAGGCCACGCCCGGTTATATGAAGCAGAATCTCGCCGCCGTGCGCGTGGTGAGCTTTGTCGTCATTGCATGGCTGATGGCGCAGGCGGTCCGCATGCAGGTGATACGACGAATCGCCGAGCGGCTGCCGGCCGTCGTCACGGTGGGCAAGCAGGGGCTGGTGTGCTTCGTCGGCGGCACGGTGGTCTCAATCGTGGCGGATACGGCCGTGCGGATGGCGCGAGGCCCCGCATGGCTGAACGGACTCGCAGGCGATGCGGTCGCGATCGGCGCGCTGCTGTTGCTTGCGGCCGCGGCGAAGAGATGGAAGGCGCTGCGCGCGCGTCCCGCGCCGATCCGCGGCAGGGCGGTACCGGTTGAGGTGGGCCGGCGCGACAGCTAACAGGGCCTCCCACAGGCCAGCCGGGCCGCTCGCAATTTCTTCGTACTCCGGCGCAATCCCATTGCGGCATGCCGCCAGCGTGATATATAACACTGAAAGGCACGTTGCCGCGCAGCTTCCCGCGTGGCAACGCTCGAACACGGCGCTGGCATGCGGAGACTGACGATGGTTCGGCTGGTGATGATCCTGCTAGGAGTCGATTATCTTCGCACCCGCTGGCGCGCTCTGACGACGGCAGGCTGCATCAGCGTCGTAATCGGCATCGTTGTCTTCATCGATGCGCTCGACAGCGCGCTCTACTTCCCGATCACGCCGTTCGCCAGCCTGTTCCTGCTCGAGGGCCTCGCCACCCTTACGGTCGCGTGGACGGGCATGGGCGGCCAGCGCACGCTGCGTTACGTGAAGGGGCTGACGTTTTGCGTGGCCGCGCTTCTGATCCTCGTCGGCCATCATCACGGCAATTTCATCCTGTCGATGATCTTCGGTACGCTGTTTCTGACCGATGGCCTGTTGCAGATCATCTCCGCGCGCGTTGTCCGTTATCGAACCTGGCGTCTGGCAGTGACAGGCGGGGCGATCGAAATCGCGCTCGCCATTTTCTTCTATCAACCGTTCCCGACTCACTACGCGGGGACCGTGCCGTACTGCCTCGGCCTTGGACTGATCTTCGGCGGCTGGAACATGATCCTGCTGGCCTCGCGCGTGCGGCGGCTGTCGTCGAACCCCGCCGTCGCGGCCGATGGCGCTGCGCAAGCCGCCAGCGCGACCGCCGAGTCGCAGCAGGCCGCACCGGCGGTGGTGGAGTGGGACGGTCCGCCTGGCGCAGATGAGCCCGCGCTGACCGTGCATGTGTGGACGCCGGTAGGGTCGTCGAAGGGCGCGGCGCGTCGCCAGCCGATCATCGACCGCTACATCGCCGCGGTAGATCGCAACGGCGTCATCTCGACTGGTCACGCAGCTCTCGAGTCGCCCGAAGGGATCTATATCAGCCTCTATCCTGGCGTCGAGATCGACCGCTCGCCGGATGAGTTTTCGCGGCTCTTGCGCGCGACCCGTGAGAACGACGTGCCGGGTCTGTTTCAACCGGACTACGGGACTGAATCGACGGCATGGTGTGCATCGACTGTCCAGGTGCGCATCCGCAACTACGATCCCGAGCGGCTGCGGCGCTTCTGGGAGACGTACCAGCAGGATACGACCTACAACCTCACGTATCGCAATTGCTCCAGCAGCGTTTCGCGTGCTCTGGAAGCGGCGATCGAAGGAGCGTCCGCGCGTGTCTGGGGACGTCATGAGGGGTGGAAGCCGTTTCTCAGGGTGATTAGCACGCCCGAATTGTGGGTCGCTGCACAGGTGCGCAAACGTGCCGCGACGATGGCATGGACCCCCGGTCTCACGCTCGACTACGCGCGTGCGCTGAGCATGCTGGCCGACCCGCGGCCATCCGGCTGGGTCAAGATGGCGCGTCTTGCGCTTGGCAAGATGTACCGCTCGCGGCGGCAATGGGCGCAGGAGCAAAGAGCGGAGTCGAATGTGCATGAGGGTGAGCGTACAGACACGGCGGGGCGCGGCGTGTAGGCCTGCAGCAGGGCGCGGAAACTCCCTAAGAGGACCGGTATTCTGACCGGATTCAGTATTACCCGGTAAAGTCGAAACACATCAAAGACTTACCGATTTCCTCGGCGAGTTATCAACAGATTTATGAACGTTTTCTGTTGATAACTCCTGGGTTCTCCACATCAGACGCCTCGCCCTATAACGATGCCAACCGCATTGGCACAGGCGATCGCCGACGATGCCAAGGCTCCCCTATAGACGCGCCGCGCCTGTGCACAAGCTGATCCCGCCAACCGTGCCCAAATGAATGCTTTCAACTAATCTGGCGGGTGTATGCTGGGCCGGAGGACGTTTTCTGCGCAATCAGTGCCACCACCCTGAACGTTAGACGCGGCTACATAACGCTGGCGGCAAATGCTGCCGTTCCTGCTGTTTCAGCAGGTTTTCAAGGGCGGCCATGTGACTACCGAGTTGATCCAGGAGGCCGGCAAGACGGCTGAGCCGCAACGTCTGAGCGTGCGGCACGTGAGCGTCTACCGCTATTCGGAGCCGGTGCGCTTCGGCGAACACCGGATGATGTTCCGGCCGCGCTCGGGGCACGATGTGCGTGTCGTCGCCACCGAGCTTGTCATCACTCCGACGCCCTCGCGACTGCACTGGCTCCACGACGTGTTTGACAATTCCGTGGCGGTCGCCAATTTTTCCGGCGAGGCCGCCGAGCTGCATTTCGACAGTCAGGTCACGCTGGAACACTACGAATCGCCGCTCCCCGATTACGCGCTTGAACCGTACGCCGCGACGTGGCCCTTCGCGTACACGAATGAGGAAGCGTCGGATCTCGTGAATGCGCGCAGCCGGCAATATCCGGATGACGAAGTAAACGTCTGGGCGCGCCGCTTTCTGGCCAAACGCGGACCCACGTCCACGATGACAATGCTGCGGGCCATGACGCAGGAGATCAAGAGCGGTTTTCGCTATGTGCGGCGTACGGAAAAGGGCGTGTACCGTCCCGCCGATACGTTGCGTCACCGCAGCGGCAGTTGCCGCGACTTTGCGGTGTTGATGATGGACGCAGTGCGCTCGCTGGGGCTCGCCGCGCGCTTTGTGAGCGGCTACATCTTCGTACCCGAGTTCGATACGACGCTGGGCGGCGGCGCCACGCATGCGTGGCTGCAGATTTACCTGCCGGGCGCAGGCTGGGTCGATTTCGATCCGACCAACAGCATTATCGGCAACCGCCATCTGATTCGCGTGGGGGTGGCCTGGAACTACTATCAGGCGCTGCCGTTGTGGGGCACCTGGCACGGCGCCGCGCATTCATTCCGCGGTCTGCAGGTCGACGTGCGTGTGACTGAAGATGTTTGATGGTTTTAACTGAGTGGTCTTAACTGAGGCGAGGGTGGGTCGATGAAATTGCGCGTTGGTTACGAACTGGTCTACGAGTGTGAGCAAGCCACTCCGATGCTGCTGATGTTGAACACCCACTACTCGCGTGTGCAGGATGTGTTGAGCGCCGATGTCCTGAAGGTCGACCCGCCGGTCCCGATCGCGCAGTATCGCGACGGCTTCGGCAATCTGTGCAGCCGCATCGTCGCACCGGCGGGACAGATCGCACTGTCGACCACGGCGGTGCTCGAGATTTCCGCCGAGCCGGAAACGATCGAGCCGAACGGGTATCAGCATTCGGTCGAAGAATTGCCCAGTGAGACGCTGGTGTACTTGCTTGGCAGCCGCTATTGCGAGACCGATCTGCTAAGCGATCTAGCGTGGCGTCTGTTCGGCAAGACGCCACTCGGACGTCCTCGTGTGCAAGCGATCTGCGATTACGTGCATCGTCATATCGTGTTTGGCTACCATCACGCGCGGCCGACGAAAACCGCCTGGCAGGCCTGGAACGAGCGGACCGGCGTGTGCCGCGACTTTGCGCATCTGGGCGTGGCGCTGTGCCGCGCGATGAATATTCCGGCGCGCTATTGCACGGGCTATATCAGCGATATCGGGATACCGCCGCCGTATTCCGCAATGGACTTTGCTGCATGGTTCGAGGCTTATCTGGGCGGTACCTGGCAGACCTTCGATCCGCGCAATAACGTGCAGCGCACAGGCAGGGTGTTGATGGCGCACGGGCGCGATGCCGCGGACGTGGCATTGAGCAATACGTTTGGACCGACCAAGCTGATCACGTTCAATGTGCATTGCGCGCCGGAATCGGAGTCGATGGTTACGCCGTTGGCTTGATGGCCCTTGGGTGCGCCGTTGTCAAGGCGCGCGCACCTATGGCATCCTTACGCCATGCACCCGATGAACCTTTCCCTGCTCCACGCCTGGTGGCGCTCCTGAAGGAGCGGCATCGTCACGTCTTTACTACGACCATGGCCGCCGCAGTCCGGCTGACATGGTGCTGTATCCCCGGTTAGCCTGTCCTGCGGCGGCGTTTCAAGAGAGCCCGTTTATGCAAGACAGCACCATCTCCCCACGCCGTACCGTCCTCACTGGCGACCGTCCCACCGGCGCGCTCCATCTTGGCCACTATGTCGGCTCGCTGAAAACCCGTCTCGCGTTGCAGGAGACGCATCAGCAGTTCGTACTGCTCGCAGACACGCAAGCCATGACCGATAACGCGCACGATCCCGACAAGGTGCGCCGCAACGTGCTGGAAGTCGCGCTCGACTATCTGGCGGTCGGCATCGATCCGCGCAAGACCACGATCGCCGTACAGTCGGCCCTGCCCGCGCTCGCCGAATTGACCCTGCTGTATCTGAACTTCGTGACTGTCGCGCGCCTCGAGCGCAACCCGACGATCAAGGAGGAGATTCAGGCGCGCAATTTCGGCCGCGATATTCCGGCAGGCTTTCTTTGCTATCCGGTCGCCCAGGCCGCCGATATCACCGGTTTCAAGGCGCATGTCGTGCCAGTCGGCGAAGACCAGGCGCCGCTGATCGAGCAGACCAACGAGATCGTGCGCCGTATCAACCGTCAGGTCGGCAAGGACGTGCTGCCCGAGGCGGAGGCGCTGATTCCGACCATGGGGCGCCTGCCCGGCGTCGACGGCAAGGCGAAGATGAGCAAGTCGCAGGGCAATTCGATTCCGCTTTCGTCCTCCGCCGACGCGATCCGCGATTCGGTCAAAAGCATGTACACCGATCCGAACCATCTGCGTGCGTCCGACCCCGGCACCGTGGAAGGCAACGTGGTCTTCACGTATCTCGACGCCTTCGACGAAGATCGCGCCACGGTGGAGCGCCTGAAGGCCGAGTATCGTGCAGGCGGCCTTGGTGACATGGTAGTCAAGCGCCGTCTCGAGGAGCAGTTGCAGACTTTGATCGCGCCGATTCGCGAGCGGCGCGAACAGTTTGCGCGTGATCCGGGCTATGTGTTCGATATGCTGCGCGAAGGCACGCAGCGAGCGAAAGACGTGACCCAGGCGACGCTGGACGAGGTGCGCGCGGCGCTCGGCACGTTTTCGTTCGATGCGGTGGTGCGTTAAAAGCGCGTCAAGCAGCGCTTTAAACAGCGCGTCGAAAACTACCGCATCGCGCGGACGGCTTCCTGCATGTCTTCCATCGACACATCGCGCGTGTGCGTCGCCACCGACCAGCGATGCCCGAACGGATCTTCGAGCTGGGCGAAGCGGTCGCCCCAGAACATATCGGTGGGAGGCATGGTGACACGGGCGCCGGCCGCGACCGCCTGCTCGACGGTGGCGTCGGCGTTCGTGACGTACAGGTGAATCGCGACCGGCGAGCCCTTCAGCGACTTCGGCCCGAGCATCATGCAGCCGGCCATTTCGTCGACCAGCATGAGCATCGAGTCGCCGATCTTCAGGCACGCGTGCATCAATTTGCCTTCCGGACCGGGCAGACGGAACTGTTCGACGGCGCCGAAGGCCTCCGTGTAGAACCTGATCGCGTCGGCGGCGCCGGCGCAAATCAGATGCGGGGTTAGCGAGTGCATTCCTTCCGGAATCGGTTTCACAGCGGCTGCGGACATGGTGGTCGCTCCTGGGATGGGCGGGTTGACGAGTCAGAAGGCCCAGCTGTTTTCAGCAGGGTTTCATCAACACGACGAGCGAACAGACGGAAGATCGACACGGCCGGCGGAAAATTTTGCGCGCCTGTGTTGCGTTTGCTTTGTCTCGTGACGGCGTAAATGCGGATGGCCAAGCGGAATTCGTTATGATGAGATTTGTGCAGGGCATCATGCGTCGAATGTCGAGTACCAACATCGAACGACGTTACGCGCCGCGAGCAGCGACAAATTGCTGCCAATGGCGGATGGCCGCGGGCCGGCTAGAGTTTGAACTCAGCCTGCCTTCCGGTTGCAGGTCTCATCATTCAAATAAATTAAGAGAGAGGGCGGAAGAGCTATGAGCGGGCGCTTACATCCACGTTACGTCCCATTTGCGCGCGTCTGGTCTGGCTCGTACAGGTTTTCGCGCTGAAAGGGGCGGTTCATGCACCACGATCGTAAAGCCGAAGCGCCTGTGCAGGGCCGCGCACTCGACGCCGCGCCCTACGGCGCGTTCATCTACACGGCGGACGGCACGTTCCGCTACGTCAATGCGGCCTTCGAGCAACTGACCGGGTATCGGGCGGAGGAGCTGATCGGTCGCCGCAGCTTCGATTCGCTGCACGACCCGGCTGAACTCGCGAGGCGCCGCAGCGAATTGCCGGGCGTGGGGAACTGGGGCGTGGGCACGCCTGGCTCGACATCGCCGGGCTCGTTGATGGCCCCGACCCGCTACGAAAGCGAATGGACCTACGTCCGGCGCAACAACACGCGCATCTCGGTCATGCTGGCGGTGTCGCCTCTGCTGGCCAGCGAAACGGCGCCACAACGGCGCCAATCTACAGACGAACCGCTCGTATTCGATAGCAGCGCAAAGGACAACTCCGCAAGCTACGTAGGCATGGCCGTCGAGATGACGCGCTACGCCCAGTCCGAAGCCCGTCTCTGGTATGTCTCGCACCACGACGGCGTGACGCGCCTGCCGAACCAGACCCTTTTCACCGAGCGGCTCGATCTGACGCTGGCGCGTTGCCGCCGTGACGGCACGGGTTTCACCGTGCTGATGGTCGAACTGAACTCCCTGCGCAAGCTACGCGATGCGCTTGGCTCCTACGCGGCTGAACTCGTCTTGCAGATTGTCGGCGAGCGCCTGCGCGGCCTGATTGCCAACGAAGGCACGATCGCCTCGGTCAGCGGTACGCAATTCGCGCTACTGGTCAATGAGACGGGTGCTGCAGCCGACGCGCTGGCCGCAGCGGCGCTGGCACGCATTGCCGAGCCGATCGACTGCTCGGGCACGACGATCACGGTGACGGCAAGCATCGGCTGCGCGGCGTATCCGGAACACAGCGCGGTACACGGCGACGACGTGCCGACGCTCATGCGGCGCGCCAACGTCGCGTTGTCCGCGGCGAGCGGCGCGGGCGGCAATGCGATGCGGCGCTTTTCGGCGGCGCTTGAAGGTCAGGCCGCGCGCCGCTTCGAACTTGAAACCATGCTGCGCGATGCGCTCGACCGGCAGCAACTGCATCTGGTCTATCAGCCGCAGATCACGCTCGCGACCGGGCGCATCGCCCAGGTCGAGACCCTGCTGCGCTGGAATCATCCGCAGCGCGGCCCGATCAGCCCGGTCGAGTTCATCCCGGTGGCGGAGGAGGCGGGCCTGATCGAGCGGATCGGCGAATGGGTGATTCGGACCGCCTGCCGCGATGCAGGCAAGCTGCTGCGACTCACCGGCAGCCTGCCGCGGGTGGCAGTGAATGTGTCGCCACAGCAGTTCCAGCGGCAGAATCTGCTGGCGACCATCGAGAGCGCGTTGCACGACGCCGCGCTCGATCCGTCGTACCTCGAAGTGGAAATCACAGAGGGCGTCCTGCTTGGCGACACCGAGGAAGCGTTGCGGACGCTGCATGCGCTGCGCAAGCTCGGCGTCGAAGTGGCGGTGGACGATTTCGGTACGGGCTATTCGAGTCTGGCGTATCTGACGCGCTTCCCGCTGAACCGGCTCAAGGTGGACCGCTCGTTTGTCATCCGGATGATGAGCGACCCGCAATGCGCGGCGCTCGTCGGCGCCATTATCGCGATGGCCCACGCGTTAAAGCTCCGTGTCACCGCGGAGGGCGTGGAGACCGAGGAGCAGGCCGAGCGCCTGCGCGAACTGGGTTGCGACGAGGTGCAGGGGTACTGGTTCGCGCGCCCGCTCAGTCTGTCGGCATTGCGCAACCTGCTTGCGCCACTGGGGGCATGAGTCTGGGACGCAATTTCGTCTTTTTCTCGCAACCATCCGACGGCTGGTCCAAGAAATTTTACGAATCAATTGACAGCCTTGTGCCAAAATGGCGCGCAATTTGGTTTACGATCGGGGTTGCCTGTATATTACGTTTTGCCTTCCGTTGGGGGTGTTCTCCGGCAGCGTCTTCTGGCAAAATTTGCGGTCCGAAACATTCGTCCATGATGGGATAATCCTCTCCTTCGGGGCGAGTCCTTGCGTTAAGAACCGTTCGGCCGGGGTCTACCACCTAGCAGATGTTGCGTCGCATATTTTTCGTGTTATGGTATGCAACTTCTCGAAAATTGGCGGCAGAGCGTAAGTATGACCGCGGGGAACGTATGAAATCTGTAATAAGTTGGAAGTAGTCCGCATGTAATTGAAGTAAGTCCCGCAGCCGCAAAACCGTTCTATACTCCTGACCTGCTCGGCACGAGAAACAGTGCGTGAAGTGTGCGATGTCGTGCGAAGGTGATACCTCCGGCATCAGACTGCGGTAGACCCAAGAGACATCACCCATCCGCGCCGTGGGCCAGAGATTGGAAAAACAAGCGGCGGCGGTTCCCATGTTGCATTGAAATCTTGTCGCTTATCCTGCATGAAGGTTCAAACACTATCGGCCCGCAGCGCCAGGGCGCTGACATTTATCGGCCTGAGCGTCACAGCAGCCTCGGCCTTTGCCACCGACTCTTTTGTGGTTCGCGACATCCGGCTCGAAGGCTTGCAACGCGTCGAACCGAACACCGTGTTCGCGTACTTGCCCATCAAGCAGGGCGACACTTTCACCGACGACAAGGCCTCGCAAGCCATCCGTGCGCTTTATGCGACGGGCTTCTTCAACGACGTCAAGATTTCGACCGAAGGTAACGTCGTCGTCGTGCAGGTGCAGGAACGTCCGGCAATCGGCACCATCGATTTCTCGGGCCTCCACGAATTCGACAAGGACAACCTGAACAAGGCGTTGAACTCGGTCGGGTTGTCGCTGGGCCGCTATTACGACAAGTCGCTCGTCGACCGCGCCCAGCAGGAACTGAAACGCCAGTACCTGACGCACGGCTACTACGCGGCTGAAGTCACGACTACCGTCACGCCGATCGACCGCGATCGCGTCGGTCTGCTGTTTTCGGTGATCGAAGGTCCGAGCGCGAAGATCCGCCAGGTCAACTTCATCGGTAACAAGGTGTTTAGCGACGGTACGCTGCGCGATGAAATGCAGCAGTCCACGCCTAACTGGTTCTCGTGGTACACGAAGAATGACCTGTACTCGAAAGACAAGCTGACCACCGACCTCGAGAACATCCGTTCGTACTATCTCGATCGCGGCTACCTCGAGTTCAATATCGACTCGACTCAGGTCTCGCTGTCGCCGGACAAGAAGGACATGTACCTCACGCTCACCCTGCATGAGGGCGAGCCGTACACGATTTCGGGCATCCATCTGGCCGGTAACCTGCTGGATCGCCAGGCAGAGCTCACGAAGCTGGTCAAGATCAAACCGGGTGACCGTTTCTCGGCTGCCAAGCTGAAGGCTGCCACCAAGGCGGTGGTCGACAAGCTCGGTGAATACGGCTACGCGTTTGCCACGGTGAACGCACAGCCGCAGATCGACCAGCAGCATCACACCGTAGACCTGACGCTGCAGGTCGATCCGAGCCGCCGCGTTTACGTGCGAAACATCAACATCACCGGCAACACCCGCACGCGCGACGAAGTTATCCGCCGCGAAATGCGTCAGCTCGAAAGCTCGTGGTTCGACTCGAGCCGTCTGGCGCTGTCGAAAGACCGGATCAACCGTCTCGGCTATTTCACCGACGTCGATGTGACCACGGTGCCGGTCGAAGACACGGCGGACGAAGTCGACATCGCCGTCAAGGTCACGGAAAAGCCGACCGGCTCCGTTACCCTCGGTCTTGGCTACGGTTCCGGCGAAGGCCCGATCATTTCGGCGGGCGTGTCGCAGGACAACGTGTTCGGTTCGGGCACGAGCCTCGCGGTGAACGTCAACACGGCCACCACGTTCCGCACGCTGACGGTCACGCAGGTGGATCCGTACT
>NZ_JAMFSB010000373.1 GCF_026225065.1 Paraburkholderia sp. | reverse complement strand
TGCCGGGAATGGTGGAACGCGGCGCGGGCAGCATTGTGAACATCGCCTCGACACATGCCTTCAAGATCATTCCGGGTTGTTTCCCGTACCCGGTTGCGAAGCACGGCGTGATTGGATTGACCCGGGCGCTCGGTATCGAATACGCGCCGCGCAATGTACGCGTCAACGCAATTGCTCCGGGCTACATCGAAACGCAATTAACGCATGACTGGTGGAACGGTCAGCCGGACCCGGCGGCAGCGCAGCAGGCGACGCTCGATCTGCAGCCGATGAAGCGCATCGGCCGCCCGGAAGAAGTTGCGATGACGGCGGTGTTCCTCGCGTCGGACGAGGCACCGTTCATCAACGCGAGCTGTATCACTGTAGATGGTGGGCGCTCAGCGCTGTATCACGACTGAGCCATCGTTTGGAGAAAACACAAGCGGTGCGCCGTGGAAAACGCGCCGCTGTGAAGCAGAACAAAGCGAAGCGCCACAGAGCGCAACGATCAGTTTCAGCCGGTTGACGCGCTGGCCGCGTGTGTCAAGGACCGGATAAGAAGACGCGGCCGATACCTTCTCGTTATCTACTAATTAGTCAGGAGACTGCAACATGAAACGTCGAATTTTCCTCACGCTGGCAGCTGCAGCAGCAGGGGTGCTGTTCAATGCACCGGTCGTCCAGGCCGCCGATCAGGTCAAGATCGGCTTTCTGGTGAAGCAGCCGGAAGAACCGTGGTTCCAGGACGAATGGAAGTTCGCCGAGATCGCTGCCAAGGAAAAGGGTTTCACGCTGGTGAAAATCGGCGCTCCTTCTGGCGAAAAGGTGATGAGCGCGATCGACAACCTGGCTGCACAGAAGGCGCAGGGTTTCATTATCTGCACGCCGGACGTCAAGCTTGGACCGGGGATCGTCGCCAAGGCGAAGGCTGACGGACTGAAGATGATGACGGTCGACGACCGCCTCGTCGACGGCGCTGGCAAGCCGATCGCTTCGGTGCCGCATATGGGCATTTCGGCGTACAACATCGGCAAGCAGGTCGGCGATGGCCTGGCTGCGGAAATCAAGAAGCGTGGCTGGGACATGAAGGATGTAGGCGCGATCGACGTGACCTACAACCAGCTGCCGACCGCAGTTGACCGTACCGGCGGTGCAACCGACGCGCTTGTGGCCGCCGGCTTCCCGAAGGCCAACATCGTTGAAGCTCCGCAGGCAAAGACCGACACGGAAAACGCCTTCAACGCCGCCAACATCGCGCTGACCAAGAACCCGCAGTACAAGCACTGGGTGGCTTACGGACTGAACGACGAAGCGGTGCTCGGCGCTGTGCGTGCAGCGGAAGGCCGTGGTTTCAAGGCTGACAACATGATCGGCATTGGTATCGGCGGTTCGGACTCGGCTCTGAACGAGTTCAAGAAGCCGACGCCGACAGGCTTCTACGGCACCGTCATCATCAGCCCGAAGCGCCATGGCGAAGAAACCTCGACGCTGATGTACGACTGGATCACGCAAGGCAAGGAACCGCCGGCACTCACGCTGACGACGGGCATGCTGGCCACGCGTGACAACGTCGCAGACGTGCGTGAAAAGATGGGCCTGGCATCGAAGTAAGCCGTATTAAATAGAAGTGCAGCGGCTGGGCGCCGGACAGAAATGTTCCGGCGCCCGGCCGTCACGGCAGCACATGCAAGGTGCGGATCAATATCCCGTGCTCGCAGGCGCAACAGCAGTAGAGACAAACCGATGTGCTGGCGACGCGGTAGAAAGGCGCCGGACCGCTCGGTTCACAGGATGCAACAGGAGGCGAAGTGTCAGCGACGCTGCGTTTTGACAATATTGGTAAGGTCTTCCCAGGCGTGCGCGCGCTCGACGGCGTGTCCTTCGACGTGAACGTCGGCCAGGTGCATGGCCTGATGGGCGAGAACGGCGCGGGGAAATCGACCCTGCTGAAGATTCTCGGTGGTGAATATCAGCCGAATTCCGGCCGCCTGTTGATCGACGGCAACGAGGTGCGCTTCGGTAGCGCGGCCGCGTCGATTGCGTCCGGAATCGCGGTGATTCACCAGGAACTGCAATATGTACCCGACCTCACAGTCGCGGAAAATCTGCTGCTTGGCCAGTTGCCGAATTCGCTCGGCTGGGTCAACAAGCGCGAAGCCAAACGCTTCGTGCGCGAGCGGCTCGAAGCGATGGGTGTGGCGCTCGATCCGAACGCAAAGCTGCGCAGACTCTCGATTGCACAGCGTCAGATGGTCGAAATCTGCAAGGCGCTGCTGCGCAATGCGCGCGTGATCGCGCTGGACGAGCCGACCAGTTCGCTGTCGCACAGCGAGACCGAAGTGCTGTTCAAGCTGGTGCGCGACCTGCGCGCCGACAACCGGGCGATGATCTATATCTCGCACCGGATGGATGAGATTTACGAATTGTGCGACGCCTGCACGATCTTCCGTGACGGCCGCAAGGTAGCTTCGCATCCGACGCTGGAAGGCGTGAAGCGCGACACGATCGTGGCCGAAATGGTCGGCCGCGAGATTTCGGACATTTATAGCTACAAGCCGCGCGAGCTTGGAGAAGTGCGTTTCGCCGCCAAAGCGATCGAAGGACACGCGCTCAAGGAGCCGGCCAATTTCGAAGTGCGGCGCGGTGAAATCGTCGGCTTTTTTGGTCTGGTGGGCGCGGGCCGCAGCGAACTGATGCATCTCGTGTACGGCGCCGACAGCAAGAAGAGCGGCGAAATCGTGCTCGACGGCAAGCCGATCAAGGTGCGCAGCGCTGGCGAAGCGATTCGCCACGGCATCGTGCTGTGTCCGGAAGACCGCAAGGAAGAGGGCATCGTCGCGATGGCGACTGTGTCTGAGAACATCAACATCAGCTGCCGCCGTCACTATCTGCGCGCGGGGTTCTTCCTGAACCGCAAGAAAGAAGCGGAAACAGCGGACAGTTTTATCAAGCTGCTGAAGATCAAGACGCCGAGCCGTCGCCAGAAGATCCGTTTCCTCTCCGGCGGCAACCAGCAGAAAGCGATTCTGTCGCGCTGGCTCGCCGAGCCGGATCTGAAAGTGGTGATTCTCGACGAACCGACACGCGGAATCGACGTCGGTGCGAAGCACGAGATCTATAACGTGATTTATCAGCTTGCGGAACGTGGTTGCGCGATCGTGATGATTTCGTCGGAGCTGCCGGAAGTGTTGGGCGTGTCCGATCGGATCGTCGTCATGCGGCAGGGCCGCATCTCCGGCGAGTTGCCGCGCAGCAAAGCGAATGAGCAGGCGGTGCTGAGTCTCGCGTTGCCGCAAAGTTCGACCGCACCGCAAGCCGCCGCGCCCGAAGCGGCCTGATATCGACCACTTACCGGACGCAAGTCCCCAATAACCCGTCAGCCCGTGACGAAAACGGGAGGAGTAATCAAATGCAAGCCAGAGAAAACCTCGCGCAACAGGCCGCCAAGAGCGCCGCCGAAGCGCTGATTCCGCAGAGCAACGACAAGCAGAAATGGTGGCAACAGGTCACCGACTACAGCCTGATCGTGATTTTCGCGATCATGTTCATCACGATGTCGTTGACCGTCGATCACTTCTTCTCGATCGAAAACATGCTCGGGCTCGCGCTGTCGATCTCGCAGATCGGCATGGTGGCGTGCACGATGATGTTCTGTCTTGCTTCACGTGACTTCGACTTGTCCGTGGGCTCCACCGTCGCGTTTGCCGGCGTGCTGTGCGCGATGGTGCTCAACGCCACCGGCAGCACCTTTATCGCGATCATCGCGGCGGTGGTGGCGGGCGGCGTGATCGGCTTCATCAACGGCGCCGTGATTGCGTACCTGCGCATCAACGCGCTGATCACCACGCTCGCGACGATGGAAATCGTCCGCGGCCTCGGCTTTATCGTGTCGCATGGCCAGGCCGTGGGGGTGTCGTCGGATACGTTTATCGCGCTGGGCGGTTTGTCGATGTTCGGCATCTCGCTGCCAATCTGGGTCACGCTGCTGTGCTTCATCGTGTTCGGCGTGCTGCTCAACCAGACCGTGTATGGCCGTAACACGCTGGCAATCGGCGGTAATCCGGAAGCCTCGCGTCTGGCCGGTATCAACGTCGAACGCACCCGTGTTTACATCTTCCTGGTGCAAGGCGCGGTGACCGCGCTGGCCGGTGTGATTCTCGCCTCGCGGATCACCTCGGGTCAGCCGAATGCCGCCGAAGGCTTCGAGCTGAACGTGATCTCCGCGTGCGTGCTGGGCGGCGTATCGCTGCTGGGCGGCCGTGCGACGATTTCGGGCGTGGTGATCGGCGTGCTGATCATGGGTACGGTCGAAAACGTGATGAACCTTTTGAATATCGACGCGTTCTATCAGTATCTGGTGCGCGGCGCGATCCTGCTCGCCGCCGTGCTGCTCGACCAGCTGAAGAACCGCGGCTCGCGCGATTGACGCGCGACGTCCGACTAACTGCCTTCTGAGGAAACGAACGATGTCGTCACCTGCCAATGCCAACGCCCGCCAGGCGGACAACGTGTATGCGCGTTATCCGAGTCTTGAAGACCGCACCGTCCTGATCACTGGTGGCGCGACCGGGATTGGCGCGTCGTTCGTCGAGCATTTTGCGGCGCAGGGTTCGCGGGTCGCCTTCTTCGATATCGACGCGAGCGCCGGCGAGGCGCTGGCGGACGAGCTCGGCGATTCGCGTTACAAGCCGCTGTTTCTGCCCTGCGATCTGACCGACCTCGACGCGCTGCGCAAAGCTGTCGCCGATGTCAAAGCCGCGCTTGGCCCGATCGAGGTGCTGGTCAACAATGCTGCGAACGACAAGCGCCACAAGATCGAGGAAGTGACGCCGGCGTTTTTCGATGCGGCTATCGCCGTGAACATCCGCCACCAGTTCTTTGTGGCGCAGGCCGTGATGGATGACATGAAAGTGGCCGGACGTGGCTCGATCATCAATCTTGGTTCGATTAGCTGGATGTTGAAGCAGGGTGGTTTTCCGGTCTACACCATGTCGAAATCGGCCGTGCAGGGCCTCACGCGCGGTCTGGCGCGAGATCTCGGCCACTTCAATATTCGTGTGAATACGTTGGTGCCGGGCTGGGTCATGACCGAGAAACAAAAGCGCCTGTGGCTTGACGATGCGGGGCGCCGTGCGATCAAGGATGGCCAGTGCATCGATGCCGAGCTATTGCCCGATGATCTGGCACGCATGGCGCTGTTCCTTGCCGCCGACGACAGCAGGATGATCACCGCGCAGGACGTCGTCGTCGACGGAGGCTGGGCGTGAGCGCAGCGGTGCATGCCACGCGTGCGGCGCTGCTGGTCGACGCCAAATGCACGCTCGGCGAGGGCGCGACGTGGTGCTCGCGCAGCGGCCGCTTCTACTGGACCGATATCGAAGGCGCGAAGCTCTGGCGCTATGACCCGCGCGACGGCCGCAGTACGTTCTGGCGCATGCCCGAACGGCTCGCGACATTTGCGCTCTGCGCCAATCCGCACTACCTTTTACTCGGACTCGCCTCGCATCTCGCGTTCTTCGACCTTGCAACTGGCGAGACAGAGCGTATTGTCGATGTCGAGCCGGGGTTGAATACGCGCGTCAACGACGGCCGTTGCGACCGTCAGGGGCGTTTCGTATTCGGTACGAAGGATGAGGGTTCGCCCTTACGCGCAGTGGGTGGGTTCTACCGTCTGAACCGCGATCTGTCACTTGAGCGACTGCCGTTGCCGGCGCCCGCGATTTCGAACAGCATCGCATTCAGTCCGGATGGCGCGACGATGTACTACTGCGATTCGCCGACCCGCGAAATTCGCGCGTGCGATTACGGCGCAGACGGCAGCATCGCGAACGACCGTGTATTCACGACGCTCACGGATGCGACCGGTGAGCCTGACGGGTCGACCGTCGATCGCGACGGCGGTCTGTGGAATGCGCAGTGGGGCGGCGCTCGCGTGGTGCGCTACGGCGCGGATGGAGTCGAAACGGCGCGCGTCACGGTGCCGACCGTGCAGCCGAGTTGCGTGGCGCTGGGCGGCGCACAGCTTGGCACGCTGTACATCACGAGCGCACGCGTCGATCTGGATGCGGCGGCGCTTGCCGGCGACTCCCGCGCAGGCGGCGTGTTCGTGGCCGTGCCGGGACAGCGTGGTTTGCCCGAAGCGGTATTTCAGGGTGCACCGCTGCGGTGCAGGACGAGTGAGTTGATCTAGGAAGAATTCAAAGAGACGGCCGGCCGAGCCGCCCACCTATAAAACATCCGTCAGCGATGACGGCAACGTCTTACGCCTCTCGATTGGAGCCTGATATGACTGTAGCGAATCTCGCATCCGCTTCACAGAGTTCCCAGACTGCACAGACGCGCCGAGCCCGGCTGGCCGCCGCCGCCCACCCGGTGTTAGCGGGGCCAAGTACATCGGCGGTGGCGGTAGGTGAGACAAGTGGCGGCGACGTGGCGTGTGTGACGCTCGCCAACACCCATTTGCGGCTCGATGTGGCGCCGTCGCTTGGCGGCGGCATCACCCGCTTCGACTGGCGCAGCGATGGCGCGCTGGTGCCGATCTTCCGCCGCTGCCGGCATGTCGCGGCCGATACCGACCCGAACCAGTTGGCGTGCTATCCGATGCTGCCTTATTCGAACCGCATCGGCGGCGGTCATTTCGGCGTGGGCGGGCGGCGTATCGACGTGCCGCGCAATCGTGTGGCCGAGCCGCTGCCGATTCACGGCGATGGTTGGCTGGCCCACTGGGGCGTGGCGGAGACGGGCCCGGACCGCGTACGCCTGACACTCGATCGCAGCGACGGCAAGCCCTTCGCCTACCGCGCGACGCAGACGTATGCGCTCGAAGGCCCGACGCTCGTGATTACGCTCGAGGTCGAGAACACGGGACGCGACGCGATGCCGTTCGGTCTTGGCATCCATCCGTTTCTGGTGCGTGACGCGCAGACCGAGCTGTCAGCTGCTGCTGCGGGGCTCTGGTTGCAGGGCGACGACTGGCTGCCGCTGCGCCACGTGCCGGCGCCGCCGGCCTGGCAGTTCGGCGTGGCCTATCCGCTGCCGGAGACCATCGTCAATCATGCTTTTACGGGCTGGAGCGGGCAGGCTGCGGTCGTATGGCCGAAGCGGCGCCTGTCGCTGACGATTGCCTCGGATACCGACTACTACGTGCTCTACACGCCGCCGGGCGAGGACTTCTTCTGCTTCGAACCGGTCGATCATCCGATCAATGCGATGAACCTGCCCGGCGGGGCGGCCTCCCATGGCATGACCATGCTGGCGCGCGGCGAGCATTTGCGCCGCTCGTTCCGGTTTACCGTCGAGCGCACCGGCTTGCGCGCAGCGGCAGGAGCGCGGGGTTCGCGGCGGCAGTGAGGGGAGGTGGCCGCCCGCCTGCTGTGCTCTGGGCGAGGACGGGTAGAATACCCGCCACTTCTTTCATCAGCCCGTCGCGAGCCCGATATGTCCACTTTTATCCAGACACTCAACGACGCCTGGCAGCGCACGAATTCGCTGCTGTGCGTCGGCCTTGATCCCGAGCCCGCGAAATTCCCGGGCGCGCTCACCGGCCGCGCCGATTCGATCTTCGAGTTTTGCCGCACGATCGTCGACGCGACCGCGCCCTATGCCTCGTCATTCAAGCCGCAAATTGCGTACTTCGCCGCCCATCGCGCGGAAGACCAGCTTGAACAACTGATCGCGCATATCCATCGGAATCATCCGGGCCTGCCCGTGATTCTCGACGCGAAGCGCGGCGATATCGGCAGCACCGCCGAGCAGTACGCGCGCGAGGTGTTCGAGCGCTACCAGGCCGATGCCGTGACCGTGAATCCGTATATGGGCTTCGATTCGATCGAGCCGTATCTCGAACACGAGGGTAAGGGCGTGATCGTGCTGTGCCGGACGTCGAACCCGGGCGGCTCGGATCTGCAGTTTCTGGATACGGCTGGGCGTCCGCTGTACCAGGTGGTCGCGCAACTGGCGGCGGAGAAGTGGAATGCGAGTGGCCAGCTTGGGTTGGTGGTGGGCGCGACGTTCCCGAAGGAAATCGAAGTGGTACGCGGCCTTGTCGGCGAGATGCCGCTGCTGATTCCGGGCATCGGCGCGCAAGGTGGCGATGTCGAGGCGACGGTGGATGCGGGCCGCACCGCGGCGGGTACGGGAATGCTGATCAGCTCGTCGCGCGCGATCATTTATGCGGGCAAGGGCGACGATTATGCGCAGGCCGCAGCGAAGGCCGCGCAGGAAACGCGGGATCGGATTAACGCGTATCGGTGAGGGAACGGCGACCTGACGCAGATGGTCTCTTGAGAATTATATCCATTCGGATATAATTCCATTCATGAAGCCAGTGCGATTTCTTGGAGACTCGCTGAAGTGCTTGCGCGAGTTCCCGGAGGACGCCAGGCATGACGTGGGTTATCAGTTAGACAAAGTGCAACGAGGTCACCAGCCGGACGACTTCAAGCCCATGCCGTCGATTGGCAGAGGCGTAGAGGAACTTCGCGTCTGGGATGAGTCCGGCACTTACCGTGTTGTTTACACCGCTCGCGTTGCCGAAGCGGTGTACGTATTGCATGCCTTCCAGAAGAAAACTCAGGCCACATCGCAACGTGACGTAGACGTTGCCAAGGCGAGATATACCGAACTGATGAGGGGTGTGAAATGACTCGAGCCGAAACCTATGCCAGCGTCTGGGACGCACTAGCTGATACGCCGGCGCAGGCCGCTAATTTGCGTACCCGCGCCGAACTGATGCAGCAGATCGCCGAGCTTGTTAAATCGAGCGGATGGACGCAAGTGGAAGCCGCAGCGCATTGTGGCGTGACGCAGCCGCGCATCAACGATTTACTGCGTGGCCGTGTATCGCGTTTTTCGCTCGATGCGCTGGTGAACATTGCCACGGCACTAGGTCGGCGAGTGCATGTGGAACTGGAAGCGGCCTAAGCGCTAATCGATCTGCGCCGCAGGCCCTAATCGCGCAATAAATTCGGCCTGCGCCGGATAGGCGCTTTGCAGCGCATCGACATCAGCCAGTTCAAACTCACTGAACTCAAACCCCGGCGCGACCGTGCAACCGACCAGCGCGAACGTCGCGGGATCCTCGCATTCCGCGGCAAACCACAAACCGGCTGGCACAACTGCCTGAAACACGGTCCCCGGGTGCGTTAGCGCATTACCGAGCCGATGCGTAACCAGTTGTCCATTATCATCAAGCACGTGAACCAGAAGCGGTTCGCCGGCATAGAAGTGCCAGATTTCGTCGGACTTGATCCGATGCCATGCAGAATGCGCGCCATCGCATAACAGGTAGTAAATCGCCGTAGACGCCGCGCGCGTCTCCCCGGCCACCTCACGATTCACCTTCGCCGCCGAGCGATACGTTTCCCGAAAGTATCCACCCTCAGGATGCGCCTGCAGCTCAAAGCGCCGAATAAGATCGTCTTTGCCCAACGGGGGAATCGGCATCGTTACCGCTCGCGCTCGTCGAGCAACGCCAACAGTCCGCGTAGCGCATGCGCCGCCGCCTGCACGCGAATTCTCTCGCGGTCGCCCTTGAACACGACCGTTTCCACCGACGTATGCAGCCGGTTGGTCCAGCCAAACGATACCGTCCCGACCGGTTTCGTCTCAGTGCCGCCACTCGGGCCGGCCACCCCGGTAATCGCCAACGACACCTGCGCGCGGCTATTGCGCAGCGCGCCCTCGGCCATCGCGCGGGCGACCGGTTCGCTGACTGCGCCATGCTTTTCGATCAGATCCGCCGGCACGCCGATCATCTCGCTTTTGGCCTGATTCGAATACGTGACGAAGCCGCGCTCGAACCAGCCGCTGCTGCCGGAGATGTCGGTGATCGCGGTCGCGACCATGCCGCCCGTGCAGGACTCGGCGGTCACGAGCATCAGGCGTTCGTCGCGCAACCGGTTGCTGACGCGGATAGCGAGTTGGTGAACGACGGAATCGGTAGCCATGCGTAGGTCCGGAAAACGTGGGACGGTCAGACCGCCATGCGCCACAGCGCGATCACGAGCAAGGTGAAAAACGCGGCGACCAGGTCATCGAACATGATGCCAAAACCACCTTTCAGTCTGCGGTCGAAGTAACGGATAGGCGGAGGTTTCACCATGTCGAAGAAACGGAACACGATGAAGGACCAGACCTGGCCGGTGAACGAGATCGGCGAGACCATCAGCAGCACCAGCCAGAACGCAACAATTTCGTCCCAGACGATTGCCGATGGATCCTCGATGGCGAGCTTTTTCGCTGTAAAGGCGGTGATCGAGATGCCGGCGAAAAAGCCCACAACGATCAGCACACCCCAGTCGAGCACGGTCAGATAGCGGTTGAGTACGGCGAACGACGCCCATCCGAACAGCGTGCCGACCGTGCCGGGCATGATCGGCGACAGGCCGCTGCCGAAACCGAGCGAGATCAGATGCAGCGGATGGGTCAGCATGAAACGCGCGGTTGCCCGGCGCGGCCGCACAGGTCGCGGCTCGGGCGAGTCCGGCGGTCCTCCGCGTAACGGGCCGTCCCGTTGCGGGCCGCCGGACAATTCGTCGGCCGGGCCGAGCGAGGGTTCAGTCTGCATGGAAATGATCGAAGCCTTGCAACGTCAAGGTGAGCGGGGCGCCGGCTGCGTCATGCCAATGGATTGCAGGGCCGTTCGCCGATGGCTCAAGAACGCTTATTGTACCGACACGGGTGAGCGGAAGATTTACCTTGTGGCCTGCTTCTTCGACCGCCGCGCGCGCGGTCGCCGGCGCGGTGAAGCACAGTTCGTAGTCGTCGCCGCCCGCCAACGTGCAGCGGCGTTGCACTTCGGCGGGCAGCCTGCGCAGCGCGTCCGAGCGGGGCACCGCGTCGGCGTCGACCCGTGCTGTGAGTTGCGAGCGTTCGAGGATATGCAAGAGATCGCCGGCGAGGCCGTCGGAGATATCGAGCGCCGCATGTGCGACGCCCCGTAACGCGAGGCCCAGTTGGACGCGCGGTTCGGGGCGTTCAAGGGCGCGGCGAAATGTCGCAGCATCCTTCTGTTCGGCTGACCACTCGCCGCGTATCACGCCTAATCCCGCGCGCGCGTCGCCGAGCGTGCCGGAAATCCAGATGTCGTCGCCGGGCTGGGCTGCATCGCGGCGCAGCGCCAGTTGTGGCGGAACGCTGCCGAAAACGGTGATGCACAGGTTAAGCGGCCCGGCAGTCGTATCGCCGCCGATCAGGTCGCAACCATAACGTTCTGCAAGTTCAAAGAGCCCGTCGCTAAACGCGGAAAGCCAATCCTCACGCGCCTCTGGCAGGGCGAACGCCAGCGTGAATCCCTGTGGCTGCGCGCCCATTGCGGCCAGATCCGAGAGGTTCACGGCCAACGCCTTATGTCCGAGTGCGTGCGGATCGATATCAGGGAAGAAATGCCGCCCTTCGACCAGCATGTCCGTCGAAATCGCCATCATTTCGCGGGGACGCGGCGCAAGCAATGCGCAATCGTCGCCAATGCCGAGCTCGCCCTCTTTAAGGCGCCGGCTGCCGGCGGCGGCACGGCGCGCAAAAAAACGGTCGATTAGCGAAAACTCGGAGAGCATAGTAGAGGTCCGTGCACGGAAAAGCGTTTTAGCAGCCGCTAACGGCGCGCATTGTACGGTTAAATTGCTGCGCCGCCGCAATGATGGCGACCATGGAGGCACGAAAACTTTCGCTTTATTTCAGTCGCGGCAGCTATGTCCCTGATTGCAGGAATCACGCCAGGGAATGGCGCTACAATGCCATCGAATATCTATTCTAATCCGCACTCCAGCCCGCCTTATGTCGAATCCCGTCAACACCAAACTCCGCGAAGCCGCCCTCGATTATCACGAATTCCCGACTCCCGGGAAGATCGCGATCGCGCCGACCAAGCAAATGATCAACCAGCGCGACCTCGCGCTGGCGTATTCCCCCGGTGTCGCGTTCGCGTGCGAAGAGATCGTCGAGAACCCGTTGAATGCCGCGCGCTTCACCTCGCGCAGCAACCTGGTCGGGGTTGTGACTAACGGTACCGCGGTGCTGGGTCTCGGTAATATCGGCCCGCTCGCGTCCAAACCGGTCATGGAAGGCAAGGCGGTGCTGTTCAAGAAGTTTGCCGGCATCGATGTGTTCGATATCGAGCTGAACGAGTCCGATCCTCACAAGCTGGTCGAGGTGATCGCCGCGCTCGAGCCGACCTTCGGCGGCATCAACCTCGAAGACATCAAGGCGCCGGACTGCTTCATCGTCGAGCGCGAATGCCGCAAACGCATGAAGATTCCCGTGTTCCACGACGACCAGCACGGCACGGCGATCGTCGTCGCGGCGGCGATCACCAACGGCCTGAAGGTCGTCGGCAAGAACATCAAGGAGGTCAAGCTGGTCTCTTCCGGCGCGGGCGCGGCGGCCTTGGCCTGTCTGGACCTGCTGGTCGATATCGGCCTGCCGCTCGAGAACATCACCGTGACCGACCTGGCCGGCGTGGTCTACAAGGGCCGCACCGAGCTGATGGACCCGGACAAGGAGCGTTTCGCGCGCGAAACCGACGCCCGCTCGCTAGCGGAAGCGATCGGCGGCGCGGACATTTTCCTCGGCCTGTCGGCGGGCGGCGTGCTCAAGCAGGAGATGGTCAAGCAGATGGCGGACAAGCCGCTGATTCTGGCGCTGGCTAATCCGACGCCGGAAATCTTGCCCGAACTGGCGCTCGAAGTGCGCCCAGATGCCGTGTTGTGCACGGGCCGTACCGATTACCCGAACCAGGTGAACAACGTCCTTGTCTTCCCGTTCCTGTTCCGCGGCGCGCTGGATGTGGGCGCGACGACGGTGACGCGGGAAATGGAGATAGCCGCGGTCAATGCGATCGCCGAGCTGGCGCGTCAGGAACAGAGCGACATCGTCGCGACGGCTTATGGCATCCAGGACCTGTCGTTTGGGCCGGCTTATCTGATTCCGAAGCCGTTCGATCCGCGTCTGATCGTCAAGGTCGCGCCTGCGGTGGCGAAGGCCGCGATGGCCTCGGGCGTGGCGGAGCGTCCGATCGAAGACATGGACGCGTACGAGCAGCATCTGCAGCAGTTCGTCTACCACAGCGGTACGACGATGAAGCCGATTTTCCAGCTCGCCCGCGGCGTCGAGCCGGAGAAGAAGCGCATTGTGTTCGCGGAAGGCGAAGAAGAGCGCGTGCTGCGCGCGCTGCAGATCGTCGTCGACGAGAAGCTGGCCAAGCCGATCCTGATCGGCCGTCCGGCGGTGATCGAGCAGCGCATTGCGCGCTATGGCCTGCGTCTGATCAACGGTCAGGACTACACGGTGGTCAACACGGACCACGACGAACGCTATCGCGACTTCTGGCAGACGTACCACAAGATGATGGCGCGCAAGGGCATCAGCGAGCAGATGGCCAAGCTCGAAATGCGCCGCCGCACCACGCTGATCGGCTCGATGCTGGTGAAGAAGGGCGAAGCGGACGGCATGATCTGCGGCACAGTCAGCACGACGCACCGCCATCTGCACTTCATCGATCAGGTGATCGGCAAGAAGGAAGGCCGCAACACCTATGCGGCGATGAACGGGCTGGTGCTTCCGGGCCGGCAGATTTTCCTCGTCGATACCCATGTGAACGTCGATCCGACGCCTGAGCAGCTCGCCGAGATCACGATCATGGCGGCGGAAGAAGTGCGCCGCTTCGGCATCGAGCCGAAGATCGCGCTGGTTTCGCATTCGAACTTCGGCACCAGCAACGCGCCGACCGCCCAGAAAATGCGCGACACGCTCGCGATCCTGCGCGAGCGCGCGCCCGATCTGGAAGTAGACGGCGAAATGCACGGCGACGTCGCACTCGACCACAACCTGCGCCGCGAAGTGCTGCCCGAATCGACGCTGGAAGGGGATGCGAACCTGCTGGTCCTGCCGAACATCGACGCGGCCAACATTTCGTACAATCTGCTGAAGACGGCTGCCGGCAATAACATCGCGATTGGCCCGATCCTGCTGGGCGCGGCCAAGCCGGTGCATGTGCTGACCGCTTCGGCGACGGTGCGCCGGATCGTCAACATGACGGCACTGCTGGTAGCGGACGTGATCGCCGCGCGCTAAGCGGCAGGTAGCCCACACGAGCGCCGCAAGGCGAAAAAAAGGCGTGCCCGCAATGGGCACGCCTCTGGGCAAACAGGGGATTGTCACCCAATAAAGACCAAACACGACGGTAAATCCACCTCACGACGTGCGAAACAGAGCGGCCAGATTCGCCTATTCCGCACCTTACCGTCGAGGCTAATTTTATCTTGATCAAGATAAAAAAATCTGTCAAAAGTCGCCAAGATTGCGTGAGCGGGGTGTTCCCGCAACATGGGAACCTTTCGTTCGCCGAACGAACGTTGATTCCAGAGACCATTAGCGATACCCTTACGTCTTTCATGGTCGTCAAACTCGTGATCTGACAGCGGGAACGTGATTCATGGCACGCAAGTGGCTCCGCAACGGCGTGCTCATCGGCGCCCTGGCGTTTGGCGGTTTGTGCGGGAGTCTGGTCAACAGCGCGTTTGCGCGGGACTATTCGGCGCCCAGCAATGGCGACAATCAGGTGCAGGGCACCATCGCGGTCGCGCAGTTGCCGCGTGAAGCAGTCAATACTTTGAACTTGATTGCCGCAGGCGGGCCTTACCCGTATGAGAAGGACGGGATCGTATTCGGCAACCGCGAAGGGCTGCTGCCACCGCATCGGCGCGGCTATTATCACGAATACACCGTTCCTACGCCGCGCGCCCACAATCGCGGCGCGCGTCGCATTGTCTGTGGGGGTCCGCTGCAGCGTACCGATAATTGTTTCTACTCGGACGACCACTACACCAGTTTTAATCGAATTGTTGAATGACATCGGGATGAACGGCATGAGCGACAACGTCTACGCGCACGACTCCGGAGTCGCGACGGATCTTTTCGCGGCCGGCGACGGCAATATGTTTCAGCGCGTCATGCAGATGCGCACGGCCGGTGACGGACGGGACACCCAGAGCGAAGCCAGCACTGTGCTTTCATCGAACGAGGGGCCTATGAGTCTTTTCAAGACCGTACGACCGAACATCGTACAGTCGATCCGCGCGTTTCGCGTGCAGGATCTCGCTGACGAGGCCAGCCAGCTCGGCCAGCACTTTCTGTATGCGTTTTGCGCGAATGCGCAGTCCAAACAAGAAGTTCTCGAAACGATTGCGACGTCGTTTCTGTTTCCGAAGCATTTCGGCAAAAATTACGATGCTCTCTACGATTGCCTGACCGATCTGGTCGCCAAGGCGGGTACGCAACCGGGTTTTGTGATCGTGCTGGAGGCGCTGCCGGTGGCACAGAAATTCGATAAGGAAGGGCGCGAAACGTTGCTCGACGTGTTCCGCGAAGCCTCCGAGTTCTGGGCTGAGCGCAAGGTGGCGTTCCGCGTGTTTTATTCGTTCGCCTGAGCGTCCGGGTCGTCACAATACGCATGACTGAACAAAGCAAAGGCCCGCCTACTGGCGGGCCTTTGCTTTGGGTCGGGTCAGTTCGACATACTGACCAGATTACCAGCCACCCCAGCGCGCAGCCAACGCCGCCAGCACGGCGATCCCCGCCGTTTCGGTGCGCAACACGCGCGGCCCTAGCCCCACAGCGGTAAAGCCATGGCTGGTTGCTGCCGCTTCTTCTGCAGCCGAAAATCCGCCTTCCGGTCCAATCAGCAATATGACGCGTCCGCGTGGCGGTTCGGCCGGCAGCGCGTTGAAGCTGATGCTCGCCCGCGGCGACAACAACAGGCGCAACTCAGCTTCTTCGGTAGCGCGCGGTAGCGCGCCTAGCCACGTCGCGATTTCACGCACCGGTGCGACTTCTGGCAGGCGGTTGCGCCCGCACTGTTCGCATGCAGCGCGCACGATGCCTTGCCAGTGTACGTGGCGCCGTTGTGCGCGTTCGCCGGACAGGCGCACCACACTGCGCGTCGTGGTGAGTGGCACGAAACTGGAAGCACCGAGCTCGACGGCCTTCTCGATCAGCCAGTCCATCTTGTCGCCACCGGCGATGCCTTGCGCGAGGGTCAGGTGATAGGGTGGTTCTACCTCGATTTCGCGGAATTCCCGGATCTTGACGGTAGCCGAACGGCGTTCTACTTCGATCAGTTCGGCGCTGTACTCACCGCCCTCACCGTTGAAAAGCACGATCGAATCACCCGGTTGCAGGCGCAGGACCAGGATGTGCCGTGTGACGTCATCGGGAAGCTGCATGATGTCGTCGGGCTTGAGTGACGTACCGACGAAGAAGCGAGGCATCAGGAAAATACTCATTAGTTCACGAAAGGTGGCGAGCGAGCGCCCATCGGTAGCCGTCCAGGTCTTCGACCTGCGCAAAACGGTCACCCCAGAACTGGTCTTGCGGCTCGCTCAACGATTTCGCGCCAGCCGCCAGCGCTCGCGCATAAACCGCGTCGACATCGTCGACATAAACATAGAATGATTGCGGCGCAATTGCGCCCGCGCTTTTGGGTGTCTTCGCCGCCGAGCCGAACGCGCCTTCCGGCGCGAACATCACGATCAGCTGGCCTTGATAGACCATTTCGACATGCATGACGATCCCGTCATCCTGGACGCTGTCGCGTACCTCGAAGCCAAAGGCCGCTTCGAAGAATGCAATGGCGGCACGTGCGTCCCGTACCGTCAGATAGGGGGTCAACCAGGGCACACCGGCTGGGCGAGAGGCGGTCATGGAGTTCTCCGGATCTAGCTAGGGTCAGCGAGGCACGTGCAGCAGAGCCAGGTAGCCGGCGCACAAGACCTCCGTGCCGACCAAACCACACATTCTGCCGCTGCGTTACCTTACTGGCTTTAAGAATTGACTTAGTTTATCGCGCACTGCGCGAGATGCGGAGAAGAGTCCAGCATGCGCATACTCGTCGTACCAGCCGAGCCCGGAAATCTGCCGGGCGGCAAGGCGCCCGGCGAGTTCGGCCGGAGTAAGGGCGGCGGGGTCGAGCGAGTCGCTGGCGGTGGCCATCATCCAAAGCGAGCCGTGCAGTGGCACGTATGTGCCCATGGTGCGGACCACAGTAAAGGCTTCATTCAGCCCGTCTAACAGCTTCGCAGCACGTGTTGCGTGGAAATACGGCGCGCCGAGATGCATCGACAGGGCAGCGTCCGGGCTCATTACGCGCTTGAGTTGTGCGTAGAACGCCGGGGTGTACAGGACGGCCGCTGGCGAGTCGGGCGGAGTCAGGTCGAATACGATCAGGTCGAACTGTTCTTCGCAGGCGGCCACGAACTCGGCGGCGTCTCCTATTACCAGTTCCACGCGCGGGTCGTCGAACGCGCCGTCGTGCACCTGTGGCAGATATTCACGGGTGAGACGTACGACTTCAGCGTCGAGTTCGGCCACCACGATACGCTTGATGCCCGGATGTCTGAGCAGTTGCCGTGCCGCACCGCCGTCGCCGCCGCCCAATACCAGAGCCGCGCGCGGTGCCGGGTGGGCTAGCGCGTTTGGATGCACCATGCATTCGTGATAGATGAACTCGTCGCCGACGGAAGTCATCGGGCGGCCGTCGAGCGTGAAAAGCCGCCCGAGTTGTGGCGTGTCCCAGACCTCGATCTGCTGATGCGGCGAGGCGACACTCGCGAGGCGTCGCGAGTTGGGGAAGCCGTACAGGACGTAAGGGGTCGGCTGGAAAAGTAGCGGGACGCTCACGGTGGACTGTGCGCGCACGGGCGCGGCGAGTTGGCGATGCTCAGATTATAGAGTCGAAGCTGGGGTGAGCCGGTGTCCGGCCTTGATCTAAACCCGCCGTCCCATGCGGTTCGCGGCCGGAAAGGCCACAACCATCTGTTAGAATGTGACGCTTTGCAGCCTTGTCCGTTTGCTCTGCCCGTATCGCGTCTCCAGGCGCCGCACCGTGCGCCGTAGCAGACTGGCCGCCGAGCTTCCGGACCCGCCGCCCGCGCCCCGCTTTTTGGACTCGTTCTCCGGAACTCGACATGACGACCTCGTCCCCTGCCTCCACCTCCCTGATGGCCAACGCGATCCGCGCGCTGGCTATGGATGCTGTTCAGCAAGCGAACTCCGGCCACCCCGGCATGCCAATGGGCATGGCCGAGATCGGCGTTGCGCTGTGGTCGCGCCATCTGCGCCACAACCCGAAGAACCCGCAGTGGGCTGACCGCGACCGCTTCGTGCTGTCGAACGGCCACGGCTCGATGCTGCTGTATTCGCTGCTGCATCTGACCGGCTACGACCTGCCGATCGGAGAGTTGAAGAACTTCCGTCAGATGCATTCGAAGACGCCGGGCCACCCGGAATACGGCATGACGCCGGGCGTCGAGACGACCACCGGCCCGCTCGGTCAGGGACTGGCCAATGCAGTTGGCATGGCGCTCGCCGAGTCGCTGCTCGCTACGGAATTCAACAAGCCGGACGCGAAGATCGTCGATCACCATACGTATGTGTTCGTCGGTGACGGCTGCCTGATGGAAGGCATCTCGCACGAAGCCTGCTCGCTCGCGGGCGTGCTGAAGCTGAACAAGCTGATTGCGTTCTACGACGACAACGGCATCTCGATCGACGGCGAAGTGGTGAACTGGTTCCATGACGACACACCGAAGCGCTTCGAAGCGTACGGCTGGAACGTGGTCCCGAACGTGATCGGCCATGACGTCGAGGCAGTAGACGCAGCCATCAAGAAAGCCAAGCTGTCGGACAAGCCCACGCTGATCTGCTGCAAGACGGTGATCGGCGAGGGCGCGCCGACCAAGGCCGGCAGCCACGATTCGCACGGCTCGCCGCTCGGCGAGAAGGAAATCGCGGGCGCGCGTGAAAAGCTCGGCTGGAAATGGGCACCGTTCGAGATCCCGGCGGAAGTCTACGCAGCATGGGATGCGAAGGAAGCCGGCGCGCAAAACGAAGGCGAGTGGAACAAGGCGTTTGCCGCCTACGAGGCCAAGTATCCGCAGGAAGCTGCTGAATTCACGCGCCGTATGGCCAAGCAACTGCCGGCCGATTGGGCGCAGAAGGCTCAGGCCATCATCGCCGGTGCGAACGAGCGCGCGGAAACCATCGCCACGCGCAAGGCGTCGCAGCAGGCCATCGAAGGTTTGTCGACCGTTCTGCCGGAACTGCTCGGCGGCTCGGCCGACCTGACCGGTTCGAACCTCACCAACTGGAAGGCGACCAAGCCGGTGCGCGTCAACGCGGAAGGCCGCGCAGCCGGTAACTACGTCAACTACGGTGTGCGCGAATTCGGCATGAGCGCCGCCATCAATGGCATCGCGGTGCACGGCGGCTTCAAGGCATTTGGCGGCACGTTCCTGACGTTCTCGGACTACAGCCGCAACGCGCTGCGCGTTGCCGCGCTGATGAAGGCACCGTCGATCTTCGTGTTCACTCACGATTCGATCGGCCTCGGCGAAGACGGCCCGACCCACCAGTCCATCGAGCACGTCGCCAGCCTGCGCCTGATTCCGCATCTGCAAGTCTGGCGTCCGGCCGACACCGTTGAAACAGCGGTGGCGTGGACCCAGTCGGTTGAACATCATGGTCCGTCGGTGCTGATCTTCAGCCGTCAGAACCTGCTGTTCTCGGAACGCACCGACGCGCAGATCTCCAACATCGCCAAGGGCGGTTACGTGCTGCGCGACTGGAACGACGAGATCGTCGCGCGCAAGGTCATCCTGATGGCGACCGGCTCGGAACTCGAGCTGGCGCTGAACGCAGTCGAGCCGTTGGCACGCGAAGGAATTGCTGCGCGCGTGGTGTCGATGCCGGCTACCACCGTGTTCGACCAGCAGGACGCCGAGTACCGCGAACGTGTGCTGCCCAAGGGCGTGCGCCGTGTCGCGATCGAAGCGGGCGTGACGGATTTCTGGCGCAAGTACGTGGGTCTGGAAGGCGGCGTGGTCGGTATCGACACGTTCGGCGAATCGGCCCCGGCTGGCGTGTTGTTCAAGCATTTCGGCTTCACCGTCGAGCATGTCGTAGAGACGGCCAAAGCCGCACTCGGCTGATGAGTGTCCGGTTCTCGCCGCGTGTGCTCCACGCCTGGCGGGAATCGGCCTAGCAGAGCCAACATGGACGTATTTTTTTAGCCATCAGGAGATAGACCATGACGATTCGCGTCGCAATCAACGGCTACGGCCGGATCGGCCGCAACACGCTGCGCGCCTTCTATGAAAACGGCAAGAAGCACGACATCCAGATCGTCGCCATCAACGACCTGGGCGATGCCAACACGAACGCCCACCTGACGCAATACGACACGGCTCACGGCAAGTTCCCGGGCGAAGTGTCGGTGGACGGCGATTACCTCGTCGTCAACGGCGACCGTATCCGCGTGCTGGCGAACCGTAACCCGGCCGAACTGCCGTGGGGCGAACTGAACATCGACGTCGTGATGGAATGCACGGGCTTTTTCACGACCAAGGAAAAGGCCAGCGCGCACCTCAAGGGCGGCGCAAAGAAGGTCCTCATCTCGGCACCGGGTGGTAAGGATGTCGACGCAACGATCGTCTACGGCGTGAACCACAAGGTGCTGAAGGCATCGGATACGGTGATCTCCAATGCATCGTGCACGACGAACTGCCTGGCACCGCTGGTCAAGCCGCTGAACGACAAGATCGGTCTGGAAAACGGTCTGATGACCACGATCCACGCTTACACGAACGACCAGGTTCTGACTGACGTGTATCACGAAGACCTGCGCCGCGCGCGCTCGGCCACGCACAGCCAGATCCCGACGAAGACGGGTGCTGCATCGGCTGTCGGCCTCGTGCTGCCGGAACTGAACGGCAAGCTGGACGGCTACGCGATCCGCGTCCCGACCATCAACGTGTCGATCGTCGATCTGTCGTTCATCGCCAAGCGCGATACGACGGTGGACGAAGTCAATGCGATCATGAAGGAAGCGTCGGAAGGCGAACTGAAGGGCATCCTCGGCTACAACAAGGCGCCGCTGGTGTCGATCGACTTCAACCACAACCCGGCTTCGTCGACCTTCGACGCGACGCTGACCAAGGTATCGGGCCGTCTGGTGAAGGTGTCGAGCTGGTACGACAACGAGTGGGGCTTCTCGAACCGCATGCTGGATACGGCTGTTGCGCTCGCGAACGCGAAGTAAGCTGGACCGCTGCCGAGCCTGATTTGATTCAGGCGCTGTAGATTAGAAGGCCGCTCCTGGAGCGGCTTTTTTATGCGCGTGTGGTTAGGCCCACGCTCCCCTCATGCGGCGGGGCTATCCCTTCGGCACCGGGAAATACACGCCCGCACGCTGCGCAGCATTGGTGATGTGCGTCTCAATTGCCTTGCCGGCCGCGGCGGAATCGCGCGTCTTGAGCGCATCGAGAATCTCGCGATGCTCGTGATAAGTAGAGAGCACCAGCTCGCGCTTGAAGAACGGCATGCGCTGGCTCTCTTTCATGATGTCCGAACTGCTACGCAGGATCGATTCGATCGCGGCATTGCCGGCAATGCTGACGATGCGCATATGAAAATCAAAATCGAGCTGCGCGGCTTCATCGAGTTCGTTGCTGGCGAGCGCGCCGTGCATCGCATCGATGTTCTCCTCGAACCACGCAAGGTCAGTGTCGCTGATCGCCAGCGCCGCCATGCGCGCTACGAATCCTTCGAGCGCAAAGCGCATCTGATACGTATCCGGCAGGGAAGACTGTTCCGCAAAACGCCAGGGGTTCGCTGAGGACACCTGCGAGCTCTCGACATACACGCCCTTGCCGGGGCGGATCATCAACAGGCCAAGCGCCTCGAGCGTCGATAGCGCCTCACGCAGCGAAGCGCGGCTGATGGCCAGTTCTTCGGAGAGCTGACGTTGTGCGGGCAACAAACTTCCCACCGGATACACGCCGCCCTCGATCCGTTCGCGGATGGTGGCAATGGCGGAGTCGGTGACGGTGTGCGGGACGTTCTTCATGATCCTCGACGGAAGCGCGTGGTCTGACCGGCATTGTAATCCCCGGCTTCGACGCACGCACCGCACAATTAATCTCCGCACAAAAGAGCGCCGCAACAACCTGACGGCAGGCGGGTAAACGCTATTAATTTCCGCCTTGACGGGACTATATCGGCTTCCTACTATTCGCCATAACAGTACTGGTCGGACCAGTATGAACAGATGAAATCCGTAACCGGGAGAAGGCCGTGTTGAAGTTTTTCAATTCGCTGTTTGGCCGGGTGGTGATCGCCCTGGTGGCGGGCATCGTGATCGGCGCGCTGTTTCCGCATTTCGCACAGTCGTTGCGGCCGCTCGGCGACGGCTTTCTCAAGCTGATCAAGATGGTGATCGGTCCGATTGTGTTCTGCGTGGTGGTGAGCGGCATGGCGCACGCGGGCGACCTGAAGAAAGTGGGCCGGGTCGGCCTGAAGGCGGTGGTCTACTTCGAGTTCATGACGACGATTGCGCTGGTGATCGGCGCGGTGCTGGCGTATGTCACGAAGCCCGGCGTCGGCATGAACATCAACCTGCATTCGCTCGATGCGGCCTCGCTTAATACCTACACGGAGCACACCAAAGATCTGAAGGACACCGCAGGATTTCTGCTGAAGATCATTCCGGATACGGCCTTCAGCGCGTTCGCCACGGGCGACATCCTGCAGATCCTCGTGTTCTCGGTGCTGTTCGGCTCGGCTTTGTCACTGCTTGGCGGCAAGGCTCAGAAGGTGAGCGGCCTGATCGACGAACTGGCACAAGTGTTCTTTCGCGTGATGAGCTTCATCATCAAGCTGGCGCCGCTCGGCGTGCTCGGCGCGATTGCGTTCACCACGGGTACCTACGGTGTCGCCTCGCTCGAGCAACTGGGACTGCTGGTGGTGGTGTTCTACGCGAGCTGTATCGTGTTCGTCGCCGTGGTGCTTGGCGTCGTGATGCGTCTGGCCGGCTTTAGCGTCTTCAAGCTGATCCGCTATCTGCG
>NZ_JAMFSB010000372.1 GCF_026225065.1 Paraburkholderia sp. | reverse complement strand
GCCCGGGTCAATCCAATCACGCCGTGCTTCGCAACCGGGTACGGGAAACAACCCGGAATGATCTTGAAGGCATGTGTCGAGGCGATGTTCACAATGCTGCCCGCGCCGCGTTCCACCATTCCCGGCAAGACGGCGCGACAACCGTTCCAGACGCCATCGAGATCGACCGCGAAGCAGCGGCGCCAGTCGTCGTCGGTCATCGTCAGCGGATCGCAGAAGACGTTGATGCCGGCGTTGTTCACCAGCACATCGACCGCGCCGAAGGTGCTTTCCGCTTCGCGCACGGCGTGCTGCACCGAGGCGGATTGCGTCACGTCGGTCTGCACGGCGAGTACTTTGGCGCTGGTTGCTGCAGGACCATGCGCTGCACTCGCACCATTCGCACTGCCAGCGCCGGTGGCCTTGCACGCCGCTTCGATGTCCCGCGCGGTGCGCTGCGCGGTTTCAATATCCAGTTCTGCCAGCACGACCGCCGCACCTTCGCGCGCAAACGCCAGCGCGATGGCTGCACCGATGCCGCGACCGGCGCCGGTGATCAACGCGACCTTGTTGGCGAGGCGGTTCATTTCTTTGCGCTCGCCCGGGCAATTCGCAGACCGTTGATATAGGCCCGCGCATGCGACGCCGTTGCCGCCGCGTTCTGACCCGGCTTGTACAGCGCCGAGCCGAGCCCGAAACCGTTCGCGCCAGCGGTCAGGAACGGCCCCATGTTGTCCGGCGTAATGCCACCGACCGGCACCAGCGGCACTTCAGCGGCGATCACCGCCCGCCAGGCCTTCACGACCTGGCAGCCGAGCTGTTCGGCCGGGAACATCTTCAGGACGTCTGCACCGTTCTTCAGCGCGAGAAACGCTTCGTTCGGCGTGGCGACGCCCGGGGCACACGCCATGCCCCGCGCCTTCGCTGCCGACACCACCTCCGCGTCGCTGTGCGGCATCACGATCAGTTCGCCACCGGCCAACTGGACATCGTGGACGAAGCTCGCATGCAACACGGTGCCCGCGCCGACGATCGCATCGGCCGGCAATGCCTTGCGGATCGCGGCGATGCTGTCGAACGGCTGCGGTGAATTCAGCGGTACTTCGACGATCCGAAACCCCGCCTCATACAGCGCCTGAGCGTGCTCGGCGGCATCCAGGGGCGTGACGCCACGCAGGATCGCGATGAGCGGACAGGCTTCGAACGCGGCCATCAGACCGGCATGCGGCAGATACGGAGCGGGTAGGTTGATATGAGGTTGCATGTCGATTCCTTGTCTATGTCGTACGCAGCCGCGGCGGCTTAACTTTCTGATTAACCACCGGCGGCGCGTGCGGCCTGCGTAGCACCGGACCCCGACGCTACGAGCCCGGCCTGCGTCGCAATGCGCCACAGGCCGCGTTCGGTGGCTTGCCGGACCAGTTCCGCCTCGGTGCAGCCGAATTGGACTAATGCGAGCTGATAACGTCCGCACAGCGCCTCATTGCCGATCAGGCGCAGCGCGTGCCCGTCGAGTTTGCTTTGATGCTGCACGAGAACCGCGTCGAGACCGGCGAGTTCGTGGCCGATCAGCAGACCCGACAGATAGTCCGGCTGCTGCTGGCCCGCGAGCTGCCCGGTCAAGCCGAGCGTGCGCGTGCTGAATATCGTGGCGAGTACCCCGGCCTGCCCTTTCAGGCGCGCGTTGTTCACGCCGCGCAGAAATGCCTCGGTGTCCATACGATCGGGCGTCACCATGGTGCGGCCGAGAATCGTGTGCTCGCGCAAGGCGGCGAAAACTTCGCCAGTCATGAAAGTATGAAAGCGCTCGATGCGGCTGCCGCGCACCACCACCCATTTTGCGTGAGTGCCAGGCAGGCCGATCAGTTCGTGCTGTCCGTCGTTTCCGCCTGCGGGGCTATCGCCGAGCGCCCCGAAAATTTGCGTTTCTTCGCCACGCATCACGTTCGGCAGTTCGCCGCGTTCGAGCACACCCGGCACGATGTGCAGCGTCACGCCGCGTACGGTTTGCACTCGGACGATGCCAGCGACCAGCGCGTCGGCACTCGCCGGCGCATCCACATACGGTGCTTCGAGCCAGCCTTGAGCACTGCCGACCATCCCTGCTGCGATCACCGGGACGTTGGGCGCACGCTCGAGCCACGCGCCGCAAGCGGACTCGAAGGCTGCATCGAAGCCGCCCTCGGCCGCGGGACGCGGCAGATTCATGATGCCCGCAGTCGACTCGCGCGTGTCCAGCACATGACCGGCGGCGTCGAACAGATAGGCGCGCAACGACGTCGTGCCCCAGTCGAGCGCGACCAGCGCGGCCTGATCGAGGCTGACGGCCTGTGTTTGCGCTGCTGCAGCGGCACTCGCGTCGAGTGCGACGTTCGTGACGTTGGCGGCGTCCACAGCACCTGTGAGATGAGCGGCCGGCATGGAGGAACCCGCTTGCGTCATCGTTTGATCCTGCGAGTCGCCGGCTGCGGCACACGCCAGCCGAGTTCTTCCGAGATGGCGCGCGCTTCGCGCTGCACGACGGGAATCAGTTCGTCCATCCGTTCGAGCGACATATAGGGAATCGTGCTCGCCACCGACAGCGCCGCGACGATCGACCCCGATGCGTCGCGCACGGGCGCGGCGACGCAACGAATCGACGCCTCGTTTTCTTCGAGGTCGAACGTATAGCCACCGGCCGAGTAGTTCGTCATGCGTTGCATGAAGGTCGGCATGTCGGGGCGGTTATCGGGTTTGAAGCTCACGCCAGCGAGCGCGCGACGCGAGGCGTCGAATAGCGACTGCCAGGAATCGGGCGTGAGATCGAGCATCATCGCCTTGCCGATGCCGGTAGAGGCCAGCGGCATGCGGTGCCCCACGCGCGAGCGCATTTCCAGACCGCGCGTGCCGGGGATCTTGTCGATGTAGAGAACGTCGTCGCCGTCGCGCACGCCGAGGTGGATCGTATCGAGCGTCTGTTCGGCGAGCGATTCGAGATGCTGCCGGGCCACGGTGGTGAGCGGCATCTGTTCGAGCGCGATGGTGCCAAGTTCGATCAGTTTCGGGCCGAGCAGATAGCCGCCTTGCACCTGACGCAGATAGCGCGCCTGGACGAGGCTGCTGACGAGCCGGTGCGTAGTGCTGCGGGTCGTGCCGAGCGCGGCGCCGAAGGTGCGCAGATCGCGCACGCCAGCGGCGGCGGCTTCGAGAATCGCGAGACCGCGCAACAGGGTCTGGGTGCCGGCTTGCTGCGGCGTGATGTCGAGCAGCGTGCTGGGCAGCGCGATTCCGTCGGCAGGGGCGTGTGAGGCGGTCGCACCGTTGAGCGTGCGGGGGCGCGACTGCGGCAGGGCTTCGGAGTCGGCGGTGGCGTCGGCTGCGGCGTGAGTGGACATCGCTTTGTTCATGGCGATTGGGCGACCTGTTGGGGTGTTAGCGCGCGAGGCCGGCGTGGCGGACAGAGAAACGGGATAGAGCACGGCAAGTGCGTGCTTCCTGCTCGACAGTGATGGGCATGGCTGTTGTCTCCGCTTGTGTGGTCCGCGCCGGCCGCACGGTGCTCGTACGGGGAGGGGTTGACCTTTTTTGCCTCGCTGGCGGCCCGGCTAGCGCTTCTTGCGTGCGCTGCGACGGTGCCTTGCGGGCTTGGTGCTTCGAATTGTAGGGCGTCTTCTTTGAAATCTCCAATATGTGAATCTAGCGCTCATATATTGGGACATTTGAGGCAGAGCCGACGGAGTGGCTCGAGCGATGCGTCAACGCACGCCCATCGCGGCGGCCCGGAAGGCCGAGGCGTGACGAGGATCTGTGGCGTAGGCGTAGAAAGCCGTCCGGGAAGGGAAGACCGGCCGCACGGTTTGAAAGAAGCTCAGCATTTCGGTCAACTGCCGGTTCCGTAAAAAGCGCAGGTAGGCCGCCAGATCCTGCTCGCCCAGATCAGCCGAGAAAAAACTCGGACCGGACGCGGACAGCGCCTGCGCAACCACGGCGGCCAGTTCCACGCGCACCTTGCTGTGATCTTCCCGTGTTGTTGTCATGTACCCGATAGACGACGTGCTCATGCTCGAGGTCCAGGAACACCGCACTATGCGCGCAGGCAAACATCAGGAAATCGAGATCATGGCAATAGCGAAGCGGCTGGAATCCGCCTGCCTCTTCCCATAGTCCACGAGTGAAAACCATGTTGGACGTGGTCGCGACGAAGTTCTCGTTCAGCAACGCGAGTTGCGGCAGTTTCGTTTGCTCCAGAAAGTGCCGCGCACGCCGCAGCCAGTCGACGACAAACCCCGAGTTCAGCCGCGCGCTTTGGTCGTCCATGATGCCAGGATTGCCCGCGATAAGGCCGACGCCGGGCCGCTCATGAATCACCGCCCGGCAACGTTCGAGCTTGGTAGGCGCAAATACGTCATCTGAATTGAGCACCGCAATGTAGTCGCCACTGCTGATCCCGATGGCCCGGTTAATGGTGTTGTGGGCTCCGGCGTTCTCCTGCCGGTAAGTCTTCGCATGCGGCAAGCCGGCCAACCTGCTTTGCGCGAGTTCGAAACCATTGTCCGACGAACCATCGTCGATCAGGATGATCTCGTCGGCAGGGGATGTTTGCGATAAAACGCTATCTAGCGCCGCCTCGATGTATTGGGCGTGGTTATAGAGCGGCACGACCACGGAAATAGCAGGGATGGGCAACGAAGCCGCTTCATCTTGTGTTTTGACGCTCGACATAATAACGATAAATAAAATACGGGTTATTCAATGAGAAATAGTGTCATCCACACATTGGTATCAAATATCAATGTGGAGAAAATCGTGTGCACATTGAGGCGCTCAGTCATTGTGATTGTACGTCGCCCTTGCTTTTCGGACTTTACAAACCGGTACTCAAACTATCGCGTAAATAAAAATAAAAAATTAAGAATCGTCTCATGGATTATTGATTTTAAGACAGGCATCATCAATACCATTTACGCAAAAAATTTCTTTCCAAATGCGCACAATAATAGTCACAGCGTCGGACGATACCTTCATGCCCCTGTTGCGTGGGCTCGTGAACTCATTGCGCCAGTTTGAAAATCCATTGCCGTTTTCAGATATCGGATGCCTCGATGTCGGTTTGAATGCTGAGAATCGCGCCTGGATTTACTCCGAGGGTATCGGCATTGTTGAACCCAAATGGGATTTACCCGTCGATACGGCGCTGCGTGAGCGCACGCCACACTTGCGTTCGCTTACTGCTCGCCCCTTCCTTCCTGCCTATTTCCCCGGATACGACGTGTATATCTGGATCGATTGCGATGCGTGGGTTCAGGAGCAATTCGTTCTGGAATGGCTTTCCCATACGTCGGCAAGCGGTGCGTTGGGCATCGTGGCCGAGCTGGACCGGTCTTATGACAAGACGCTCACCGCCTCCTGGCGAGCTGACCGGTTGCGTCGGTATTACGACGAAACTGCCGCGCAGGAGATCGGCGCGCGAAATTACTATAACGCTGGCGTATTCGCGCTCCGGGCGGATGCGCCGCATTGGACCCACTGGGCAGAAAGTTTCGAACACGGGCTACGCGCAACGGATGGCACTGTGGTCTGCGATCAGACCGCCCTCAACCACGCTATCTGGTCTCGGTCATTGCCCGTGCATCCGTTGCCTTCAATTTGCAACTGGCTGTGCCACCTTGCGCTACCTCATTTCGACATTGGCAGCCGCAAGTTCTGCGAGCCGTACTTTCCACACGCCACGATTGGGATTCTGCACCTGGCCGCCTACACCAAAGATCTCACTTTTCGGCTGCACAACGAGAACGGTCCATCGCCCGCCGAAATCAGCCTTCGCTTTCAAGGTCCGCAAGCCCAAGTAGTCCAGGAAAAGGTCAGCGAGCTGATCCAATAAGGCCAACACGATCACGACGGCAGCTTATTGCGGCAGTTCGGCCGCCCCCATCCGCCGGCCAATCACGCCCGCACGTTGCGCCAGATACGGCGAGCTGCGGTGCTCATCGAAGTACTGAGGCCTCGGCAGCATGACCGCGAGGCGCGCCGATTGCGATGCCGTCAGTTTCGCCGCCGAGGTCTTATAGTAATAGTGAGCAGCAGCCTCGGCGCCATACACGCCGTTACCCCACTCGACCGAGTTGAGATAAAGCTCGTAGATCCGCTCCTTGTCCATCAAGGTCTCGAGCATCCACGTGATGATCAGCTCCTGGCCCTTGCGGATATAGCTCTTCTGCCGCGATAGAAAAAGATTGCGCGCCAGTTGCTGCGAAATCGTCGAACCGCCTGCCACGATTTTGCCGTGCGCCTTGTTCTTCTCCCACGCCTGCAGGATCGCGTCGGTCTCGTAGCCGTTGTTGTTGACGAAGTTCGCGTCCTCGGAGGCAATGATCGCGCGCTTGAGGTTGCGCGAAATCTGCTCGTACGGCACCCAGGTATGCTGGATCGACAGATCGGGCCGATCGTCGGACAGACGCCACGCGTCCGAGCGCATGAATGCCGTCGATTGCGGATTCACGTAGTTCCAGATGCCAATCTGCACGAAGTAGAACAGTTGCGTCGCGATCCAGGCGATCGCGATCACTATGCCAACGTAAAGGATCCAGCGGGTCGGTCCCGGCCGGCTGGTTCCCCTCGTTCGCGTCATCATCGTCACGCCGCGCCTGGCGCAGCGAGCAGCTGGCGCAATTGCGCCAGCACCGGCGCGCCATCAGGACGCACGCCGCGCCAGATATAAAACGACTCGGCCGCCTGTTCGACCAGCATGCCGAGACCGTCCGCCGCGCGCGCGCCCAGCGTTTGCGCGTGCTGCATAAAAACGGTCGGCCGCGCGCCGTACATCATGTCGTAGGCGAGCGTGGCGCTGCCGAATGCGCCGTCGTCGAACTCGGGGAGCGCGGCATCCAGACTGCCGGCGGTTGCATTGATGACGACGTCGTATGCGCCCGGCTCGATCGCTGATGCGCTACCGCCGGCCAGGCGGCAACCGGCCGCGTGTGCCGCCGCGCTGAACTGGTCGACCAGCGCACTCGCCTTCTCGGCGGTGCGGTTGACGATGGTCAGCGTGTGCGGCGCGCGCTCCAGCATCGGTAGCACCACGCCGCGCGCAGCACCGCCCGCGCCCAGCAGCAGGATGCGAGCCCCCTTGAGCGGCGTAGCCAGATTCACTTCGATGTCGCGCGCAAGCCCGAAGCCGTCGGTATTGTCGCCATGGATGCCGTCGGCGTCGAAGCGCAACGTGTTCACCGCGCCTGCTGCCGCGGCGCGCGGCGAGAGCGTCGTCGCCAGCGCGTGGGCGTCCAGTTTGAACGGCACCGTGACGTTGAGCCCGCGGCCACCGGCTTCCATAAAGGCGCGCACATGCGGCACAAACGCATCGATCGGCGCCAGCAAATGAGTGTATTCGATCGGCTCGCCAGTCTGCTCGGCGAAACGCGCATGAATGAACGGCGACTTGCTGTGGCTAACCGGATTGCCGACCACTGCGTAGCGGTCGCGCGCGCCGGTTGCCGTTACTTGCGCGGACGCACTTGAGCTAACCTGAGCAGCGGCTCCGCTATCAAGGGTAGCCGGGGTAGCCGGATTGGCCGTTTGACTCATTGCCCCGGCTCCGCCACGTGCTGATCGGCAGGCGCCGCCTCACCGTTGTCAGTGCCTGCGCCGCCGTTTTCCGCGGAATTGGCGTCGGCCTCACCTTCTCCCGACGCCTCTGCCGCAGCTTCCGCTTCGCTTTCCGCAGAATCATCCGGCGCGTCGACGAGCTCTTCTTCGCCCTCGTCCGCTTCATCAGCTTCTTGCGCTTCCGCACCGCTCGTGACCGTCGGCGCGTCGAGCACACGCAGCATCCGCACGGACGCTTCGACCGTCAGTTCGTCGATCGACATCACTTCCATCAACAGGCGTGTGCCGCGCGCATGCACGCCGAGCGCCGGCACATGCAGCAGCAGCGGAATCTCTTCGAGACGCACGAGGTCGTCTTTCACCACCGACGCCACCACCTGCTTCTTGTTCTCCTGCTTCAACCAGCGCAGGCACCAGAAGTACTCCATGCGACGCTGGTGATCGGCATAGGCCGAATACGTATCGTCGAAACCCTGCACGACCGCAAACAGATCGGCGTCCTTCGGCTTGAACGGTGCGGCCAGCTTGGCGGTCACGCCGTGCTGGACGCAGGCGAGCAACTGCCATTGATTGACCAGGTCCACATAACGGCGCAGCGGCGACGTGCTCCACGCATACTGCGTGACACCAAGGCCTTCGTGCGGCGCAGCGGTGGTCTGCATACGCGTGCGCTTCGGACCGGTCGGCGCGCCGAATGCCCGCTGCGAGCGGTAAATCCCTGGCACGCCGTGGTCATGCAGAAACGCGCCCCAAGATGAATTGGCGAGAATCGCCAGCTCGGCGACGATCGTGTCGAGCGGCGAACCGCGGCGGCGTGGCGTGATCGTGACGTGCTCGCCGTCTACATAGAAATTGAAGTCGGTATTGCGTTGCACTTCGCGGCGCAAACCGTAACCCGCGCGCGCCTGCTGACGCTTCTCGAACAATGCCAGCGCAAACGGCCACAGGACCGCAATGTCTTCCTTGTGCGGATATTCGCCGCTGCCGGCGGCAAGCGCCTCTTCGGTGACCAGTTCGTCAAGCGTGTTGTGGCGCAGGTTGTTCTTCACGAAGACGCGCTCGGCGCGCGTCTCGCTTGCGACAATCTCCTGCGTTTCGCGATTGACGATCACATACAACGAGAGCGCCGGCCGCAGGCCGCCTTCCGCAAGCGTGAACGCTTCGACGACGCTGTC
>NZ_JAMFSB010000371.1 GCF_026225065.1 Paraburkholderia sp. | reverse complement strand
TCATGGTGCCGGATAGCGGCAACGGCACGCGTCATCATCATGTCCGCCTCCTACCCGAGCGCGGCCTGCACGGCGAGATCGTGGGCGCCCTTGCTCTAGGACTCGACATCACCGAGCGCAAGGAGGCCGAGTTGCGGCTCTATGCGAGCGAACAGGCCTTCCGTGCCGTTGTCGAGCATTCGCCCGATTACATCGCCCGCTACGATCTGAGCTACCGCCGCATCTACGCCAACCCGGCGCTTCTCAGCCTGATGCGTCTGCCTGCCAGCGACGTGCTCGGCACCACGCCGGCCGAGCGAGGGTCGTTCGTCGATGCCGCCCGGTATATGCAGCAGTTGCAACACGTGGTCGAAACAGGGATGGAAGTGACCGAGGAGTTACCGCTGCGCGATGCCAGTGGCCGGATCCGCTGGGGGCATATGCGTATCGTTCCGGAGTTCGCGCCGGACGGCACGGTGGCCAGCGTGCTAGCCATCAGCCGCGACATCGACGACCTGAAGCGAAGCGAGCAGCTCTTTCGTACGCTCACCGAGAATTTCCCGGACTTCATTGCCCGCTTCGACTGCGAGAGTCGTCATCTGTACGCCAATCCGGCCATTGCCCGGGCCTTTGGCGCGCCGCAGGAAGCCTTTATCGGCAAGACACCCGGGGAGTTGGCGCCAACCTCCGAAACAGAACAGAACGGGCGCCTCGAGCAGGCTGTCCGGCGCGCGTTTGTGGAGGGGCAACCGAACACGCATGAAGCGCGTTGGCTAACGGCTAATGGCCCGCGCATCTTCGAGGTGCGGCACATTCCGGAGAAGGACGCCGAAGGCCGCGTAGTCAGCGTACTGGGCATTGCACACGACGTCACTCGCCTGAGAGACATTGAACTGGCACTGCGCGACAGCGAACTGGCCTTTCGCACGCTGGCGGAAAACGCGCCGGATCCTATCATTCGCTACGATCGGGACTGCCTGCGCACGTATGTGAACCCCGAGTTCGAACGCATCAGCGGCATGGAGGCGCCGAAGCTGCTCGGCAAGCAGGCCGGCCAGGTGCCGGCGGCGACGGCCGAAGTCGCGCGGCTCACCCGCGCGAAACTGAAGGAGATCATGGAAAGCGGTGTGGTGGCCAAATTCGAACTGGCCTGGACCAAACACGGCAAATCGCAGTGCTGGTACGTGCATGCCGTACCCGAGTACAACGCGGATGGGGTCGTGCAGAGCGTGTTGACTATCTGGCGCGATATCTCCGAACGCAAGGAAGCCGAACAACGCCTGTACGAGTCTTACGACTTGTTGCGCGAACTCACCTCACGACGCGAAACCGCACGCGAGGAAGAACGCAAGCGTATCGCCCGCGAGATGCACGACGAACTCGGCCAGCACCTGACCGCACTGCGCATGGGCGCCTCGACGCTGCGTCTGCGCTTTGGCCATGACAACCCGGCTCTCGGCGAGCACGTTCAGAAAATACTGCTGCTCGCGGACAAGACGATCCAGGTGGTGCGCAACGTGGTCGCCTCGTTGCGTCCCGCCGTGCTCGATGCAGGAATCGCAGCGGCGCTCGAATGGCTCGCCGACGAATTTTCGCAGAATGGCGAGACGACCTGCCGCCTGCGCGTGCCGGAGGAAAGTCCGGAGCTCGCCGAGGACCGGGCCATTGCGTTATTCAGAATCGTGCAGGAGGCGCTCACCAATATTACGCGGCATGCCGAAGCAAAAGAGGTATTCATCACGCTGGAACAGAAGGGCAACGATTGCCTGCTAGAAGTGCGCGACGACGGCCGTGGATTCGATCCCGTAGCAATCCGCAATAAATCCTTTGGCCTCGCCGGGATGAAGGAGCGTGTGCTGATGCTCGGTGGCGCACTCGATGTGGTCAGTTCGCCGGGCAACGGCACCCTCATCAAGGTGCGCGTGCCCGTTTCGGTCAGGGAGGAGGACTTCTCCTGAGCGGAGTCTGCTTCAGCGCTGCCTCATAACCGTAGCGCTCCTAACCTAAGCTAGCTCCGCCACACCGGCCCCGTTGGAAAATCATGCTGATCGAGCGACGCCGCATGCATCTCGATGCTGTAGCCGGGGCGTTGCGGCGGCATGTAACGGCCCTGGCGGATCACCACCGGATCGACAAAGTGCTCATGCAGATGATCCACGTATTCGAGCACGCGGTTCTCTAGCGATGCCGACACGCAGATGTAGTCGAACAGCGAAATATGCTGCACGTATTCGCACAATCCGACACCACCCGCATGCGGGCACACAGGCACGCCGAATTTCGCCGCCATCAGCAACACGACGATCACCTCGTTCAGACCGCCGAGACGGCAGCTATCGACCTGACAGAAGTCGATGGCCTGCGCCTGCAGCAACTGCTTGAACATCACGCGGTTATGGCAATGCTCGCCAGTCGCTACGCCGATAGGCCGCAAGCGCTCGCGGATAGTCGCATGGCCGAGCACGTCGTCGGGACTCGTCGGCTCCTCGATCCACCACGGATCGAATTGCGCGAGACGCCGCATATTCGCGACCGCCTCGTCGACATCCCACACCTGGTTCGCATCCATCATCAGCTTGCGGTCCTGGCCGATTTCTTCACGCAGGATGCGAGCCCGGCGCATATCTTCTTCGAGGTTGCCGCCCACCTTCTGTTTGAAGTGCGTCCAGCCCTGTGCGACGCCTTCGCGGGCGAGGCGGCGAATCTTGTCGTCGTCGTAGCCGAGCCAGCCGGCCGAGGTCGTGTAGGCCGGAAAACCGTGCACCAGCATTTCCTTTTCGCGCTCGCCTTTGGTCCTTGCATGACGGTGCAGCATGGCAATCGCTTCATCCGGCGTGATCGCATCGGTCACGTAGCGGAAGTCGAGGCAACGCACGAGTTCTTCGGGGCTCATGTCGACAAGCAGCTTCCACACCGGCTTGCCTTCCGATTTTGCCCACAGATCCCAGGCCGCATTCACGACCGCGGCGGTCGCCAGATGAATGGCGCCCTTATCCGGGCCGATCCAGCGCAACTGACTGTCCGAGGTCAACGCGCGCCAGAACGCGCCCATGTTCGCGGCGATATCCTCGAGCGTCTTGCCGACGACGAGCGGCGCCAGCGCCTGTGCCGCGCTCACGCAGATCTCGTTGCCGCGCCCGATGGTGAACGTGAGGCCATGGCCCGTCAGCCCGTGCGGCGAGTCGGTTTCGAGCGTCACGTAGGTGGCGGAGTAATCCGGTGCGGCGTTCATCGCATCGGAGCCGTCGAGCGAACGCGACGTCGGAAACCGGATGTCCCGGACAGTTAGCCTGGTGATCGTAGTCATCTAAAACACCTTCCTCTGCGAGAGGCTTCAGCTTGCATCCATGAACAAAGAGGGGCGTGGCGTCATACAACGCCGCCGCCCCTCTTCTCTTTTGTCGCGCGCTACAGCAACGCTCGGCGACGCTCAGTCATACAGCACGGCGGCGATCTTCGGGTCGGTGATATTGCTCTTGTCGTACCAGTAGAAGCCCGTGTCGACCTTCTTGGGCAGCGTCTCGCCCTTCAGCGCCTTCACGGCGGAGTCGACCACGCACTTGCCGATACCAATCGGGTTCTGCGTAATGGCGCCGTACATCAGGCCTGAAGTGATGTCGTCCTTTTGCTCCTTGCCCGAATCGTAGCCAATCAGAATCAGCTTTTTGCCCGATTCCTTGACGCCGATCGCAGCACCTTCAGCCGAACCTTCGTTCGAGCCGAAAATACCCTTGAGGTTCGGATTGGCCTGGATCATCGTCTTGGCAATTTCCGCCGACTTCAGATGGTCGCCGCCACCGTACTGCACCGAGACGATCTTGATGTTCGGGTACTTCGCCTTGATCTCGTTCAGGAAGCCATCGCGGCGATCGACGCCGGTGCGGCTCGTCTGGTCGTGCACGATCAGGCCCACTTCACCGGACCCGCCAACCGCTTCGGCCATCTTGTCGGCGGCGAGCGCGGCCGCGGCGATGTTATCGGTCGCGCACGTCGTCGCCGGAATGGTGCTGTCGACGCCCGAGTCGAAGGCGATGATCGGGATTTTTTGCGCCTGCGCCCGCTTCAGCAACGGGATGGCCGCCTTGCTGTCGAGCGCCGCGATACCGAGTGCCTGCGGCTTCTTGGCGAGCGCCGCCGAGAGCATATCGATCTGCTTGTCGACCATTGCCTCGGTTTCTGGACCCTCAAACGAGATCCTGACGTTCTGCTCCTTCGCAGACTGCTCCGCGCCGGCTTTGACAGCCTGCCAGAACTGGTGCTGGAAGCCCTTCGAGATAAGCGGGATGTACGGCTGATCCGCGAGCGCGATGCTCGTGCCGCCAACGAGTGTGCCGACGCCGATTGCGACGCTGATAAGTTTTCTTTTCAACATAAGGTATCTCCTCCTGATGTGTGGGCCATCTTTCTTCAGCCATTAGGGGAGCCAACCGCACTCCCGTTTCTTGATCTTTTCTGCTCCTGCTTGCCACCTTTGCTGCGTAATCTCAGCTTTTCCTGCGCCGCAAAATATCTGCGTAGACCGCGAGAATGATGATGAGGCCGGTCACGACGATCTGCCACTCCTGAGCAACCGACATGATGCGCAGGCCGTTGGTCAGCACGCTCATGATGAACGCGCCGATGATGGTGCCCAGAATCGTGCCCGAACCGCCGCTCAACGAAGTCCCGCCGATCACTACGGCGGCGATCGCTTCGAGTTCATAGCCCTGGCCTAGCGCCGGCTGGGCCGAATTCAGGCGCGAGGCAATCAGCAGACCGGCGATGCCGCAAATGGCCCCCCCCAGGCTGTAAATGGCGATCTTCCAGCGGTCGACGTTCACGCCGGAGAGGCGCACCGCCTCCTCATTGCTGCCGAGCGCAAAGGTATAGCGGCCGAGCGCCGTGCGATTGAGCGTGATCGAACTCGCGATCGCAAGGAAGAAGAGAATCAGAACCGCATTCGGAATCGGCACGCTCGGCAGGAAATAGGCGATCAGCGAATCCTGCGAGATCATGGAGAAGTTGTCGGTGTCGGTGAAGTAGATCGGCTTATCCGCGGAGACGACCAGCGACAGCCCCTTCAGCAGCATCATCATGCCCAGCGTGGCGATGAACGGCGGTATTTTCATTTTCGCCGTGAGGGTGCCCGAGATGCTTCCGCATAGCGCGCCCGTGCCGATCGCAGCCAGCACGCCAATCCACATCGGGAAATGCCAGTTGGTGAGAAACACACCACAAATGACGGCCGTGAAGGTCATCAAGGTACCGACGGACAAATCGATGCCCCCGGTGATGATGACGAACGTGCAGGCAATCGCCAGCACACCGTTGACCGCCGTCGCCTGCAGGATCCCCAGCATGTTGTCCATCTGCATGAACGACGGCGAGGCGAAGCTGAAAAAGATCAGCAACAGGATCAGGCTGCCGAAGGCCAGCATCTTTTGCAGAGCGGTCGGCGAGAACAGGCGGGCTCTCAGGCCGGACGATCGTCCCTGGCTACCCAGTGCCGAACTATCCGATGGCTGTGTCATAAAGTGGACCTCTTGAGATTCACGCTGCTTTTAGGGTTTCGCGCCGCGTCGCCAGTTGCATGATGCGCTCCTGCGTCGCCTCCGCGGCTGAGAGTTCGCCGGTAATGCGGCCTTCGCACATCACGACGATGCGGTCGCTCATGCGCAAGACTTCCGGCAACTCCGATGAGATCATCACGATCGCCTTGCCCTGCCCGGCCAGCTCGCGCAGCAGCTTGTAGATTTCGCTCTTGGCGCCCACGTCGATGCCGCGCGTCGGCTCGTCGAAGAACAGCACGTCGCAGTCGCGCTCGAGCCATTTCGCAATCACGATTTTCTGCTGGTTGCCGCCCGAGAGAAGCCGCACCGTTTGCGTCGCCGAGGGCGTGCGGATGCCAAGCAGCTTGATGAAATGCGAAGCGGTCTTGCGCATCTGATTGCGGCGCAAGAAAAAATTGAACGAGAGGAATTTGCTCAGGTTGGACATGACGATGTTCGATTCGACGTCCATGCCGGTTGCGAGCCCAAAACGCTTGCGGTCTTCCGAGAGATAGCCAATGCCGCGCCTCACGGCGTCGCTCGGCGTCCTGATCGTCGCCTTCACGCCATTGACGATGATTTCGCCGGATTCGACCGGATCGGCCCCGAACACGGCCCGCGCGACTTCGGTGCGACCGGCGCCCATCAAGCCGGCGAAGCCCAGGATCTCACCCTTATGCAGCGCAAAACTCACGTCTCTGACGAGCGGGCCGGCGTTCAGATGTTTGACCTCGAGGGCGACCTCGCCTTTGTCCGTTCCACGCTGGGAAGGCTCGGCGTCGGTCAAGGTCCGCCCCACCATCATGCCGATGATCGTTTCGACGCTGGTGTCTTGCGCATTGACGGTCGCCACGTATTCCCCGTCGCGCAGCACGGTGACGCGGTCGGAAATCTGCTTGAGCTCATCCATCTTGTGGGAGATGTAGATGATTCCCACGCCCCCGCTCTTTAGCTCCCGAATGATGCGGAACAGCTCGGCGATCTCGGCGTCGTTGAGTGCCGAAGTCGGTTCATCCATGATCAGCACGCGCGAGTCGAAGGACAAGGCCTTGGCGATCTCGACCATTTGCTGCTTCGCCACCGTCAGAGTGCTGACGATGGCGCGCGGATCGAGATTCATATGCATTCGCGCAAGAATCTCGCTCGCCTGTTTATTGAGCTTGTCTTCGTCGAGAAACACGCCGAGCCGTCCACGCGGCTCGCGGCCGATGAACATGTTCTGGGCGACGCTCAGATGGTTCATCAACTGCAGTTCCTGATGGATGATGCATACGCCCAAGGCCTGCGCCTCGCGTGGACTCTGGAAGTCCACGGGCTGGCCGTCGTAGACGATCTCGCCGGAATCGCGGGTATACACGCCCGCCAGGATTTTCATCAGCGTCGACTTGCCGGCGCCGTTCTCGCCCATCAGCGTGTGGACTTCGCCCGCCACGAGATCGAACTGGATGTCGTGAAGCGCCCGCACGCCGGGAAAGCTCTTGCTGAGCTTCTTGACGGAAATGAGCGGGGTCATGAGGCGGACGCAACGAGAATGCTGCGGCTACCGCTGGCTTTCCCGGAGGAAGCGGATCGAACAGGCACCGCAGACGCCATGCGGCGCCGGATATCGCGGTCAAAATCACAACGAGAAGCCAGACACATTGCTGGGCCCCCAATCAGATGTAAGACGATTTTACGATGCTGGATGGCAGCCGGCCAAGCGTAGGCATTCCCTAATGTCTGAGCAAACCTGCGCTGCGGTGGCTTGGCGCGGCTTAACGGCTGCTCGTGCCTGCCTGTGCTTGCTCTATTGCGATCGAGGTGGGCGCCGGGGGCGCCGCGTGCGCGGAGAAGGCGATGAACGCGGTAGGTCCGCACCCTCGCGTTCGAGCCACGAGCGGAACAGCACGACCAGGTCGTCGTCGCATTTCGCATCCGGAACATACGTGCAATAGCTTCGAGACGGCAGACGCGGGCCGGCGAACGGCGCGACCAGCCGGCCGGCGGCGAGATCGTCGGAGACTAGCGCAGTCGGTCCCATCGCGATGCCGATTCCATCAATGGCGGCCTGCAAGGTCAGGTAGAAGTGGTCGAAAGTCAGGGTGGCAGCCGGCCGCAGCGCAGGAAGCTCTGCTCTGGCCAGCCAGTCCGGCCACAGTCGCGGCAAACTCGATGTATGCAGCAGCGTATGCTGCCTCAGGTCGTCTGGCATCCGCAGCGGCAGAAGCTGCAGGAGTGCCGGGCTACAGACCGGGAGCCGCTCCTCGGCGAGAAAAGGCTGCATCGCGTAGCCATAGAACGTATCCGGGCCGCCCCGGATGATGATGTCGTAGGGCTCTTTCAGACTCTCCACCGGCTCGTTCGACGTCTCCACTGTGACATCCACGTCGACATGCTCGGCGCGGAATTTTGCCAGCCTCGGCACCAGCCAGCGCAAGGTGAAGGTCGCGGGGGCGTTGACCGATAAGGTGCGCGAAACCGATCCGGAGACACCATATCTGGCGGTTGCCTGCGAAAGTTGCTCGAAGAGCGGGCCGATTTCCTCGAGGTAGACCTTCGCCGCCGGAGTGAGCGCTACGCGCCGGTTGTGCCGTTCGAACAATGGTGCACCAAGCCAGTCCTCGAGCAGACGCACGTGCTGGCTCACCGCACCGTGAGTCACGTGCAATTCGGTGGCGGCATCCTTGAAGCTGCCGTGCCGGCCGGCGGCCTCGAAGGCACGCAGTGCATTAAGCGGAGGTAGTACCCGTTTCATTCACGAGAGTTTCTCTAACGCGAATGGTCAATCTATCGGGTTTGTGGTCGGACCACAAGATAGATATTTTGTTTAGTGCACTGCCGATGCTCGCTAATCTGCGGGAAAACCGAATTCGTTAGACCGCGTATTCTTGGTAATCAACGGTTTGCCAATCGACTGCATCCTGCCAGAGGAGGTGCCATGCATATCGAGCCATTTCAAATTCGCGTGTCCGATGTTGAGATCGACGACTTGTGCCGGCGCTTGCGCGACAGCCGGTGGGCATCCGCGACACCATCCGAGCCGTGGCAACAAGGCACAGACACCACATGGCTGCGCGAATTGGTGAAGTACTGGGCCGAAAGTTTTGATTGGAGGGCTGCGGAACGCGGTCTGAACCAGCAGCCTCAATTCATGGCCAACGTGAACGGTCAGCGTGTGCACTTCGTTCATCAGCGTGGTGTTGGACCCCGGCCCTATCCGCTGGTCATCACGCATGGGTGGCCCGGATCGTTCTTCGAATTTCATGAGCTGGCGGATCGGTTGCGCGACCCGGCTGCATTCGGTGCGGACCCGAACGATGCCTTCGACGTCGTCATTCCTTCACTGCCGGGCTTTGCGTTTTCGCCGGCGCCGGCCACCGCGGGTACTTCAGCGTTTCAGGTAGCCGATCTGTGGGCATCGCTGATGCGAGGTCTTGGGTACCAGCGATTTGGCGCTCAGGGTGGTGACCTGGGCGCGGGGGTGTCGGTCGCGCTTGCCTCGCGGCACTCCCAGATAGTCGATGGAATCCATCTAAACTTTCTGCCGAGCTCGTACGAGCCAGCAATTGACGCCACTGATTCGCCGCTTACCATCGCAGAACAAAACTACCTTCGAGAGAAAGGTGAGTGGGCTGCGCTCGAGGGTGGTTATGCGCATATGCATAGCACGAGGCCGCAGACGTTGGCCGCGTCGCTTAACGACTCACCGGCCGGGCTGGCTGCGTGGATCGGCGAGAAGTTTCGCGCGTGGAGCGATTGCGACGGGGTTATCGAGGGGCGATTTTCAAAAGATGAGTTGCTTACCAACCTGTCGCTCTACTGGTACACCCAGAGCATTGGTACCGCAATTCAGATGTACTGGGAAAACCGCTTGCAACCCATGCGTTTCGCCCCCGGACAACGGGTATTGCCGCCGGTGAGCTTTGCGCACTTTCCGAAAGAGATTAACCACCCGCCACGCGTATGGCTGGAACGCGTGTTCGATGTCGCCCAATGGACCAATATGCCGCGTGGCGGCCATTTCGCGGCAATGGAAGAACCCGAACTCCTCGCGGCCGACATTCGTAGCTTTTTCAGGCGCTTACGGCAGTGAGGTCGTTGAGGAAGCACCCCTAGGCGGGATGCGATCTGCGTTTCGCGACGCGTGCCAAATCGAGGCGGTTCGCCCGTTCCATTGAACCGTAGGCGGGATCAAACCTTGCTGGTGATGAGGCGCGCGCGCCAGTCTATGCGTTTCGCGCCGACCCACCCGCGACCTCTCGCGGCTGCATGTTGAAATGCAATCGGGAGCTATGTGATGACCTCAATCCCTCTCTCCGGGCCTGGAGCGGATCACGAGGCTGATGCCGACGAGCAACCGTCTACAACAAGAGCGGCGCAGGCCGACGCCGCGCCGTCCGGTCAGCCGGTCAATAGCGACCGCCAGCCGCAATTC
>NZ_JAMFSB010000370.1 GCF_026225065.1 Paraburkholderia sp. | reverse complement strand
CGGTACGGCAACGCATAACCGTCGCGCTCGACCCAGATCGCGCCGGTCACATGTGGCGCGAGCGCGGGTTCCAGTTCGTGGACGGTCGCGCGGTCGATGATCTTCTCATGAGTAAAGCCCTGCGCCTCGAGCAACGCCACACGAGCGCGGCACTCGTCGAGCTCGGCCTCGCTCTCGGCGATTTTCATCTGGCCCGACGGCACGAAACCGGCATCGTCGCCGACGGTCGCAACGATGTTGTGCCAGATCTCACGCGACATCAACGCCAGCGGGATTTCCGGCAACGGCCGGCCGAGCGTGCGCACACCGCCCGCATTGACACCCGACGCATGACGGCCAACGTAGTCCGCTTCGAGCACCTTGACGCGCACGCCACGGCTCGCCAGATAGAACGCGCTGCTCGATCCGTGCAGTCCACCGCCAATCACCAGCACGTCGGCTTCGCTGACCGCTGCGCTATTCACCAGCGAGCTCTCCGAGCGTGAGCGGCTTGATCGGCGGCCGGATGCGGTAATAGCCGACGGTGGCCGGCGACACCTTGCGCGCATCGGCGATCACTTCGGTGACGGTCAGCCCGCACAAGCGTCCCTGGCACGGACCCATCCCACAGCGGCCGAATGACTTGGCCTGATTGGGGCCCTGACAGCCGAGTTCCACGAAGCGGCGCACATCGCCAGCCGTCACCTCCTCGCAGCGGCATACCAGCACGTCGTCCCGCGGCACGCGATTCTCGTCGCGCGGCCGGTACAAAGTGTCGAGGAACGGACGGATACGCCGTACTTCGGCGAGGCGGCGCAGCAACGGAGCCGCGCTGCGGTTACGCGTCGTCTGGTCGATTGCACCTAACTGGGCGGCAATCGCCAGCGCGCTCAGTTCGCCCTGCGCCTCAGCTGCCTGCGCCCCGGCAATCCCGCCACCGTCTCCGGCAACGAAGATGCCGGCGAGGTCGAGCTCGCCCCATTCGTCGGTCTGCGGCGTGAAGCATAATTGCGCGTCATCCCAATGATGCGTCGCGCGCAGCGACCAGCTGAACTGCGTATTCGGCACGACGCCCTGATGCAACAGGAAGACATTAGCCTCGATCCGCTGCGGCACACCGCGCACCGAGAAGCTCAACGCGTGTGCCCGTTCGGTGCCATCATCACCCGGAGTACCTTCGATGCGCAGATCGTCGGCGCCCTCGTGAATCGGCACGCCTGCCTCGCGCAGCGCGCGGAGCAATTGCAAACCCTTGGCCAGATACGGCCACGCCCGCAACGCCGAGATCATGTGACGCTTGGCGCGCCAGCGGTCTTCATGGCGCGTGGTGTCGACCAGCGCGCGAATCGGCACGCCCGCCCGCACGTATTGCCAACCGAGCAGATAGAGCAACGGGCCACAGCCGACCAGCACCGGCGGCTCCGTCGGCACCTCGCCGGCGCTCTTCAGGAGGATCTGCGCGGCGCCAGCGGTCAGCACACCGGGCAGCGTCCAGCCTGGAATCGGAAAAGGCCGCTCGAGCGCACCGGTTGCAAGCACGACACGCTTCGCCTCGAAGCTGCCGACTTTTCCATCCTTCAGGTAATGCACGGAGCGCTCGCGCGTGACTTGCCAGACCGAGGCGTTCGGCTCATAACGCGCCCCACTGCGCGCGAAGGCATCCGCTAACGCCGCGCCTGCGACGTAGTCCGGGCCGAGGATCTCGCGACGTTGCGCATCGCTGCGCTCGATCGCCCGATAGATCTGTCCTCCGACCGTCTCCTGCTCGTCGAGCAGCACCACCGTGAGGCCCGCTCCCGCAGCCCGCGTCGCCGCAGCGAGCCCTGCAGGCCCGGCGCCGATCACCGCGACATCGACCGGTTCAACGAGCATCGGAATTCTCCTTGATGGATTGCGATGGCGCCGGATCGGAGCTGAACGGCAGGTCGCGCGCACCCTCCTGCGAGTGGATCCGCATGCCGTCCTGTACCGTCACCAGACAGCTTTGCCGGCTTGGCACGCCGTCGATCTCGACGAGACATTCAAAGCACGCGCCCATCATGCAATACGGAGCACGCGGCGCACCGGTGACCGGCGTAGCGCGAAAACGCTGCACACCGGCGGCGAGCAATGCGGCGGCCACTGAGCGACCGCCGGGCACCTCAAGCGGTTCATCGTTGAACCAGATATGGACGGTGGCATCTGCTACGGCAGGCGCAAGCGGGGCAAGCACCCTGAAAAGCGGTTTGGAAGTCATATCGGAGTCTTGTATCAAGCATGACTAAGGATCTTTTTAGACGCGAGAAAGCGGCCACCGGGAAACACGCTGAGCTCATCGGGCATCGCGCCGCCCACGACCCAAGGGGCAATGCGCAGCGCGTGGGCGGCAGCCAGCGTCACCCCGCTGTGACAGGTCACGACAAACGCTCCCGGATACTGCGACGACTGCTCATAGATCGGAAAGCCATCGGGGCTATATACGCGCAACGCTGCCCACATGCGGATCAGGCGGACATCTTTCAGAAACGGAAAAGCTCTCACGCCACGGCGCGCAATATTCGACAGCACGTCGGTCGTCGTGAAGTCGTTGAAGCCGACCTCCTCCATCGAATCGCCTAACTGCACGGAGCCCTCGTCGGTCTGCCGCACGTTGATCGTCGGATGATGCAGAAACGGCGCAACGCGCTCGCTGACGAGGATCTGCCCGCGATTCGGTTTCACCGGCGCATGCAGTCCGACCTGCGGCGCCAGCGAGCTGTTGCCAAGGCCCGCGGCCAGCACGATCCGCGGCGCGCGCCACACGCCGTTGCGTCCATGCGCGGCAAAGCCGCCCTCCTCTGGCGCAATACGGCCGATCTGGCTGCTGCTGACAAGCGTCACACCGCGCCGCTGCATCGCATCGTGCAACGCGCGCAACAGCTTGAGCGGATTCACGTGGCCGTCCATCGGCGTATAACTCGCGCCGATCACCTCGGATCCGATTGCAGGCAAACGCTCACGCAATTCTTTGGAATCGAGCAGTTGATAGGGGTAATCGCCGCCCAGCTCCGACTTCAATATGCCAAGGCGCTTGTTGCGTTCGGCCAGTTCCTCGTCCGAGAAGCAGATGTGAAAGCCGCCCGGCTGCCGCAGCGCCACGTCGATGCCGGTTTCCTCCAGCAGAGCTGCCGCAAGCGCCGGCCAGCGGTCAGCCGAACTGCGTGTCCAGCGCGCGTAAGGCGACAGGCCATAGCCTTTGCCTTGCACCCACACCAGACCGAAGTTGCCGCGCGAAGCACGAAAGCCACCGTCGCCTTCGTCGAGTACGGTCACCTTCGCGCCTTCTCTGGCAAGCCCATACGCCACCGCCGTACCGACCAGGCCGCCGCCTACCACCAGCACGTCCGGGCTTTCGGCTACATCCACCACTGTCATCGTGTTTCTCCGATCAGGACGCGATCCAGACCGACCATCCGGTCCAGCACCAGCATCAGGACAACCGTACCGGCGATCAACACCGTCGACACGGAAGCCACCAAAGGATCGATCGTTTGCGCGATCTGGTTGTACATCGCGACAGGCAACGTGGTCGTGCCCGGCGTCGCGACAAAAATGGTCATGGTCAACTCATCGAAGCTTTGAATGAAGGACAACACCCAGCCGCCGACCACGCCCGTGCGGATCATCGGCAGCACGACGCGGCGAAACGCGGTGAAGCGGCTTGCGCCGCACGATAAGGCGGCGCGCTCGGCGTCGCGATCGAGCCCCACAGCCGACGACAACGCGAGCCGCAGTGCATACGGCACGACGATGATCACGTGAGTCGCGCACAGCGACCAGAATGATCCGCCCAGTCCGAGCATGCTTAGAAAACGCAGGAACGCGATGCCGAGTACTACGGCCGGAATCATCATCGGCGAGAGGAAGAAACCGGTGAGCGCGCCGCGACCCGGAAAGCGGTAACGTGCAATCGCCAGCGCCGCGGGCACCGCGAGCGCGACGCCGAGCGTCGCCGCCACCAGCGCGAGGCGCACCGACAGCCAGAACGCGTCGACGATGTCCTCATTCTCAAGGATCGCTCTGAACCAGCGCAGCGACGCGCCGTCGAACGGCATCGAGATATAGCCCTTGTCGGTGAACGATACAGCGACCACTACGACGAGCGGCGCAAGGATAAACGCGAGAAACAGTGCGTTGAACAGGAGGCCCCAGAATCCGTTTTGCTTCATGGCGTCCTCTGCATCAATCGAAGATGTGCTTGAAACGGCGTTCGGCGAGCCGGCTACAGCCCATCACAATCGCCACGTTGGCGATCAGCAGCAACACCGCGATCGTCGCGCCGAGCGGCCAGTTGAGCGTGCCGATGAACTCGTCGTAGGCTGCTGTTGCAACCACCTTCAGTCGTCGGCCGCCAATCAGCGCAGGCGTGGCGAACGCCGAGGCAGATAACGCAAACACAATGATCGAACCCGACAGCACCCCTGGCAATATCTGCGGCAGCACGACTCGCCGGAATACCCGCAGCGGCGAACCGCCAAGCGACAAGCCGGCCCATTCGACCTGCGGATCGAGCTTTTTCAGCGTTGCCCACACCGACATCACCATAAAGGGCACCAGTACGTGCGTGAGTGCAATCACCACGCCGGTCATGGTGAAAACTAGCCGAATCGGCTCAGAGGTGAAATGCAGCGCCTGTAGTGCGTTGTTAAGCACTCCGT
>NZ_JAMFSB010000369.1 GCF_026225065.1 Paraburkholderia sp. | reverse complement strand
GCCGGCATGCTTGCACAGCCAGGCGAGTGTCTCGCGGTCGTCGTCGTTCAGGATGCGGATAAGCTGGTTCATTGCTCTACCCCTGTATGAACATACACACTGTGAATTTATACAGTATTTTGGGAAGATGCAAGGGGAATTGGGGCGGGACGAGCTAATCCGATCGGGACGCCGCGCTTTGGCGAAGATTGGATGAGGAGGGTTTTAGGTGAGGCGGAAGGCTGTCAGCAACAAGCCTGTAGTAGATTGCCTTGGAGCACGTTGTCGTGAAGTTGCGCCCGAGGGATGTGGATACGCAGTGCCTACACGAATCCCAGAAAGCAAAAAGCCCGGTCACGAGGACCGGGCTTTTTGCTGGAATTTCTTGGTGGGGCGTGAGTGACTCGAACACTCGACCTACGGATTAAGAGTCCGCTGCTCTACCAACTGAGCTAACGCCCCCAACAGACTGCGAATTATGAAGGACTTTTTTTAAGTTGCCAAGACCCCTTTAGCAGATTTCTTAAAAAAATTCGTGACACCGGTCGTTTGCTTAAGCGCCGGGCCCGTCAGATTCCAAAAACGCGCACTTTCTACCGTCCCGGTATTATGTTGCCAGACCATGCCGCGCGACGCCTCACGCGGTTCAACGGGGACAAGCGATGGATGACAAAGCGATAGCAGAGCTATTCGACCGCGTGCTGGCGCCGTGGGTGCGCACGCTTGCCCTGACCCCCGTGAAGGTCGACGAGGAGAGTGCGACGATGCGCTTGCCGTTTTCTGGCGAGCTGCGCCACTCCGGCGGCGTGATCTGCGGCCAGGTCTTCATGGCGGCGGCCGATACGGCGATGATCGTCGCTATTTCCGCCGCCCTCGACGGCTTCAAACCAATGACCACCGTCTCGCTGAACATCAGCTTCATGCGCGCAGTGCGCAAGGGTGACGTGTTGATCACCGCGCGCGTGCTACGGATGGGCCGCAACCTCGTGTTCGGCGAAGTCGAACTATTCGACGAGGACGGCAAGATGGCGGTCCACGCCACCACCACCTACGCGCTGCTCTCCTAAACGCCGCGCGTCAGATTCCAGGGGAAAACGAAGCAATGTTCGATCAGGTCGTATTCGCGGGCGGTGGCAATCGCTGCTGGTGGCAGGCGGGATTCTGGGACATCGTGCAGCCGGAACTGAAGATCCGGCCGCGCGTGATCACGGGGATCTCGGCGGGCGCGGCCACGGCATGCATGCTCTACACGCGCGATTCCGACTGGGTCATGCGCTACTACGAAGACGCACTGCGCCACAATACCCGGAATGCCTACTGGGGCAATCTGCTACGTCGCGAGTCAGTGTTTCCTCACTATCGGATCTACCGCAAGGCACTCCTCGACATCTACGGCGAAAAGTTTGCGTCACTCGCGCAGGCGCCTGAAATCCGCATCGGCGTGTCGCATCTGCCGCGTTGGCTCGGCGCACGCACTGCGGTCGCTGCGGGCTTGATCGCGTACAACATCGAGAAATATGTCCGCAAGACGCTGCATCCCACGCTCGGTCAGACGCTAGGTTTCCACCCGGAATTCGTGCGGGCGCAGGATTGCGCAAGTGTTGAGGATCTCGCGGATCTGATCCTGCAATCGTCTTCGACGCCGCCCTTCACGCCGGTCCTGCGGCGCAACGGCCGGCCGGTCCTCGATGGCGGGATGGTCGACAACGTGCCGGTCGGCGCGCTCGATGACACGCCGGGCAACGTGCTCGTGATGGTCACGCGCCTCTATCCCCGACCCCAGATGTTCGTCGTGCCGCACGGTGCGCAGCAGCGGCTGTATGTGCAGCCGTCGCGCAAAGTGCCCATCTCCAGTTGGGATTACACGAGCCCGTCCCAGATGCAGCACGCGTACAACCTCGGCCGCGCGGACGGTGAGCAGTTCCTCGAGCACATGCCGCAGTTGCTTGAAGCCGCGCTATACGATTGACCTGACGGCAAAGCCGGCAACGGGAGGTTGTTTGGCGGCAAGGACCAAAACACGCAAAGGCCGCCGCCCTCTGTCCTTACCGCCGGCGCCCGCCCTGCAACGCCTCAGGATTCGCCACACTCGACATATCGCCTGCGTCGAACGCCAGAATATTCTGGAACGCCGCGCTGAAATACAACTCGTAGCTCTCACGCTCGACGTACCCGATGTGCGGCGTGCAGATCACGTTTTCCATCCGCAGCAGGCTGTAGCCCTGCAGAATCGGCTCGCTTTCATAGACGTCGATCGCGACCATCCCGGGCCGGTTTCGCGCTAGCGCATTGACCAGCGCATTCTCTTCCAGCAGTTCGGCCCGGCTCGTATTCACAAGCAGTGCGGTCGGCTTCATCCGCAGCAGGTCTTCCTGCTTGACGATGCCGCGCGTGTCGTCGTGCAGGCGCAGATGCAACGAAAGCACATCGCTCTGTTCGAACAGCGCCTCGCGGCTTTCGGCAACACCGTAACCATCGGCACGCGCCGCTTCGAGCGTGCTGCCGCGCCCCCAGACCAGAACGTTCATGCCGAACGCCTTGCCATACCCCGCAATCAGACGACCGATTTTGCCGTAACCCCAGATCCCGAGGGTCTGACCACGCAGAACTTGGCCCAGACCAAAGTTCGGCGGCAGCGCCGAAGTATTCAGCCCCGACTGCTGCCAAGCCCCTTGCTTAAGGTTTGCCACGTATTGTGGGATGCGTCGCTGGGCAGCCATGATGAGAGCCCACGTCAGCTCGGCCGGCGCGATTGGCGAGCCGCTGCCTTCCAGCACGGCGATGCCGCGCTCGGTACAGGCGGCCAGATCGACATGGCTCGATACCTTGCCGGTCTGGCTGATCATGCGCAGATGCGGGAGTTTGTCCAGCAGTTGCGAGTTGATGCGGGTGCGTTCGCGGATCAGCACCAGCGCATCGACTTCCGACAGACGGCTGGCCAGTTGCCCGAGACCGCGCACTGTGTTGTTGAACACTTTGACGTCATGGTCTGCGAGCAATTGGAAGCAGTCGAGCTTGCGGACGGCGTCCTGGTAATCGTCGAGGATGGCAATCTTCATAGTCTTGGTGTTTTGCGACGCACCATGACGGTGCGGAACGGAGTGTTAAGCTGGCTGTCCCACCATGTGAGGTAGGTCACACGCTGGTTTGGATGGATGCCTTATCGTAGAAAGTGCCGCGAAGATGGCATTACCACGCAAAGGCAGATTGACATCGTTTTTAACAGTTTGTTGCGTGTCGATGCAAGCCGCTTTACAGACGGTTGCAGAGGGCTGCTTGCAGACGGCGCTGCGCAACAGGCTGCATGGCCTATCACGACCTGCACAATCGTGCGCCGATTAGCCGGCGCGACTGGATTGACGCCTCTCGCACGCAGCGTCGTTGGGCTTGGACCGTTTTTCTTTTTGCTTACAAACGAAACGGAGACAGCTCGATGAATCATTCCGCTTTTGCAGGACTCCCGGCCATTGAGGCGCCTGTCTGGGTCAAAAACCGCAAACTGATCGACTGGGTGGAGCGCGTCGCGGCGCTGACCAAACCAGACCAGATCGTCTGGTGCGACGGCTCGCACGAAGAATACGAGCGTCTGTGTGCGCAGATGGTCGCGGCCGGCACGCTCAGAAAGCTCAATCCCGCCAAACGTCCGAATTCCTATCTCGCGTGGTCCGATCCGTCGGACGTCGCGCGTGTCGAGGACCGGACCTTCATCTGCTCGCAGCGTCGCGAAGATGCTGGCCCCACGAACAACTGGATCGCGCCGGCGGAGATGCGCTCGACGCTCGACGGCCTGTTCGACGGCTCGATGCGCGGCCGAACGATGTACGTGGTGCCGTTTTCGATGGGCCCGCTGGGCTCGCCGATCGCCCATGTTGGCGTCGAACTGAGCGACAGCCCTTATGTGGTCACCAATATGCGCATCATGACGCGCATGGGCCGCAAGGTGTACGACGTGCTCGGCACCGACGGCGATTTCGTGCCGTGCGTTCATTCGGTGGGCGCACCGCTCGCTGCGGGCGCGCAGGATGTGCCTTGGCCGTGCAACGACACCAAATACATCGTCCATTTCCCCGAACAGCGTGAGATCTGGAGCTACGGCTCGGGCTACGGCGGCAACGCGCTGCTTGGGAAAAAGTGCTTCGCACTGCGCATCGCCTCGACGATGGGCCGCGCCGAAGGCTGGCTCGCCGAGCACATGCTGATTCTCGGCGTGACCTCGCCGGAAGGGCGCAAGCACCACGTGGCGGCAGCGTTTCCGTCCGCCTGCGGCAAGACCAACTTCGCGATGCTGATTCCGCCGGCAGGTCTGAACGGCTGGAAAATCTCGACCATCGGCGACGACATTGCATGGATCAAGCCGGGCAAAGACGGTCGCCTCTACGCAATCAATCCTGAAGCCGGCTATTTCGGCGTCGCGCCGGGCACCAGCGAGAAAACAAACTTCAACGCGATGGCGACGCTGAAGGAAAACGTCATCTTCACCAACGTAGCGCTGACATACGATGGCGATGTCTGGTGGGAGGGCATGAGCGACGAGGCGCCCGCGCATCTGACGGATTGGCAGGGTAAGGACTGGACGCCGGCTATCGGGGAGGAGACCGGGCGCAAGGTGGCGCATCCGAACGCGCGCTTCACTGCGCCCGCGTCGCAATGCCCGTCGATCGATGCGGATTGGGAAAACCCGGCCGGCGTCCCAATCGACGCGTTCATTTTCGGTGGACGGCGCTCAACCACTGTCCCGCTCGTCACCGAGGCGCGCAACTGGGTCGAAGGCGTCTATATGGCGGCCACCATGGGCTCGGAAACTACCGCCGCGGCTGCGGGACAGCAGGGCGTCGTGCGGCGTGACCCGTTCGCGATGCTGCCGTTCTGCGGTTACAACATGGGCGACTATTTCGCGCACTGGCTGGAAACCGGCGAGCGGCTCGAGCAACTGAACGCGAAGCTGCCGAAAATCTTCTGCGTGAACTGGTTCCGCAAAGGCGCGGACGGCAAGTTCGTCTGGCCGGGCTTCGGCGAGAACATGCGCGTGTTGAGCTGGATGGTTGGCCGGATCGAAGGGGCAGCGGAAGGCGAAGAGCACGCGTTCGGGGTCTCACCGCACTACGAGGACATCGACTGGCGCGGTCTCGATTTCACCAAGGCACAGTTCGAACAGGTGATCTCGGTCGACGACGCGGCGTGGCGCGCAGAGCTCGCCTTGCACGCAGAACTCTTTGACACACTGCAGCAAAATTTGCCGGCAGCACTGCGCGACACCAAAACGGCGCTTGAGGAACGATTGACCGCTTAAAAATGTGAGTGCTCACTCCTAAATTGAGACCGCCTCCGGGCGGTTTTTTTGTTTTCTACCGCTGAGGCCCCAATTTCAACCTACTTCAGACAGGTTATCGCGGAGCTTTCGCTGTTCCGGCAATAAACATAGTCCTGAATGCACCGCAGCATATTGTTTCGTCAAGAGGAACAATCGATGCGCATCGACTACGCTGAGGAGTACGGTGATATGAAACCTAATAAAAAACCCCGTTCTTGAGCAACTTCTCCACGATTTCAGGAGTCGTAAGAGCATTCCCAGTTCGCTTCACTGCTCACATTGGTTTGGTCAGGAAGCTGCAACACGGCAGGAGTTGTCTTATGGATCATTTGCAATCAATGCGAGTTTTCGTCAGGGTGGCGGATCTCGGCAGTTTTGCCCGCGCAGCCAGCGCAATGGATATTTCCAACGCCGTGGCCACTCGCCACGTAGCCGATCTCGAAGGCCGACTCGGTACGCGTCTGCTCAATCGTACAACCCGCAGCCTCTCGCTGACCGAGTCGGGACAGGTGTACCTGGAGCGCGCGCGCCAGATTCTCGACGAACTGGAAGATGTGGAGCAGATGGTGGTGGCGCGCAATCACGAACCGGTCGGGAGCTTGCGCATCGTCGCGCCCGTGGTGTTCGGGCTGCATAACCTGGCGCCCGTGTTGCAGACCTACGCCGAGCGCTATCCGAAAGTGATTCCCGATGTCACGCTGGTCGACCGTCAGGTCGATCTGGTTGAAGAAGGTTTCGACGTGGGCGTGGTGATCGCGCGGCAGATGCGCAGCGCGAGCATCGTCACGCGGCGTCTGACCACGGGTTGCATGACCGTGTGCGCAACGCCCGCTTACCTTGAGAAGCACGGCACGCCGACGCGTCCTGAGCATCTGCTGGAGCATCCGTGCCTGTCGTTGCCGTCCGAGTATTGGGGCGATGAGCGGGTCTTTACCGGTCCGGATGGCGAAGTACGGGTGCGTCCGACGAACGTGATCGTCGCCAACAACACGGAAATGCTGCGTCAGTTCTCGCTGCTCGGCATGGGCATTGCGATTTTGCCTAGCTACCTGATTGGCCGTGACATGACGCGTGGCCGTCTGGTGCGTCTGTTGGGCGAATACCGCTTGCCGCAGGTCGAGATCAACATTGCATACCCAAGCCGCCGCCACTTGCCGGCCAAGGTGCGTACGTTCATCGACCATCTGGTCGAGCACTTCAGCCAGACGCCGAACAGCCTGCTCGGTGAGCAGTGGATCAAGGACGGTCAAGGATGGCCGGTCTCGGTTTCCGGCGTGGACTCGGAGATGATGCCGCCGGAAGCGTTCGACGGTGCTGAGCCGTTGTCGCGTTTGCTGGATAGCGAGATTTCGCCGAAGCTGCCGTCCAAGACGCCGTCTTCGCCGCGGGCTCGGCCGGCGGTGCTGTCGTCGCTCTGAGATGATTTGGTAGGTAACAAAAAGGCACGGCCTCCTACGGAGACTGTGCCTTTTTAGTTTCTGCGCGGTGACTTACGTCACTGACTTCACCGCAGTTTCGGGCCGTGCGTGCAGTTGTGCTTGCTCCGTGCTCAAGTAACGCTTACGAACCAGTCTTGCGCGCCGGAGCCTTCTTTGCAGGTGCTTTCTTGGCCGCGGCCGTTTTCGTAGCCGGCGCTTTCTTCACTGCGACCTTCTTTGCCGGCGCAGCCTTCTCGGCCACCACTACGTCGTCGTCCGTTTCCGTCGCGGTACCGGCTGCTGCCTTAGCGGCAGCAGCCGCTGCAGTCTTGGCAGCCGTTTTCGCCGACGGCTCTTTCTTCTCGAACTCGAAGCCGATCTTGCCGTCGCTCTGCTTGACGAGGAACGCCTTGAAGTTGCGGCCGGTGCGAGACGACTTGAAGTTCGTCAGCAGATCGGTGCGGCCTTCTGCCAGCAGCTTGCCCATCTGCTCGCGCGTGATCTCCTGCTGGAGAATCACCTTGCCCGAGCGGAAGTCGCAAGTCTTCGGATTGGCGACCGAGTTCTCGCAGACGTAGCTCATGCCGTGCTCGAACACATGCGCCTTGCACTTCGGACATGCGCCTACCGGTTGCTGGTCGGAGAAGTCGGGGACCTCACCGTCTTCGCCGCCGGAATCCTGACCGAAGTCGAACTCGAGCTTGTAGTTCTTGATCTCGTCGTCGAGCGAGAGCTTGAGGATCGCCGAGAACGGTCGGCCCATCTTGCTGCGGAAGCCCGACAGCGGCCCGATGGTCTTGTTCTGCAGCAGTTCTTCGACTTCCGGAATTTCAAATTGCCGCCCACCCGGAATCTTCGAAATCGAGAACTCGCACTTCGAGCACGCAAAGCGCCGGTAGTTTTCCTTCACCTGACCGCCGCAATTCGGACACGGCGTTTGCAGCGTCGCGTAGTCGCCGGGGATCGTATCCGAGTCGTATTCCTTCGCACGCTTGACGATGGTCTGCGTCATGCGGGCGATTTCCTGCATGAACGCGTCGCGATGCAGGTTGCCGCGCTCCATCTGCGAGAGCTTGTACTCCCACTCGCCGGTCAGCTCAGGCGCGGTCAGTTCCTTGACGCCGAGCCCACGCAGCAGCGTCATCAGCTGGAATGCCTTGGCGGTGGGGATCAGGTCGCGGCCTTCGCGAATCAGATACTTTTCGCCGAGCAGACCTTCGATGATCGCCGCGCGCGTGGCTGGCGTACCGAGGCCCTTGGCGGCCATCGCCTCGCGCAGTTCGTCGTCCTCCACCAGCTTGCCCGCGCCTTCCATGGCCGACAGCAAGGTCGCTTCGTTATAGCGAGCCGGTGGTTTGGTCACCAGTTGCAGCGCGGCGATCTTGTCGGTCTTGACCTTCTCGTCCTTCTGGACCGGCACGAGGTTGGCGTCTTCACCGCTGATTTCGCGGCCATAGACCTGCAGCCAGCCCGGTTCGACCAGCACCTTGCCTTCTGTCTTGAAGTGATGGCCGACCACTTCCGTGATCCGCGTCGTCACCTTGAATTCGGCGGCCGGGAAGAACACGGACAGGAAGCGCTTCACGACGAGGTCGTAAAGCTTCTGCTCGGGTTCGGACAGGTTCTTGGGCGCTTGCAGGGTGGGGATGATTGCGAAGTGGTCGCTGATCTTCGAATTATCGAAGATGCGCTTGTTCGGCTTCACCCAGCCCTTGTCCAACACCTGCTTGGCGAACGGCAGGTAGTTGTTGCTTTCCTTGAGCATGCCAAGCGTCTGCGTGACCGTTTCCATATAGTCTTCGGGCAGCGCGCGGGCATCGGTACGCGGGTACGTGAGCACCTTGTGCCGTTCGTACAGCGCCTGAGCCAGACCCAGCGTGTTCTTCGCCGAGAAGCCAAACCGGCCGTTTGCCTCACGCTGCAAGCTCGTCAGGTCGAACAGCGCTGGCGACAGTTGCGTGGTCGGCTTGGATTCTTCCGTGACAGTGCCGATCTGGCCGCGACACGCCGCGACAATCGTCTCGGCGGCGGGCAGCGCCCACAGACGCGAGTCGCGCTTTTCCGGGTCGAATTCGTCGCGCTTGAATTTCGGGTCGAACCAGCGGCCTTCGTAGAAGCCCGCCGCGCAGACGAAGTCCGCTTTCACTTCCCAATAGTCGCGCGGCACGAAGCGGCGAATCTTTTCTTCGCGCTCGACCACGATCGACAGCGTCGGCGTCTGCACCCGCCCGACCGTGGTCAGGAAGAAGCCGCCACCCTTGCTGTTGAACGCCGTCATGGCGCGGGTGCCGTTGATGCCGACCAGCCAGTCCGCCTCTGAGCGGCAGCGTGCGGCGTCGGCGAGCGGCTGCATTTCTTCGTCGCTGCGCAGACGGGCAAAACCGTCGCGAATGGCCGCGGGGGTCATCGATTGCAGCCACAGACGCTGGACCGGCTGTTTGGCTTTGGCGTGCTGTGCGATCAGGCGGAAAATCAGCTCACCTTCGCGCCCCGCGTCACATGCGTTGATCAGATGCTCGACGTCCTTGCGCTTGAGCAGCTTGGTCAGCACCTTGAGCCGCGATTCGCTTTTTGCAATCGGATTCAGGTCGAAATGCGGGGGGATGACGGGCAGATTGGCGAAACTCCACTTGCCGCGCTTGACTTCATATTCTTCGGGCGCGGCGATTTCGAGCAAGTGGCCGACTGCCGAGGAAAGGACGTAATCGTCACTTTCGTAGTATTCGTCATGCTTGGTAAAACCGCCCAAAGCCCGCGCGATGTCATTCGCGACGGAAGGCTTTTCGGCGATGATCAGTGCTTTGGACATGACTGGGTATGAGTTGGTAGATCGGGTTTAGGCCTTGGGCTTACGACCCCTAGGTTTGCGACCCATTAACGACCGCTTTATAGCACACGCCGTGAAAGGGGCGTGTCAAGTGCCTTAAAAAGCGGCCCATCATAATTGCGTGTCTATCTATTGAGCAAGCGGCGGCGGACGCAGTGCAGACTGTTCGCAACGCCCGTGCCATAAGACTGCGGGTCAAAATGCGCCGTTCAGGCCACGGCCAGGGCCGGCCTCAACTTCGGCGCGCCGGTCACGCCGGGCAACGCGGTCAGATCGGCCAGCATCCGGTCGACGATGGCCGCCTGGGGCAGCACGGTGCCGAAAAACCGCGTAGTGATGCCGTCCTCTATCAGAATCGTAGGAAAATTTTCTACGTCCAGGTCGTCGAAGCGATCGGCGTGGGTTTCGATATCAATCCACGCGAAACAGATTTCCGGATGCTTGTCCGCCAACCGATCGAACGCGTCGCGGTAATCCCGGCAGGTTCCGCACCACTCCGCGCACAGGCACGCCACGAACAGTGTCTCGTGGTCATTGACGCGCTCGGCGATCCGGTCCAGGTCGGTGTCGAGGTTCAGCGCGGGCATGTCGGTTCCTTGCGTACTGGTGTCAGGTGCTTTGGCGCGAATGTAGCATGGCGCGTACTCTGCCGCGATTAACCCTGCGCTCAGCCGTGGCTCGCCCGGGCGAACTGGCTGCCTGGTAAAACCGTCAGATGGCCGGCCAACTCGAGCTGCAGCAGGGTGCTTTGTAATGTTGCTTCCTGCATGTCGGTGCGGGTGGCAAGAATTTCAAGCGTTGCCGGGGCGTAACCGAGCGCAGCGAGCAGCTTTTGCGCCTCTGGAGCGAGCTCTGACGCGTCAGTCGCGCTCGCGGTGGGTTTCGGCGTGGGTGTCTGCCGTGACGGCCTCCCACCCTCAAACAAGGCGGTGAAATCGCCTTTAGATGGCGGTGGGGCGACGAACCCAAGCTCTTCGAGTATCTCCGCCGGCGTCTCGACCAGTTTCGCGCCCTGTTTCAGCATTCTGTGGCATCCGCGCGACAGTGGCGCGTGAATCGAGCCGGGCAGCGCGAACACGTCGCGCCCCATTTCGTTGTCGAGGCGCGCGGTGATGAGTGACCCGGAGTGCATCGCGGCCTCGACGATCAGCACGCCACCGACCAGCCCTGCGATCAGCCGGTTGCGCTGCGGGAAGTTGGCGGCGCGTGCAGGTGTGCCGAGCGGCCATTCCGAGACGATGGCTCCCTCGGCCGCGATCTGCCGTGCGAGCAGTTGATGCGCGGCCGGATAGACGAGGTCGGCGCCGGTGCCGATTACCGCGATCGTGCTGCCGCGACCGCTCAGCGCGCCACGATGCGCCGCCCCGTCGATGCCGAGTGCAAGCCCCGACACAACCGCCAGCCCGGCTTCCGAGAGTGCGCGAGCGAACCGCTCGGCGTCCTCGACGCCCTGCGGCGTGGCACTGCGGCTGCCGACCACTGCGACGCCCTTGGCGTGCAACAGATCGAGCCTGCCTTTTATACATAGCAGCGCGGGAGGATCGGGCATCGTCAACAGGGCAGGCGGGTAAGCCGGGTCGTCGAGCGTCACGATGGCATTGCCGGGCAGGTCGCGCCAGGTGAGCACCGCGTCCAGATAACACGTGAAATCGGCGCCCGGCGGCGCGAGCGCTGCACGGGCGGAGGCCTCGTCGGTGGCGGCCGCGAGGAGCGCAAACGGCTGCTCGAGTATCGCGGCCGGCAGGCCGAAAGCGTTCAACATGGCGCGCAGCGCGCCGGGTCGCAAACCCGGCGCCATCGAGAGGCGCAGCCACGCGGCAACTTCGTTATCAGTTGCAGGGAGAGTCTGCATTGCTTATCCATCCTTGAGCACGGCCAGCGGGCAGCCGGGCGCCATGCTAAAATTTTCATCATCCGAAATCACTGCAGCGCCGCGCCCACCCGCGCGGGCTCGTCGTTTGCGCAAAGTCTGGCGCGTTGAATCGAACCGGTTCGACACCACCTATCCTCTGCGTAACGCGACGCTCCCACAAGCTAGCCGAATGGCCAGTGACGCGAGTGTTTGACCTTTCCGCCCATCGGCGGCGCCTAAAATTAACTTCAAGATCATGGCTTTACTGAACATCATCAATTACCCGGACAAGCGCCTGCACAAGATCGCCAAACCAGTCGAAGCGGTCAACGAACGCATCCGCAAACTGGTCGCAGATATGGCCGAGACGATGTACACGGCACCCGGCGTCGGGCTTGCAGCCACTCAGGTGGACGTGCACGAGCGCGTTGTCGTGATCGACGTGTCGGACACGCACGACGAACTGCATGTCTTCATCAACCCCGAGATCATCTGGTCGAGCGACGAGAAGAAGATCAACGAAGAGGGTTGTCTGTCAGTGCCCGGGATCTACGACAACGTCGAACGTGCTGAGAAAGTGCGCGTGCGTGCGCTCAACGAGAAGGGCGAGACATATGAGCTGGACTGCGAAGGATTGCTCGCGGTGTGTATCCAGCACGAAATGGATCACCTGATGGGTCGCGTGTTCGTCGAGTATCTGTCGCCACTTAAACAGACTCGCATCAAGGGCAAGATGAAGAAGCTCGCACACGCAATGTAATGCGCGTCCATTCCGACTACCTCCCCCGTACATGAGTCATTCGTTGCGCGTCATCTTTGCCGGCACGCCGGAGTTCTCTGCGGCGGCACTGGCCGCTATCCACGAAGCCGGTTTTCCGGTTCCGCTCGTGCTGACGCAGCCCGATCGGCCGGCTGGTCGCGGCATGAAACTGCAGGCCAGCGCGGTCAAGCGTTACGCCGAGGAGCACGGCCTGAGCGTTGCGCAACCGCCCTCGCTGCGCAGGAACGGCAAATACCCAGCCGAAGCCGCAGCTGCGATCGACCTGCTGCGCGCCACCCCGCATGACGTGATGGTGGTTGCGGCGTACGGCCTGATATTGCCGCAGGAAGTGCTGGACATCGCACCGCACGGTTGCATCAATATTCACGCATCGTTGCTGCCGCGCTGGCGTGGCGCCGCGCCGATCCACCGCGCCATCGAAGCGGGCGACACCGAAACCGGCATCACCTTGATGCAGATGGACGTGGGTCTCGACACCGGTGCGATGATCTCCGAAGTCCGCACGCCGATTCACGACGACGACACCACCGCCACGCTGCACGACCGTCTGGCGGAAGCGGGGGCACGGCTAGTCGTCGAGGCACTGGCCGAACTCGAACGCAGCGGCAAGCTCGTAGCCACACCGCAGCCTGAGGAAGGCTTCACCTACGCCGAGAAAATCGCCAAGCACGAAGCCGCGCTCGATTGGCGGCGTCCCGCTGCCGTGCTGGCTCGTCAGGTGCGCGCGTTCGATCCGTTTCCGGGAGGCGTGGCGACGCTCGACAACACTTCGCTGAAGATCTGGGCCGCCGCACCTGCTCAGGCCCAAAGCAATGCGGAGCCGGGCACGATCCTCGATGTCTCGCCGGAAGGTGTGCTCGTGGCTTGCGGCGTGGGCGCGCTGTGCGTCACGCAACTGCAGAAGCCGGGCGGCAAGCGCCTGCCGGTGCGCGAATTTCTCGCCGGCTCGACGCTTGCCGCCGGGCAGCGTTTCGCGCTGCCGGAAGTAGAGTAACAGGCGTTCCAGCCCGCTTTCCATAGGCCATTTGGCCGACTCACGCTGCCCGCCCGGGAGCGTTAGAATCTTCCCTGATAGGTGCCCGTTCCGAGCTTCCCCACAACCTGCCTCCGTGCGCTGAGCATCGGCGAGCAACGGGCGGCGAGGACGCAACGGGCCACCCGCATTTTCCCTGTGAGGATTCGATGTTCGGCATCAGCCATTTTGGATTTTTCGTCGTTGCTGTTTTCCTGCTCAACGTTACGCCTGGGCCGGATACGGCGTATATCGTCGGGCGCAGCGTTGCGCAAGGGCGTGGTGCGGGTCTGATGTCGGCGCTGGGGATTTCTGCGGGCTGCTGCGTGCACTCGCTTGCCTGCGCGTTCGGATTGACCGCGCTGCTCGCCGCGTCGGCAACCGCGTTCACTGTGATCAAGTTCGTCGGCGCGCTGTACCTGATGTATCTCGGCGTGCGGCTGATTTTCACCAAACCCGCTACGGCTGAGGAGGCAGGCGCTGCTGGAGCGGCACGTGCAGCCGGCGCGCCCAAGTCGCTGCGACAGTTGTTTCTGCAGGGCTTCTGGACCAACGTCCTGAACCCGAAGGTGGTGCTGTTCTTCGTATCGTTTTTCCCGCAGTTCGTGACTACGGGCAGCGATCACAAAGCCTTGGCATTCCTGACGCTCGGCGCGGTGTTCGTGCTCATGAGCATGGTGTGGAACAGTTTTGTCGCCTACATTGCGGGCAGCGTCACGCAGCGTTTTTCCGGCAAGCCAGCCATGAAACGGTGGCTGGATCGAGGTGTCGGCAGCGCGTTTGTTGGACTAGGGCTCAAGCTCGCCACGGCATCGCGGTGATTGAATTTTCCTTGCCCGTCCATATCTAACAATAAGCTTACAATGAAATCGCTGCCATCAGGCAGCATTGGATATGAATCCGCATTCGGCGCAAGGAGTGGTGAACATGTTTAACTGGGTCAAAACCGCGATGTTGATGGCCGCGATCACGGCCCTCTTTGTCGTGATCGGCGGAATGATCGGCGGCTCGCGCGGCGTGATGATCGCGTTCGTGATCGCGCTCGGCATGAACTTCTTCTCGTACTGGTTTTCGGACAAGATGGTCCTGCGCATGTACAACGCGCAGGAAGTCGACGAAACCAGCGCGCCGCAGTTCTACCGGATGGTGCGCGAACTCGCTACGCGCGCCAGTCTGCCAATGCCGCGCGTCTACCTGATCAGCGAAGACGCGCCGAATGCATTTGCCACTGGCCGTAACCCAGAGCATGCGGCGGTCGCGGCAACCACCGGCATCCTGCGAGTGCTGTCCGAGCGCGAGATGCGCGGCGTCATGGCGCACGAACTCGCGCACGTGAAACACCGCGACATCCTGATCTCGACCGTCTCGGCCACGATGGCGGGTGCGATCTCCGCGCTGGCGAATTTCGCGATGTTCTTCGGTGGCCGTGACGAAAACGGCCGTCGGGCCAACCCCATCGCAAGCATCGCGGTCGCGCTGTTGGCGCCGATCGCCGGCGCGTTGATCCAGATGGCTATTTCCCGTGCTCGCGAATTCGAGGCGGATCGTGGCGGCGCGCAGATTTCCGGTGACCCCCAGGCGTTGGCATCGGCGCTCGACAAGATCCATCGCTACGCGAGCGGCATTCCGTTCCCGACGGCCGAAGCACACCCGTCGACCGCGCAGATGATGATCATGAATCCGCTCGCGGGCGGCGGCATGGCCAGCCTGTTTTCGACTCACCCGTCCACTGACGAACGGATCGCAAGGCTGATGGAAATGGCGCGCACGGGCCGCTTCGAATAAGCCGCATCGCGCAGGGCGTGCGCGGGCGCCTGCCTGCACACGGGGCGTCTGCGAGGCAAAAGCCGGGAAGGGCGAGTTCCAATGAGCTCGCCTTTTTTCGTTAGCATGTCTGGACGCTGCGCATTTACGTCAGTCCCATTGCTCACCCCCCGCTGTGCACCCCCGCCGCGCGCCCCCAAACAGGCCGCCGACCGCGCCAAGCTACAATGTGCGCAGTTTGCGCCGCGCGCACCGTGCGGCCCGCCTTTGCCCTGGTTCATGACTTCAAAGCCTTCCACGCGTCCGGTTTCGCCCTCGTCGCGTCCTCGCGAATCACGCCTGTCGGCGCTGCATCTCGCGCCAGAATCGCTGGGTTTTGCGCTCGACTGCGCGGCCCAGGCCGTGGGCGCGGTGCGACTCGGCTCGGCGCTTCCCGCCGCGCTGCAGGCGGTCTTCGTGTCGGCCCCCGAAGGCAGCGCCGCCGCCGCACGCGGCGCGGTGCAGGATATCTCGTACCGCACCATGCGCCGCCTGGCAACGGCGGACTGGTTGATCGCGAAGCTAGTGCGCAAGGCGCCGCCGCCGCACGTCGCCAATCTGCTCGCCTGCGCGCTTGCCTTGCTCGCAGACGCTGAAGAAACAGCAGCTTACTCACCGTTCACCGTCGTCGATCAGGCCGTCAACGCGATTGCCGCGCGCCGCGAGTTCTCGTTTGCAAAGGGTCTCGTCAACGCCGTGCTGCGCAGCTTCTTGCGCGAGCGGGACGCGCTCCTCGCCGCAGCCCAGGACGACGAAGTTGCGCGCTGGAACTATCCGGCCTGGTGGATCGACGCGGTACGCAAAGCGTGGCCCGACAACTGGCAGGACGTACTTGCAACCGGCAACACGCAAGGGCCGCTGACGCTGCGTGTCAACGCGCGCCACTCTACGGTCGACGCCTATTTGCAGGTCTTGCAGAACCACCATATCGACGCTACCCGCGCCGGCGACCACGCCGTGCGCCTGACCACGCCGATGCCGGTCGACCGCATCCCCGGCTTTGACGACGGCATCGTGTCGGTGCAGGACGCCGGCGCGCAACTCGCCGCCGAGTGGCTCGGCGCGCGCGACGGCATGCGTGTGCTGGACGCCTGCGCTGCGCCCGGCGGAAAGACGGGTCATCTGCTCGAGCTGGCCAATCTCGAGCTGGTTGCGCTTGAAAGCGACGCGAGCCGTGCACGCCGTATCGGCGAAAACCTGCAGCGGCTCGGGCTGAACGCTGAAGTACGCATCGGCGATGCCGGCGCCCCCGCGAAGTGGCACGATCCGCTCGACCGCCCCTTCGACCGCATTCTGGCCGATGTGCCGTGTTCCGCCTCGGGCATCGTCCGGCGCCATCCGGACATCCGCTGGTTGCGCCGTGCCTCCGATATCCCAGCGCTCGTCGCCGAACAGCGGCGCATTCTGGCGGCACTCTGGCCGCTGGTGAAGCCCGGCGGCGAGTTGCTTTACGTTACGTGCTCGATCTTTCCCGATGAGGGTGAATTACAGGCGCAGTGGTTTGGAGACAAGTACCAGGATGCGGTACGATTGGACGCGCCGGGGCAGCTGTTGCCCACAGCGGCCCGCGCGCCTGCCGGCGCTCCGGACGGTACCCGTGCGGGACCGGACACCGGCTCGAACCCAGATCACGACGGATTTTTCTACGCGCGCTTTCAGAAACGGTGACCATCAAACGCCTTTTTCCGCTTCGGCTCGTGGCCGTGCTCTGGATGGTGCTGGCCTTTTGGCTGAGCGCGCCCGGCGCGGCGTACGCCGATTCGATCGCGGTACAGCGCGCGTCGCTGCAGTCGGACGGCAGCGGCTGGAGCCTCGATGCGCGGTTTGACTTCGAACTCAACAGCAACCTCGAAGATGCCGTCAACAAAGGCATCCCGCTCTACTTCACGACCGATTTCGAACTGAGCCGGCCGCGCTGGTACTGGTTCGACGAGCAACCGGTGAGCGTGTCGCAGAGCATCCGCCTGTCGTTTCAGCCGCTCACGCGTGAGTACCGCGTGTCGACCGGTGGCCTGCAGCTCGGCTTCAGCACGTTGAAAGACGCGCTGGCGGTGATCCAGCATGTCACTTCCTGGCATGTGATCGATCGCAATCAGGTGCAGAACGGCGAAACCTATACCGCGTCCGTGCGCATGCAACTCGACATCGCACTGATGCCCAAGCCATTCCAGATCGACGCTGTGAACAATCGCGACTGGAATCTCTCTTCTGACTGGAAGCGTTTTACTTTCACGGTGACCGAACGTGCTAAATAAAGTACGCGGTACCGCCAGCGTCAGCAGCATCGTCGTGCGCGTGCTGGTGTCGACGGTGGCGGTCACGGCCGTCCTGCTGCTGGTGTTGCTCGCTGCGGCGAGCGCGAATACCGAGTTCTTCGACCGTTACTATCAATGGCTGTACGCGGCCAACGTTGCAGTAGCGCTGATCTTCCTGATGGTCGTGACGGCGCTCGTCCTGATCATCATCTACCGACTGCGCAAGGGTAAATTCGGTACGCGGCTATTGGCGAAGCTGGCGTTCTTCATGGCGCTGGTTGGCGTAGTGCCGGGCGGCATCATCTACGTTGTGTCGTATCAGTTCGTCTCGCGCAGTATCGAATCGTGGTTCGACGTGAACGTCGAGACTGCACTCACCTCGGGGCTGAATCTGGGGCGCGGCATGCTCGACGCGTCGCTGTCGGATCTGCAGACCAAGGGTCGCTTGATGTCGGAACAGCTTGCCAGCGCCGATGCCGCTGGAACGACGCTGACGCTGCTGCGTCTGCGCGACCAGTTCGGCGTGCAGGACGCGATGATCCTGGAACCGGGGCGCGGCATGAGCGGCATGAACGTGGTGGCCGAGGCGTCGGGCAACTCCGTGACGCTCGTCCCCAACGACTTGCCGACGCCGATGATGATCGATCAGGCCCGCGGTCGCGGTTTTGCCGCGATCGAAGGCGAGGTGGACGGCGATCCGAACGCCAATGGCGGCAAGGGTGCGTTGCGGTTGCGGATCGTGCAGCGCATTCCGGACTCGAACGCGTCGCTGCTGCAGCCCACTGAGCGCTTCCTGCAACTGACGCAGCCGGTGTCGCCGTCGCTGGCCCGCAATGCGGATGCGGTGCAGCGCGCGTATCGCGAGTACCAGGAAAAGGCGCTGGGCCGCACGGGTCTGCGCAAGATGTACATCGGCACGCTGACGCTCGCGCTGTTCCTCGCGACCTTCATCGCCATGATGCTCGCGCTCGCGCTCGGCAATCAGCTTGCGCGGCCGCTGTTCCTGCTTGCGCAGGGCACGAAGGAAGTGACCGAGGGCGACTACACGCCGAAGCGCGAAATCAAGTCGCGTGACGAACTCGGCTTCCTGACGCAGTCGTTCAATGCGATGACGCGGCAGCTTTCCGAGGCGCGCGCGGCGGTCGAAAACAACCGGATCGCGCTTGAGCATTCGAAGGCGTATCTGGAGAGTATTCTCGCCAACCTGACCGCAGGCGTGTTCGTATTCGACCGGCAGTTCCGGCTGACCACCGCGAATCGCGGCGCGGAGCGCATCTTCCGTCAACAGTTCCAGTCGGCGCTCGGTGCCGCGCTCGACCGCATTACCGTGCTGAGCGATTTTGGAGCGATGGTGCGCAAGGCCTTTGCCGACCGCGAAGCGGCCAGCGGCGACGGTCACGATGACCGCGGCCACTGGCAGCAGCAGTTCTCGGTGCAGGTTCCCGGCGAAACCGAACCGCTGACGTTGCTGGTGCGTGGCGCTCGTCTTGTTTCGGCCACCGATCGCGATGCCGAAGACATGCAGACCTCCGGCTACGTGGTGGTGTTCGACGATATCTCCGACGTGATCTCGGCGCAGCGCTCGATCGCCTGGGGCGAAGTGGCGCGGCGTCTCGCGCATGAAATCAAGAATCCGCTCACGCCGATCCAGCTGTCGGCCGAGCGTTTGCAGATGAAGCTGGCGGACAAGCTCACGCCGTCCGACGCCGAGGTGCTCAAGCGCGGCGCGACCACCATCGTCAATCAGGTGGCGGCGATGAAGCAGATGGTGGACAGCTTCCGCGACTACGCGCGCACGCCGCCGGCGGTGCTCGCCAACCTGCAGTTGAACGAACTGGCGAGCGAAGTGCTCACGCTTTACGGCATCGAAGAAGGCAAGAGTGCGATTCATGTGGAACTCGCTGCGTTGCCGGTAATCCGCGGCGATGCGACGCAATTGCGCCAGGTGATCCACAACCTGCTGCAGAATGCTCAGGATGCGGTGTCGGAGATCGAGCATCCACGTGTGCTGCTCGAGACGAGGACAGTAGAATATGGCGATCCCGACGCGGAAGGCAAAGTGCGCGTCGCGGTGCGTCTGACCGTATCGGACAACGGACCGGGCTTCCCCGCACGCATTCTGACGCGTGCATTCGAACCTTACGTGACGACCAAGGCCAAAGGAACAGGGCTCGGCCTCGCGATGGTCAAAAAGATCGTCGACGAGCACGGCGCGCGTATCGACATTCGCAACCGTTTGAAAGCAGGCGATGTGATCGAGGGCGCGCAGATTTCGATCCTCTTTCTTCAATTGGCAGACGATGATGTTGCGGCACCTGGGGCAGGGGGGCCGCGAACGGCGCATGGCAACGCGTCGCAGGGAATGACAAAAGCAACAGTGCAGACAAGGGCAGCGTAAATGGCAACCATCCTCGTGGTAGATGATGAAATGGGCATCCGGGAATTGCTCTCGGAGATCCTGAGCGACGAAGGGCACGTCGTCGAGGCAGCGGAGAACGCGCAGGAAGCGCGTGAGTTCCGGTTGCGCCAGGCACCCGACCTGGTGCTGCTCGACATCTGGATGCCGGACACCGATGGCGTCACGCTGCTCAAAGAATGGGCCGCGCAGGGGCAACTGACGATGCCGGTGATCATGATGTCCGGGCACGCCACCATCGACACGGCAGTCGAAGCCACCAAGATCGGCGCGCTCAATTTTCTCGAGAAGCCGATTGCGTTGCAGAAGCTGCTGAAGGCGGTCGAACAGGGCCTCGCGCGCGGCAATCCGGCGCCTGCGGCGCCTGGCGCGGCGGCGAAACCGGCGCAACCGGTGAGTCCGTCGGCGGTGGCCTCGGCCGCCTCGTTGCCGACGCTCGCGAACGACGGCATCGGTAGCGGCACGCTGGCGGCGCAAACCGCATCGATCTCGTTCGACATTCCGTTGCGCGATGCGCGCGACGCGTTCGAACGTGCGTACTTCGAATATCACCTCGCACGCGAGAACGGCAGCATGACGCGCGTGGCCGAAAAGACGGGGCTCGAACGCACGCACCTGTATCGCAAGCTGAAGCAGCTCGGCGTCGATCTCGGCAAGAACAAAGGGGAGTAAGGCGGACGCCCCCGCAAGCAGGGCGGCCGCGGCAGCAAAAATTTTGGGAAGGGGGCTTGAGCGGTAGAGGGCCCTTTGATATACTCTCGCTTCTTCGTTGGCCCGGTAGCTCAGTTGGTAGAGCAGCGGATTGAAAATCCGCGTGTCGATGGTTCGATTCCGTCCCAGGCCACCAGGATTCAGCCCCAGGAACTCGCAAGATTCCTGGGGCTTTTCCTTTTCTGATGGGTGCCAGGCGCACGGTTTGCGACCACGCTACGCCGGTGCAATAAGCGCGGTACGGGCTCGGGGCGGCATTGTGCGGCGCGTGATAAAATCGCGCCAGTTCAAGGACTTGCGCGTTCATCTGACAAGTCCTTTTGTTTTTAGGGGTGGCATCTGGCACCGGCTTAACGGCCTTGCTGCATCGCGCACGAACCCCTGCGTCCGACGATTAGCGGTATAAGCGCCAGCGACTCTGGGCAAGGATGGCGCGGCCTATACTGCTTGAGCCGGCTGTCACGCCGGCACGCGTCGCGCCGTGTTGCTGCATGGCGCACACCGCGCAGCGCGACGTGGCACTCATCATTCACGGAGTTTCACGGTGATCCGTAAAGACGCTAAGAGTAGCGCTCTGGTGCTGTTTTCCGGCGGTCAGGACTCGGCCACGTGCCTTGCCTGGGCGCTCGAACGATACGAAACGGTCGAGACACTCGGCTTCGATTACGGGCAGCGGCATCGGGTCGAACTGGAGTGCCGTGAAGGCTTTCGCGACGCTGTCGTCCGGGCCGTTCCGCCTTGGGCCGATCGCCTCGGCGACGATCACATGATCGACCTGTCGGTGCTCGGTTCGATCAGCGATACCGCGATGACCCGCGAGATCCAGATCGAAGCGACGGCCAACGGTTTGCCGAATACCTTCGTGCCGGGCCGCAACCTGATGTTCATGACGATCGCTGCGGCGATTGCCTATCGGCGCGGACTGCAGGTGCTGGTGGGCGGCATGTGCGAGACGGACTTTTCGGGCTATCCCGATTGCCGCGACGACACCATGAAAGCGCTGCAGGTCGCGCTCAACCTCGGCATGGATCAGCGCTTCCTGCTGGAAACGCCGCTGATGTGGCTCGACAAGGCCGATACGTGGCGTCTCGCGCATGAACTGGGTGGCGACGAGCTGGTCGAGCTGATCCGCGTCGAGACGCATACGTGCTACCTCGGCGAACGGGCTGAGCTGCATGCGTGGGGCTTCGGCTGCGGCGAATGTCCTGCGTGCCGTCTGCGCAAGCGCGGCTACGAGGCCTATCTGGCCGGCGAGAAGGTCACAGAAGCTCCCGTTTGATCTGCCCGCCCACCTGGTGATCCATGGGGCGGTGGCAACCTTAATCAGGCGTCCCTGCGGCGCCAGGCAGAAAGCAGCATGACGTACGCGGTCAAGGAAATCTTCTACACATTGCAGGGCGAGGGCGCGAATGCCGGACGTCCGGCAGTGTTTTGCCGGTTCGCCGGCTGCAATCTGTGGTCGGGCCGCGAGGAAGACCGCGCGGCTGCGGTGTGCCGCTTCTGCGATACGGACTTTGTTGGCACAGACGGCGAGAACGGCGGCAAGTACCGCACGGCCGCAGACCTGGTGGCCATGATCGCTTCGCAATGGCCCGAAGGCGAGGGCGAGCGTTTTGTCGTCTGTACCGGCGGCGAACCGATGCTGCAGATGGACCCGCCTTTCGTCGATGCGCTGCACGCCGCCGGCTTCGAAATTGCCATCGAGACTAATGGCTCGTTGCCGGTGCTCGAGACGATCGACTGGATCTGCGTGAGCCCGAAGGCCGATGCGCCGCTGGTCGTCACCAAAGGCAACGAACTGAAAGTCGTGATTCCGCAGGACAACCAGCGTCTGTCCGAGTACGCAGCGCTCGACTTCGAATATTTCCTCGTCCAGCCTATGGACGGCCCGTCGCGCGACATCAACACGAAACTCGCGATCGACTGGTGCAAACGCCATCCGCAATGGCGCCTGTCGATGCAGACCCACAAGTATCTGAACATTCCCTGATTCGCCGTGCTGACGATTACCCGAAAACTCGAATTCGACGCGGGCCACCGCATCCCCGATCACCGTAGCCAGTGCCGCAATCTGCACGGGCATCGCTATGTGCTCGAAATCACGCTGCAAGGCGATCTCGTCGAAACGGAAGGCGCCCCCGATCGCGGCATGGTGATGGACTTTGCGGACGTGAAGTCGCTCGCCGTCGAACACCTCGTCGACAAGTGGGATCACGCGTTTCTCGTCTATGAAGGCGACACGCAGGTGCGCGGTTTTCTGGATTCGATGCCGGGCCACAAGACGGTCGTGCTCGATCGCATCCCCACCGTTGAAAATCTCGCCGCGGTCGCGTTCGATCTGCTCGCGAACGTCTACGACGCGCACTACGGCGTGAATCTGCGTCTGCACAAGGTGCGCCTCTATGAGACGCCGAATTGCTGGGCCGATGTGGTCCGCGACTGAGCCGCACGCAAGCGTCAACGAGCCAGCAACAAACGGGCAATTGCGCGGCAGCTACCCGGCAATCACGCCGCAAGCGCACGGCAATTCCCCAGCAACCACGCGGCAAGCGGCCCGCGCCTCAGCGGCCGCGTTATTGTCACGGTATGATCGTTTCGATAACCACCTGGAGCGAGACATGCCGGTCACCGCACTGCAAAGTGGGCACCCAGCCCGCAGCACCAGCTTCTTCTGCCGTACGTCACGCGGTCTTGTGCATCGCGGCGGGGTACGCTCATGAGCACGCTTACGAACCCCCTCAAACAACGTCTCGCGGAAGCTGAACCGCTCTTCGGGTTATGGCTCTCGCTCGGCAGCGAAAGCGCCGCCGAGGCGCTCGCGCACGCCGGGTACGATTGGCTGCTGATCGACATGGAACACGCGCCCAACGACAGCGGCGACGTCACCGGCCAGTTGCGCGCGATTGCTGCTGCGCACTTGCCGAGCGAACCGGTCGTGCGTGTGCCGGCAAGCGAAGGATGGCTCGTCAAGCGCGTGCTCGACGCGGGCGCCCGGACGTTGATGTTCCCGAACATCGAGTCTGCAGAGGAAGCGGCGCATGCCGTGCGCCTTACCCAATATCCGACCGCCGATGCGCGCGACGGCCTGCGTGGCGTTGCAGGTGCAGTTCGGGCGGGCTCGTACGGCATGCGGCGCGACTACGTGCAGAACGCAAACGCGCAGATCGCCACGATCGTGCAGATCGAATCCGCGAAGGCGGTGCACGAAGTGGAGAAGATTGCCGCCACGCCCGGCGTCGATTGCGTGTTCATCGGACCTGCCGATCTTGCCGCGAGCCTTGGTCATCTGGGCGACTCGAAGCATCCCGATGTGCAGGCTGCTATGAGCCACGTGGTGGCGGCGGCCAACAAGGCCGGGATTGCGACCGGCATTTTTGCCATGGATTCTGCCGGCGCGCGACAGTATCGCGAGGCTGGTTTTCGTTTTATCGCGGTGGCAGCTGATGTCGTCTGGCTGCTGCGTGCGACGCGTCAAGCGCTGCAGGAGGTGCGGTCATGAAGGGTATTTCGCAGTTTGCCGTGCGCGCTGCGGTGGGCATCGTGGCCACCTGTGCTGCGTTCGCGGCATCCGCTGCGCTGAACACGCAGGACAAGCCGTCTCAGGCGGATCCGGAAACGCAGACAGCGGTCGCGGACTACAACGCGGGCAACTTCGGTCCGGCGCTCAGCGAATTCCATAAGGCGGCCGAGCACGGCAGCCGGCTCGCCGAATTCAACTACGCGATGATGCTGATCAACGGTGAGGGCACGGCGGTCAACGTCGATGAAGGCAAGAAGTGGCTGCGCAAGGCCGCCGATGCAAACATGTCCCACGCGCAGTACGTGTACGGCAAGATGTACGACGATGGCGAATTCGTTGGCCGCGATCCGGCCGAGGCGCATCGCTGGTTCCTGAAGGCCGCGCAGCAGGGGCATGTGCAGGCTGAGCTGGCGCTGGCGAACCAGTTTCTGGATGGCCGCGGCACGGCGCGCGACAATCGCCAGGCGTTCATCTGGTACAAGAAGGCCGCGCAAGGCGGCGACATGACGGCGCAGTACGTCGCCGGCTCGTTCTACGAGCGCGGCGGCGATGGCGTGGACAAGAACCTGAACGTGGCGCGCGCTTACTATGCAGCGGCGGCGGCGCAGGGTGATCCGGCGGCCAAGCTCAAGTATCAGCAACTCAGCGCGCAATTGCGCGACGAGCACGAGGCGAAGCCGCAGTAGCACGGGTTGCCCGCACAGGTTCCGGGCTCCTAAACGCGTAAATGAAGAAGGGGCGCAGATGCGCCCCTTCTTCATTTAACTTTGCATCAACCGCTTCTGTCGCCCGACGCTCATGATGAGGCCAGTCGCAACCCCGAGCGTGATCAACGCGGTGCCCCCGTAGCTCATGAACGGTAGCGGCACGCCGACTACCGGCAAGATCCCGCTCACCATGCCGATGTTGACGAATGCGTAGGTGAAAAAGGCCATCGTAAGCGAGCCGGCCAACAATCGCCCGAATAGCGTGGCGCCGTTGGCCGCTATATACAGGCCGCGCGCGATCAACGCCATATACAACACCAGCAGCACGATCCCGCCCGCCAGTCCGAATTCCTCGGAGAACACCGCAAAAATAAAGTCGGTGTGCTTCTCAGGAATGAATTCCAGGTGCGCCTGGGTGCCCTTCAACCATCCCTTGCCGAGCGGGCCGCCAGAGCCGATCGCAATCACCGCCTGAATGGTGTGGAAGCCCTTGCCGAGCGGATCGGAAGTTGGATCGAGCAGCGTGCAGATACGGTGCTTCTGGTAATCGTGCATCAGCGGCCACTGCACCTCGGGCTGGCAGATCTTGTCCTGAAACACCGCGATCGAAGTGACCGCGATCGCCGCAGCAACGAGCACCGGGACGATCAGCTTGAAACTCAGACCCGCGAAATAGATGACGAACAGACCCGCCGCGAAGACCAGCACCGCGGTCCCGAGGTCAGGCTGCTTGGCGATCAGGGCGACGGGCACGACGAGGATGATCAGCCCCACCAGGAAGTCGTACCAGCGCATCACGCCTTCGCGGCGCTGGTAGTACCACGCGAGCATCAGCGGCGTGGCGATCTTCATGATCTCGGACGGCTGGATCACCACGCCGACGTTGATCCAGCGTTTGGCTCCCTTACGCGTGAGGCCGAATAGCGCCACCGCCACCAGCAACGCGATGCCGAAGGTATAAAGCGGGACCGCGAAGCGCATCAGCGTGGTGGGCGGCACGTTGGCGAGCGCCCACATCAGCACGAAGGTCAGCATGATGTTGCGCAACTGGTCTTCGACCTTGCCGGGCATATCGAGCGTGGCGCTGTACAGCGTGACGATGCCGACGCACATCAGCAGAAACACCGCGAGTGCGAGCGGGCGGTCGAAGCCGATGAACATCTTCTTGATGCGATCGAGCCAGGCGCGCTTGTCGAATTGCATGCCTTTCTCCTTACTCGTCGATGCCGCCGGAAACCGGCTGGCGGGGTGACGTGGGCTGAATGCTGTCGTCGCGCGACGGCGCAGCTGCACTAGGCGCGGGGTCGCTCGCGGGGCGCGGATGGCGCGGGCCGGATTTGCGCGGCACGGGTGTTTTCGCGGGCGCCGAGGCGGGGTCATCCAGCATCTTTGTGGCGACGAACGGAGCGGAGGCATCGGCTGCCGTTGCGGCGACCGGTTTGGCTCTTTCCTTATCCGTAGGTGTTGTGACGACAGGGCCGCCCGGCGCTGCAGGCGCAACGTCCGAAGCCGCCGACGCCGCAGAAGGCGCCGATGCCCCAGCCGCATTCGACGCAGCGCCAGGTATCGGTAACGGCGTGAAACCTGCGGCGACGGAAGCCGGCTGCACGATCTCGACGGAGGTCGGCGCTGCACCGATCACCGGCGCCGACGCGTCCGCCGTTGCCGAAGCCGCCGCAGCGACAGCCGCCGCTTCGGCCCCTGGCTTCTGCCGGTCGATGAGGTAATAGTCGAGCACGTGGCGCGCGATCGGTCCGGCTACTTCCGCACCCCAGCCGCCGTTTTCCACGATCAGTGCGAGCGCGATCTTCGGATTGTCTGCTGGCGCGAATGCGATAAAGAGCGCGTGGTCACGCAGATTTTCAGGGATTGCATGGCCCTTGTAGTTAGCGCCCTGCAGCGAATACACCTGGGCCGTACCGGTCTTGCCGGCGGCCTGATACGGCGCGCCGATGAAGACCTTCGACGCCGTGCCGCTGGTCACAACGCCGACCATCGCGCGCTTGACGATATCAATATCGGCCTGTGGCACGTTGATGCGGCCATCGTCCTTCGGCACGGTCAGACGCGTGTCCTTGGTGATCGGATTTTCGACTTCCTTCACCAGGTGAGGCTTCAACACGACGCCGTTGTTGGCCAGCGTGGCGACCGCGTGGGCGAGCTGCAGGATCGTGAACGAGTTGTAGCCCTGGCCGATCCCGAGACTGATCGTCTCGCCTTCGTACCAGCGCTGTTGTTCAGGCTTGCGGTAGGCCTTGCGCTTCCATTCGGTGGAAGGAAGAATGCCCTTCGCTTCGCCGGCAATGTCGATGCCGGTGATCTGCCCGAAGCCCCACGGTTTCATGAAGCCGGCGATCGCATTGACGCCCAGGTCGTGCGCCAGCATGAAGAAATACGTGTCGTTCGACACGACGATGGCGCGGTTCAGGTCGATCCAGCCTTGGCCCGAACGCACGTCGTTGCGGAACGTATGGCCGCCGAACGTGTAGGAGCCTGGATCCTGGAAGCCCCAGCTCGGCGTGCGTTTGTGTAGCGTCAGTGCTGCGAGCGCCATGAACGGTTTGTAGGTCGAACCCGGCGGGTAGGTGCCGTGCAGCGGCCGGTTCAGCAACGGGTGATCGGGAGAGTTGTTCAGCTCGTCCCAGGTCTGCTGGTCGATGCCGTCCACGAACGAGTTCGGATCGAAGCTCGGCGCCGAGACGAAGGCGAGCACGTCGCCGGTCGCGGGTTCGATTGCCACCAGCGCGCCGCGCTTGCCCGCAAACGCCTGCTCGGCGACTTGCTGCAGGCCGATATCGAGCGACAGTACGAGGTTGTTGCCCGGCGTCGCCTGAGTGCGCGATAAGGTGCGCACCGGGCGTCCACCCGCCGTCACTTCCACTTCTTCGAAGCCGGTCTGGCCATGCAGCTCAGTCTCGTAGCTCTGCTCGACACCGATCTTGCCGATGTAGTCCGTGCCCTTGTAGTTGTTCGCGTCGAGGCGCGGATCGTAGTGATCCGGATCCTTGTCGTTCTCGTCGCTGGCTTCGTCGATGCGGTCCTGATCGCGCTGCGAAATACGCCCGATATAGCCGATCACGTGTGCCGCCGTCGCCCCAAGCGGGTACTGACGGAACAGACGCGCGCGCACTTCGACGCCAGGAAAGCGGAATCGCTGCGCGGTGAAGCGCGCGACTTCGTCGTCGGTGAGGCGGGTGCGGATCGGCAGGCTCTCGAAGTTCTTCGAGTCTTCCTGCAGCTTCTTGAAGTTGCGCCGGTCGCGGGCGTCGATGGTAATGACGGTCGCGAGATTGTCGATGACGTTGTCGAGCGTGTCGTTCAGCTTCGAAGGCGTGATTTCCAGCGTGTAGGCCGAGTAGTTCTTCGCCAGCACGACACCGTTACGGTCCGTGATGATGCCGCGATTGGGAACGATCGGCGCCACCGAGATGCGGTTCTCATCGGCTTGCAGCGAGTACTTGCTGTAGTGCCAGACCTGCAGGAACAGGAAGCGGAAAACGATCAGCCCAAAGCAGACGAACACGAACAGGCCCGCCGCCGCGACCCGCAGGCGGAACTTCGAGAGCTGTTGTTGAGTGTCCTTGAATTCGGCTGCCATGCTTTTGATCAAAAGGCCGCGAAACGGCCGTCAGGTAAAGGTGTCCAGCCGGCGCTCGTGGCCGGGAGGGAAGAGCTGTGCGGATCGAGCGAATTCCGCGAACCATCGCCTGGCGTCTTCGACATCTTTAGCGTGTTCAAGGAGGGGCTCGATGCGCGCACTGCGCTAAATGGGACGGGTGTCGTCCGGATCGGCCGGACGGCGCTGCGGCATCAGCAGCAGCACACTTGCAACGGGCCACAGGGCAGCTTCGACGAACCCGTCGATCAGGTAGCCCCAGCCCGGAAAAGCCGCGCCCATCAGTAGACGGATGACGAAGGGCACAAGTTGCGCGATGACCAATAATGGCATCACGGCAAAGGTCTGCACGCCCATTGGCATCCACAATACTCGCCGGTGGATCGTGATGGCGCCGTACGACAGCAGCGTATACGCCAACGCATGCTCGCCGAGCAGGCTGGCGTTGTGGACGTCCATCAGGATGCCGAGCAGGAAGGCGATGCCCATGCCGACCTTGCGCGGTTGGTGCACGTTCCAGAACAGCAGCACCAGCGCAACAAAGTCAGGTACGCCGATCAGGCGCCCCCACGGCATCAGGTTCAGCAGGAAGGCGGCTGCCAGGCTGAAGGAGATGAAGTACGGATTGACCGGTTGCAGGATGTACTGAGGGCGGTTCACTCGTCGATCCCCCCCGTGGCCGGTTGTTTCGTGGCGCCCGTGGCGGGCTTTCCGTCGGCGGCCGATCCCGAGGCCGGTCGTCCGGTGGCGGCCCGGATAGCGGCCAGACGTTCAGCCGCCGCTTTCTTCTCTCTGGCCTGTTTCGCGTCGACACCCTTCTTCTCCGCTTCTGCCAAAGCGGGTTTTGCTGCCGAAGCTGGCTTTGCCGCCGAGGCCGGCTTTGCAGCGGCCGCCGCAGTGGAGGCCGGCGCGGCAGCTTTAGCGTTCTTGTCCGGGGCTTTCTCTGCGGGTTTCGCGCCCTTCTTCGCCTTCGCTTCTTTCGCCGAGCTGGCCGCATCAGGTTCGTCAGCCGGACGCGGCGGCACCGTGTTCACATAGTGAAGCACCAGCAACTGGCGCGCACCGCGCACCGGTGCAACCGGCAGGCACACCACGTGGGCAAAGGCGGTGTCGGCCAGCTTGTCGACCCGTACGACCTTGGCGACCGGCAGCCCCGGCGGATAGGTGCCGTCGAGGCCGCTCGTCACCAGTTCGTCGCCTGTCTGCAGATCCGCGCTGATCGGCACAAAGCGCAGATCGAGCGTATCGCCCTTCGGCGTGCCGTAAATCACGCTGCGCAGACCTGTGCGCACGACCTGCACCGGCACGGCCTGGTCCTTGTCGGTGAGGAGCGTGACCTCCGCCTGCAGCGGAAACACGCGCGTGACCTGACCGATCACGCCGTCTTCATTGACGACCGGCGAACCGTTCTGAATGCCTTGCTGCGAGCCCCGTCCAATGATGACCTTCTGCGTGAACGGGTCGCGCGTGTCGTACTGGATTTCGGTCGGAATCGACTGGGTGGTCATGCGCTGCGAGAGTTGCAGCAGCGAGCGCAGATGCTCGTTCTCGGCGGACAATGCGGATGCCGTATTGGCCTGCAGCGAGAGTTGCAGGTTCTTCTTGCGCAGCTCGTCGTTCTGACCGCGCAGCGTTGCGCTGGTCACCGCCAGATCCGCCGCGCCCATGAAGATGTCGCGCGGCACGAGCGCGGCGCGCTGCAGCGGATACAGACCCGCTCCCAACATGCCGCGGACGATCTCGAGCGTCCTGAAGCGCGCATCCGAGATCAGCAGGACGAACGCCAGCAGCACGAAGAAAATCAGTCGTGCGAGTGCGGAGGGGCCTTGCTTGAACAGAGGCGGCGGACTGTATTCCATGGTCGGCGCCGGGGGCGTGAGCGGTTGGGTATGACTGCGGCGCGAAAGCGCGCGTCAGTGCGCGGTGGCTGGATGAACCAGCTCAAGACAGGCCAACCCCAAGAAGGCTAGCTGTCCGATCCGCGCTGCTGACATGGAGCCAGGCTCTCGCTTACTCGTACGAGAAGATGCTGCCGAGCTTGTCCATGCGCTCGAGGGCCATGCCCGAGCCACGCACGACGCAAGTCAGCGGGTCTTCGGCGACGAGCACCGGCAGGCCGGTTTCTTCCGCCAGCAGACGATCCAGGTCGCGCAGCAGTGCGCCGCCACCCGTCAACATCATGCCGCGCTCGGCGATGTCGGCGCCAAGTTCCGGCGGCGTCTGTTCGAGCGCAATCTTTACCGACGACACGATCTGGTTCAGCGGATCGGTGAGGGCTTCGAGGATTTCGTTGCTGGAGATCGTAAAGCTGCGCGGGATACCTTCCGACAGGTTGCGGCCCTTCACTTCCATTTCCTTGACTTCCGAGCCCGGGAACGCGGAGCCAATTTCCTTCTTGATCGCTTCAGCGGTTTGTTCGCCGATCAGCATGCCGTAGTTGCGGCGGATGTAGTTGACGATGGCTTCGTCGAACTTGTCGCCACCGACGCGCACCGAACCCTTGTAGACGATGCCGCCGAGCGAGATCACGCCGACTTCGGTCGTGCCGCCGCCGATGTCCACCACCATCGAGCCAGTAGCTTCCGAAACCGGCAGGCCGGCGCCAATGGCCGCGGCCATCGGTTCTTCGATCAGATAAACCTGCGAGGCGCCTGCACCGTGAGCCGCTTCCTTGATGGCGCGGCGTTCCACCTGGGTGGAACCGCACGGCACGCAGATGATGATGCGCGGCGACGGCGAGAACATGCGCGATTCGTGCGCCGTCTTGATGAACTGCTTGATCATCTGCTCGGTGACGGTGAAGTCGGCGATCACGCCGTCTTTCATCGGGCGGATCGCCTCGATGTTGCCCGGCACCTTGCCAAGCATCTGCTTGGCTTCCTTGCCGACCGCCTGAATGGTTTTCTTGCCGTTGGGACCGCCTTCCTGGCGGATAGACACAACTGACGGTTCGTCAAGAACGATACCTTTGCCACGCATGTAGATGAGCGTGTTGGCAGTGCCAAGGTCAATCGCCAGATCGTTAGAGAAGTAGCTGCGCAAAAAACCGAACATTCAAAATCCTGTCTCGCTTGGAGCCTGGCCTCGCAACATTGCGTAGGGCGGCAGCGGAAAAAATAACAGCTTCAACCGGGCGGATACTGCGCCACAGAGACTTGAAGCTGCGGGGGGAATCTACCGGAGGTACGAACAAGACCGCATCTATCTCCGAATCATTTTTGTGGGAAATGACCAGAAAGGTCCTGGTAAGTCGGTCCGGGTTTGGGTCGAACGCGTAATGATACCTTATAATTTTGCTTGATTTAAAGGAAACGGTTGGCACTTTTTGCCACCGCTGGCCCCTTTTTCGAGGGCCTCCTCCAGTATCGTAAGCCGCTGTTACAGCTTTGTTTTTCCGCACTGTGACAGTTCGCTACATTTTCCGGTGACCGCATGGCTCTGACCCTGACCGATGTTAAGCGTATCGCGCATCTTGCGCGCCTCGAACTGGCCGACGCCGAAGCCGAGCACACGCTTGTCCAGCTGAATGATTTTTTCGGGCTTGTCGAGCAGATGCAGGCCGTCGACACCAAGGGCATCGAACCGCTCGCCCATCCGATCGAGCAGATCGAAGATGTTGCACTGCGTCTGCGCGAAGACGCTGTGACGGAAATCGTCCAGCGCGACGAATTCCAGCGCCCCGCGCCTGCTGTGCAGGAAGGGCTGTACCTGGTGCCGAAGGTGATTGAATAAAAAACACGGGTGCGGCGCGCGGTGTTTGCTGCGTTGCCATACCCTTCAGGAAAAACGCAATGCATGAAAAAAGCTTGACCGAACTGCGTGCCGCCCTTGCTGCGAAAGGATGCTCCGCAGTCGAACTGGCGCAGCTCTATCTGAAGCGGATCGAGGTAGCCAATAGCCTGAACGCCTTCGTCCAGGTCGACGCCGATCTCACCCTCGAGCAGGCCAAAGCCGCCGACGCGCTGCTGCACACCGGCCACGCCGGCCCGCTGGTCGGCCTGCCGATCGCCCACAAGGACGTGTTCGTGACGCGCGGCTGGCGCTCAACCGCCGGCTCGAAGATGCTCGCCAATTACGCCAGCCCGTTCGACGCGACCGTGGTCGACCGTCTGAAGCGCGCCGGCATGGTGTGCCTCGGCAAGACCAATATGGATGAGTTCGCGATGGGCTCGTCCAATGAGAATTCGTACTTCGGCCCGGTGCAGAACCCATGGGACACCAGGGCGGTGCCCGGCGGTTCGTCCGGTGGCTCGGCGGCTGCCGTGGCCGCGCGTCTTGCGCCGGCAGCAACCGGCACGGACACGGGCGGCTCGATCCGCCAGCCCGCGTCGTTCTCCGGCATCACCGGCATCAAGCCGACCTACGGCCGCGTGTCGCGCTACGGCATGATCGCGTTCGCGTCGTCGCTGGACCAGGGTGGTCCGATGGCGCGCAGCGCCACGGACTGCGCGCTGCTGCTCAACGCCATGGCCGGTTTCGACGAGCGCGATTCGACCAGCCTCGTGCGCGACGACGAAGACTACACGCGCTATCTCGGCCAGAGCTGGTCGCCTGACGCGGCCGCTGGTGCTGGTGCCGCGGGCAAGCCGCTCGCGGGCCTGCGCATCGGCCTGCCGAAGGAATACTTCGGCGCCGGCCTCGCCGACGACGTGCGCGCCTCGATCGATGCCGCGTTGAAGCAATATGAAGCGCTCGGCGCCACGCTAGTCGAGGTAACGCTGCCGAAGACCGAGCTGTCGATCCCCGTGTATTACGTGATCGCGCCGGCGGAAGCCTCGTCGAACCTGTCGCGTTTCGACGGCGTGCGCTATGGCCACCGCGCCGCGGAGTACCGCGATCTGCTCGACATGTACAAGAAGTCGCGCGCCGAAGGCTTCGGCCCGGAAGTGAAGCGCCGCATTCTGGTGGGCGCCTACGTGCTGTCGCACGGCTATTACGACGCGTACTACCTGCAGGCGCAGAAGATCCGCCGCATCATCGCAAACGACTTCCAGCAGGCGT
>NZ_JAMFSB010000052.1 GCF_026225065.1 Paraburkholderia sp. | reverse complement strand
CAGGCACACCTGCAAGCGTTCTACGGCGCATTCGGTTTCAAGCCGGTCTCGGAGGTGCACGAGGAAGACGGCATCCCGCACGTCTGGATGCGCTCGGCCTGAGCTATCGCGCGCGGCGGTTTTACGCGCCGCGCTTTTCCCTTCTGCTCGAATGCCTGTTGTCAGTTAGCCTGCGCAGGCGACTTGACGGCAAACGGCGCGTTGAGCGTTTCCCCGTCTGAGAACTGCAGTTTCAGATGCACGGTATCGCCGGGCGCGATCTTGTGCTGCGCGTGCTCCAGCATGATGTGATATCCGCCCGGTGCGATGGCGACCTGGCCGTGCGCAGGCACCGTCAGCTTGTCGACCATTACCATCTTCTGCGTCGAACCGTTCGACACCGTTTGATGCAGCATCGCACCCTCGTAGTCGTCGCTCGAAATGTCGGTGAGATCGACCGGTTTGTCGCTCGAGTTGACGAGTGTCACGTAGCCGGCGGCGGGCAGATCGCTTGGCAGCCAGCGCACCCACGCGTGCTGTGCCGAAATGGCCTGTGGGGCGGCTGCTTCAGCGGTGGCGGCGAAGCCGAAGGAGAGGGCGAGCGTGCAGCCCAGCGCGGCGAGAGATCGGGTTTTGAGGTTCATAAACGCAGAGGCAGAAAAAGCGGACGGAAGCCGCGAATGATCAGGAATGGTTGTCAATGATACGACGCAGATCGGCGGCGACCGCGTCGGGGGCATCGCGATCGGTGGCGAGCAGGCGCGCATGGCCTTGCGCATCGAAGACATAGACCGCCGAGCTATGGGTGACTTCGTAGTTGCCGGTCGGATCGCGTTTCTCCATCTGATAGGCAACGCGATACTTTCGCGCCATCGATTCGATCTGCCGGTCGCTGCCGGTCAGGCCCACGACGTGCTGCGCATCGAAAGCGCCCACGTAATCGTGGAGTGCCTTGGGCGTGTCACGCGCGGGGTCGACGGTGATGAACAGGATGCGCGCGTGTTGTGCGTCCGGGCCGAGGGCTGCGAGTACCTGCATCAGTCGCGCCATGGTCTCGGGGCAGACGTCCGGGCAGTGCGTGTAGCCGAAGTAGACGAGCGAGGTATCGCCCTTGAAGGCGTCGCCTGTGACGGGCTTGCCGTCATCGTCGGTGAGCGAGAAATCGAGATCGGGCAGATGGCCGGTCACGTTCGTCAGATGCCATGGCTCTTCCTTGTGCGTACAGCCGGAGAGCAGCCCGATCGTCACGGCCATGCCTAGCGCCAGCAGGCCCGGGCTCAGGAACCTTAGCCGTCGAAGGCGCTGCACCGCGCGCGGACGACGGAGCACGTGCAGCGACGGCTTGTCCGGTTGCACCTGTTGCCGAGATATTCTAGGGAACAAAGCAGGCATCTATGACTCGATTTAAGGCGGTACGTCGCGAGGGTCGAGGTTGGTGTTTCCCGGTGTTGCGGCTCGCGCGCAGACCGGTCAGAGTGGCTGGGACTGTATCGCAAATCGTTGGGCTGCGTCATATGCCGGCCCGCAAGGCCGGCATTGAGAGGCAATTTGACGCATAGCGATGAGCGTTCTGCTGGACCGGAATCCGCCCGGGACGCGCGGTTTTTAAGCGGCTTTTTGCGTGCCGAGAGGGCGGATGCCCCTGCCGGCGTTGCACTCAGCCTTACTTTCCCGAAAAATAGCGGGATGCGCGGTAAGATGCGCACACTTTTGCAGCTCCAGGCGGCTGAAAGGCAAGATAAACCGATGCAAGCACCTCCGGCTGTTCTGTCTCCCAGCGAGACGGCATTTTTCTTCGATTTCGACGGCACGCTCGTCGAACTGGCCCCCACACCCGACGGTGTGCTGGTGCAACCTGAGGTCGTCACGCTGCTGACCGAGCTGCGCCGCCTCACCAATGGCGCCGTGGCGGTGGTGTCGGGGCGTGGCATCGAGAGTATCGACGGATTGCTCGGCATGCCCGATTTGCCAATCGCGGGTCTGCACGGCGCGGAGCGGCGCGATTCGAACGGCGACACCCAGCGCATCGGCTTTCATGACGAACGCCTCTTGCGCATGGAGCAGGTGCTGGCGGAGGTCGTCAACGCAAACTCTGGCATGCTCCTCGAAATCAAGGGAGCCGCGCTCGCGCTGCACTATCGCAACGCGCCGGATCGTGAGGCGGTGGCGCGTGCTGCCACCGAGCGGCTGGTGGCCGACTATCCAGGCTCCTATGTATTGCAGCCCGGCAAGATGGTCTACGAGATCAAACCGAAGGACGTCGACAAGGGCCGCTCAGTGCGGGCGTTTCTCGACGAGCCGCCGTTCACCGGCCGCCGAGCGGTTTTCGCGGGCGACGATCTGACCGACGAGAAGGGTTTTGCGGTCGTCAACGAACTCGGCGGCGTGTCGATCAAGGTCGGCCCCGGCGACACGATTGCGCGCTCGCGGCTCGAGTCGGTGAGCGACTTGCTCGGGTGGCTCGACGCCATCGTCTCCGCGGCGCGCGGCGCATGATACGCGTTGCGTCTGGCTGTACTCCGCTCGTTCTTCTGCACGGAAACCGCGCTTCATGAGTCGACTGATTATCGTATCGAACCGGGTCGCGCCGATCTCGGAAGGCGGCCCGGCGGCAGGCGGTCTGGCAGTCGGCGTCTACGACGCACTGAAGGAAACCGGCGGCATGTGGTTCGGGTGGAGCGGCGAGGTGCTCAGCTCCGGCCAACCGCAGATCAGCGTGGAAGAGCGCGGCCCGGTGACCTTCGCCACCATTGCGCTGGTGCGGCGCGACTACGACCAGTACTACCGCGGTTTTTCGAATGCCACCTTGTGGCCGGCGTTCCACTACCGCGCGGATCTGCTGCAATACGACCGGCATGACTTCGGCGGTTATTGCCGGGTCAACACGTGGCTTGCGCAGCAACTCGTGCCGCTGTTACGTGCTGACGACGTGATCTGGGTTCACGACTATCACCTGATCCCGTTCGCCCAGGCCTTGCGCGCGGCGGGCGTCAAGAATCGCATTGGCTTCTTTCTGCATATCCCGTTTCCGGCTTCGCAAGTGTTGCTGGCGGTGCCGCCGCATCGCGAACTTGTCGAAGCGCTGTGTTCCTTCGACCTGCTCGGCTTCCAGACCGCGCCTGACCTGCGCGCGTTTTGCGACTACATCGTCAACGAGGCGAACGGCAGTGTCGAAGCGTCCGCGCAAGGGCCGAGTGTCGTGCAGGCCTTTGGCCGGACCTTGAGGGCATCGGCGTATCCGATCGGCGTCTATCCGGATGAGATCGCCGAACTCGCGAAAGCAGGCGAGCGCGGCAAGCCGGTGCGCACGATGAAGGCTACGCTGCACTCGCGCAAGCTCATCATGAGCGTCGACCGCCTCGATTATTCGAAAGGGCTAGTGGAACGGTTCCGGGCCTTTGAGCGGCTGCTCGAACATTCCCCGGCACAGCGCAACAAGGTTTCGTTCCTGCAGATTGCGCCGCCCACCCGGGCCGACCTGAACGCCTACCAGGACATCCGCTTGCAACTGGAAGGCGAATCGGGGCGTATCAATGGCCGGTTTGCCGAACTCGACTGGGCGCCGATTCTCTACATTCACCGTCAGTATGAGCGGTCGGTGCTGGCGGCGCTGTTTCGCACAGCACACGTCGGTTTTGTGACGCCGTTGCGCGACGGCATGAACCTTGTCGCCAAGGAGTATGTGTCGGCGCAGGATCCGGAAGATCCAGGCGTCCTGGTGCTGTCGCGTTTCGCCGGCGCGGCGCAGGAGTTGGACGGCGCGCTGATCGTCAATCCGGTGGATATCGATGGTATGGCGGAGGCGCTCGCGACTGCCTTGTCGATGCCACTCGCCGAGCGCCAGGCGCGCTATCGCGACATGATGGTGCGCTTGCGCGAGAACAACGTGTCGGTATGGCGCGACAATTTCATGCGCGATTTGCAGGCAGCGGGTACCGTGGCGGAGACCGGGGAGACGGCGCCTGCGGTCCGCCGTGAGTCGCTGGCGGGGTGAGGGTGAGTGCGCAGCGCGGATAACTGGCACAGCCCCCAATTCCCGGGCACAAAAAAGCCGCTTCGGTGTTTGAAGCGGCTTTCGCATTCAGCGCGACCGTCATGGAGGCTGGCGGCTTCGCACCGCCCGCCGCCAGGCCAAGGTTCAAACCACGTGCTGCTCGTCGACCTTCTTGCCGCCGGCGTGCAACGTGGCGCCTTTGCCATATTGCTTCGCCAGCAGATCGCGGTACAGTCCCGGACGGTTGCGCAACTCTTCAGGCGTCCCGTCATCCATGACCTTGCCCGCGCTCATCACGATGATGCGGTCGAAACTGTTCAGCGTCGACAGGCGGTGAGCGATGGCGACTACGGTACGGCCCACCATCAACCGGTCGAGCGCTTTCTGGATCGCTTCTTCGGACGCGCTGTCGAGCGCCGAGGTGGCCTCGTCCAACAGCAGGATCGGCGCGTTCTTCAGGATGGCGCGCGCGATCGCAATGCGCTGCCGCTGGCCACCCGAGAGCTTGACACCGCGGTCGCCCACGATCGTGTCGTAACCTTCCGGCATGGCTTCGATGAAGTCCGAACAGCGCGCCTCCCGGGCCGCAGCGAGCACCTCATCGCGGCTCGCCTCTGGGCGGCCGTAGGCGATGTTCTCGTAGACCGTGCGGTGGAACAGTGCGATGTCCTGCGGCACGACGGCAATGGCGTGGCGCAGGCTGTCCTGCGTAATCGATCCGATGTCCTGTCCGTCGATCTTGATCTGCCCGCCTTGCGTTTCGTAGAAGCGCTGTAGCAGCGAAAGCACGGTCGACTTGCCGGCGCCCGATTTGCCGATCAGCCCAACCCGCTGGCCCGCCGGGATATGCAACTGGAAGTGATCGAGAATCGGCCGGCGACGCGGGTACGCAAACGTCACGGTTTCGAAGTCGATGCGTCCGCCCTGAGGCACCAGTTCGACGGCGTCCGAGCGGTCCGGCATGCCGTGCGGCTCGAGCAGCGTGCGCACCGCTTCGGCCAGACGCGCGACGTGCTGCGTCACGTCGACAAGGGCGACGGCGAGGTCACGCGTGCCGTGCAGGATGGTGAAGCCGAGTGAGCTGACCAGCACGATGTCGCCGGAAGTAGCTCGACCGTGATCCCACAACCACAGTGCCCAGCCAAGCAAACCGGCCGACAGCATCGCTGTGATGACCGCGTGCAGGAGACGCAGCTTCTCCAGATAAAGCAGGCTCTGCTGGCGCGCGTCCATCTCGGCTTTGACGGTTGCGCCGAAGCGCGCCTGCTCGCGAATCGTCATCCCGAACGCGCGCACAAGGCCCATGTTGCTGATCACGTCGACCAGCTCGCCATCGACCGAAGCCGCCCTGGTGGCGAAGTGGTGGTGCCGCGCCGAACCGCGTCCAGCCAGCTTGTAGAGCACGACCGAGAGGATCGCCGAACAGAGCATCAGACCGCCCGCCATCAGCGGGTTGACGGCGGTGATCATGACGATGGCGCCGAGCACGGCGATGCACGGCGGCAGTACGTTCCAGGCGGTGGTGTTTTCAGCCGTGTAGACCGCGTTGGAGGTGGCCGTGATCCGGCTCGCCAGCATGCCGGGCTGCTTTTCCGAGTAGTAGGTTGGCGAATGGCCGCTCAGATACTGGAACAGGTCGCGCCGCAGGTCACCAGTGACGGCAACGAAAGTGTGCGCGGCGACCCAGCCACCGACCCGCCAAAGCAGGTTGTCGGCGGCGATCAGGCCGACAAGGATGGCGAATGCGGTCCACAGCGGGCCGGGATGATGCCGGCCGCCGCCGAGCACGTCGATCAGATGCTTGATCGCGTATTGAGAGGCGAGCGCACAACCCACGGCCGCGAACACGCTGCACAGGACGATCGCATGGGCGAGCGGGTGGCGGCGGATATAGCGAAAAAGAAACGCAAGCGGCTTGTGCGCATAGCTCGCGAGCTTGGCGTTGTGGGCGTTGCGCTGGGCGATGGTGAGATGTTCCAATTGATCGGTGTGGTCGGTGTGTTTCAGGTTATGTCATGCAACGGCATGGGCCACGGGACGCATCGCCACAAAAGGCAGATGCTCGCATTGTAAACACGCAAAAGGCATTCCGCCGTGTTCGAACGGCAACGGGACGCGACTCATTTCCGCGATGAGCATCCGCAACACTCTGTTCCTCGACCCCACGAGGCGGCGGTCGTTCATTCAGGTTGCGGAATAATTTCGAGATATAATTACAAAAGCCATTCAGTGCGAGCGGACACGCGGCGGCGCATCGAAGAGCGGCACGCATGGAAACATGGACGGAAGAATTTGCAAAAAGCCGTTTGCAGGTCACGCGTCCAAGCCAGCCCTTACTCTAGAACTGTCTTAGAAAACAAGGGTTTGCAAAGTGTTTCGGCTTTGTAACAACGTAAAGTGTTTGAAATGTTTGGGGCTGCGCCGGGGTACCGGCACCCATAATGCAGCCTCGATGATCCCACGAAATTATCTGACAAGTTGTCAACGAGTCTGACCGATGTGCGTTTTAAGGCACATGTGCAGCCTGGTGACGATGATCAGTCTGGGCATCCTTACCAAGCGATCCATCGCAGGATTTCTCGAAGAAACAGGCCCGCGCCAAGTAGTTTCGGTGCGACTGGCAAGGCGAGCAAAGCGAGTCGCTTTTAACAAACTGCAGTACTTTTGCCTGATTTTTTACGAGGAGTTCTCTCTATGCGAATCGCTCAAATCGCTCCGTTGCACGAGGCGGTTCCCCCCAAGCTGTATGGTGGAACGGAACGGGTAGTGTCCTACCTGACTGAAGCTCTGGTCGAACAGGGACACGATGTGACGCTCTTCGCGAGCGGCGATTCGCAGACCTCGGCGAAACTCGAAGCGTTCTGGCCGCAGGCGCTGCGCCTCGACCCGACGATTCGCGACGTGATGGCTCCGCACATGCTGCTGCTGGAAGAAGTGCGCCGTCGCGCAGACGAATTCGATGTGCTGCATTTCCACATCGACTACTACCCGTTCTCGCTGTTCGCGCGTCAGCCCGTGCCGTTCCTGACCACGCTGCACGGCCGTCTCGATCTGCCCGAACTGCAACCGATCTTCAACACATTCAGCGACGTGCCGGTGGTGTCGATCTCGGACAACCAGCGTATGCCGCTGCAACAGGCCAACTGGCTGTCGACCGTGTATCACGGCCTGCCGGAAAACCTGCTCAAGCCGATCCCCAACGTCAAGCCGAGCTATCTCGCGTTCCTCGGCCGTATCTCGCCGGAAAAGCGTCTCGACACGGCCATTCGCATCGCCGAACAAGCTGGCCTGCCGATCAAGGTTGCCGCCAAGCTCGACAAGGCAGACCGCGCGTACTACGAAGAAGTGATCAAGCCGCTGATGTCGCTGCCGCACGTCGAATACATCGGCGAAATCAGCGAAGCAGAGAAGACCGAATTCCTCGGCAACGCCCACGCGCTGCTGTTCCCGATCGACTGGCCGGAGCCCTTCGGTCTGGTGATGATCGAAGCCATGGCTTGCGGTACGCCGGTAATCGCGTTCAACCGCGGTTCGGTGCCGGAAGTGATTGAAAACGGCGTCTCGGGTTTTGTGGTCGAAGACGAAGTCAGCGCCGTCGCCGCCGTCAAGCGTCTGAACACGCTGCCGCGCGAAACGGTCCGCAAGGCGTTTGAATCGCGCTTCTCGTCGAAGGTGATGGCGCAGAACTACGTCGCTTCGTACGAAGAACTGCTGCGCCAGAAGCGCCGCACCGTGCTGCGCGAAGTCAACGCAAGCTGACACTCTCGTAAGCGATACCGTTCCGCGCCGCCTGTGGGCGGCCTGCTGGACGCCGACAACGCCCCTCGTGCATCAAGTACGCGGGGCGTTGTTGCATGCGCGCCGCGCATCGGACCAGGAATCGGCTGAAAGTGGTTTTTTGGGGGAAGCAACCGTGAGCCGCCTCGGTAATATCCCTATAATGGCCGTGCCGCAAATTGGGCTGCGGCGTCGTCAACGACCGGAGGATGCCTTGGCGAGAACGAAAGAGACGCGTGCGAACGCGGCGCCAGGCGCCGGAACGATTTTCGCGTTGCGTGCCATCGGTCTCGTGATTCTGGCTCGATGGCTGTTTTCGATGTCGACGATGGACTTCGTGTCGTCGTTGGCCGCAATGGCTTCGTCGCCTTGGGCCTGCGTCAATCTTGTCTTTCTGTTCCTGCTGATCTTTCTGCCGGGCGCGCGCGCCCGGGTCGAGCGCCCGTTTCATCCGCTGCCGCAATGGCTGCGTCAGGCGTTGCGAGTGTTCGCTTTCCTTGGATTTCTGTTCGCGGTCTTTTCGGTGGGGGCTTTCGTCTGGAGCGCGGGCGGCCGCCGTGCGCTGAACACGATAGCGGAGACCAACGGCTGGCTGGTGGCGGCGCCGGCCTTGTACGCGGCGGTCATGTGGATCTGCCGTCCGCGTGCGCTGTGGCGCACCAACGTTGCAGCGCGCCGCTTTGCGATAGGGCGCTACGCGATCTCCACTGATGCCACGACGCGCACGGTGGTTGTCTGGGTGGAAAGCCGCAAGCTCGGGCAGTACGACGCCCGCGAGTTGTCGGTGCGCTGGCCGGACGGGCAGGCTGCTGGTGCAGCACCTGCACCGGTGTCGACGCCAGTTCCTGCGGATGCGGGCGCTGGAGTTGCTGCTGTTACCGCGACTGCGGAGACTCAGAGCCCATCCGCCTCGCCTGCGGCCGCTGCGTCGATGCCACGCGCGACAGCCCAGGTGGGCTGGATGCACCGTCGACCCAAAGTTGAATTGCTGTGGGATTCTCCCGCGGCAGCAGGGCACAACCGTCAAACGGTGTTTCGTGCGGCGCTTGCCACTGAAGGCGACCGTGTTGCTGCCCGCGCGCTCGATACTTCACTGCGCCAGGCCTGACGCGGCGCAGTGCTGTTTGATGACTGCGCCGCTGCCGGATTCGCTGCTGTTTGCCGTGTGACTACTGCGTGACTTACTTCAGCCGAGATTGCAATTCGTTGGCGAGTTGTTTGATGGCGGCCTTCGTGGGTGCGTCCTCGGCGAGCGCGTTGAGCAAGCCGAAGTCGTGAATGGTCCCGTTGTAGCGCACCGTCGTCGCGTCGTCGCCCGCTGCGTCGAGTTTGCGGCCGTAGGCCTCGCCTTCATCACGCAACACGTCGGACTGGGCGACTTGAATCAGTGCCGGCGGCAGACCCTCCAACTCATTCAGCGAAGCACGCAACGGCGACGCGTATATCTCGTTACGCTGCTTCGGATCCTTGGTGTATGCGTCCCAGAATCACTTCATCATCGGACGGGTCAGGAAGTGCCCTTCCGGATAAGCGTTGTACGAGCCGTCGTTGAAGTCATTGTCCGTGACCGGCCACATCAGACCTTGAAAGCGGATCGCGGGGCCTTGTTTATCCTTCGCCATTAGCGAGACCACCGCTGCCATGTTGCCGCCGACGCTATTGCCCACCACCGCAAGGTGGCTGCCGTCCACGCCGATGTCATTGCCGTGTGCCGCGACCCACTTGGTCGCCGCGTACGCCTGGTTAATCGCAACCGGGTAACGCGCTTCCGGAGATGGCGTGTAGTTGACGAACACCGCCACCGCGCCGGACTGCACGACGAGGTCGCGCACCAGACGCTCATGGGTCTGAAAATCGCCGAGAATCCAGCCGCCCCCGTGGAAGAACATGAAGACCGGCAAGGTGCCCGTTGCGCCCTGCGGCCGTACGATGGTGATCGGTACGGTGATGCCGTCCTGCTCGATAGTCCTGTTCGACACTTCGATGCCCGACAGATCGACCTTGACGCTGTTCTGCGCACCGATCAGCACCTGACGCGCCTCGGCCGGGGTCAACGTATTGATTGCTGGTCCCGTGCCGCTGTTGAGGGCATGGAGGAACTGGCTCGTTACCTGGTCGGGCGCGGCGGGTGCTGCCGGGGTTGCGGCAACGGCAAACGTCGTGCTGACAGCAAGAGCGACGGCGAGCAGCATGGGTTTGACGGTCTTCATGATGGCTCCGGTTGGTGTAGTTGAAGTGGGGCTTAGGCGATAGTCAGCGTCACGTCGATGTTGCCGCGCGTTGCATTCGAGTACGGGCAGACGATGTGCGCACGATCGACCAGCGTTTGCGCCGCTTCGCGTGCCATGCCGGGCAGTGAGATCTTCAGTTCCACTTCGATGCCGAAGCCGTTCGGAATTACACCGATACCGACGCTGCCGTCGATCGACACATCCGCCGGGATGGCGATCTTGTCGCGTGCAGCGACGAACTTCATCGCGCCGAGGAAACACGCGCTGTAGCCAGCGGCAAACAGTTGTTCAGGGTTGGCGCCTTCGCCGCCGGCTCCGCCCAGTTCTTTCGGCGTGGTCAGCTTGAAGTCGAGATTGCCTGCGGGCACAACGGCACGGCCGTCACGGCCACCGGTAGCGTGGGCTTGGGCGCGGTAGAGAACTTTGTCGAGGGACATGGTGAAACTCCTTTCAAGAGGTTGAATTGCTAAAGTTTGCTATCTACTACTAGATAGATTTAAGTCTACAAAAGTGCGTGCTTACATTTCACATCTATCGGTTATCTATCTACTCAAAGATAGATAACCGGGCCAACTAAAAAGGTGGCGTACCACCTCGTATTCGACTGCGTTACCGCGGGATTCTCACCGAGGCTTCGACATCTTCGAGCCGAGCCTTGGTGTGAAACAACCTGCTCGCCAGCACACTGCCCTGGAAAGCGGCGAAGAGCGTGCGTGCCGCGTTCTCCGGTTTGCCGTTCACTGCTAGCGTCTTTTCCTGCACACCTTGCGCAAGAACTTTGGCTAGCCAGTTTTCGTTCGCCTTGAAAAACGCCTGTATTGCGTGGCGAATGTTCTCGGGCAATGACTCAATATCCGCAGCCAGCATGCCGCACAGGCAGATCTGATTGCCGTCACCGAGGGTTCTGCCAAACATCTTTGCGTACTTGCTGAGCTTTGCATCAGCCGGCAAGGAAGCGTCAACAGTGTGCATGGCGTCGAAGACCTCTTTGCTGTACTCGTTCACCGCTTCCAGTACCAGGTCGTCCTTTGACGGAAAGTAGTAGTGAATGCTCGAGGTCTTTACGCCAACCAGACTCGACAGATCCCGGTAACTAAATCCGTTGTAGCCGCGCATCATCATCAACGTGATTGCGTGGTTGAGGATCTGTTCGCGGACTGTCGTTGTCGTTTCCATGGATCGAACTTTATCTACTGGTAGATAGACTGTCAAGTGGTACGGTGAAATTTTTTTGTGGAGAGCGGGAGGGATGCTGCGCATCCCTCCCGCGCTGCCTGTGGATTATTCGTCCACCAGCATTTCCGAGTCGTCGATCTGCCTGGCGCTGGCGCTGGCGCCGGCTTTGGCACTGCCGCTGATGCTGATGCCACGCACTGCCGCCCTCACGTCTGACTCGGACAGGCCCTTGATCAACTCCAGCGCCTGACGTTCAAACAACCTGCGGTACAAGCCTTTCTCGAGTTGGATCAGCGCTTCGTGGCTGCCTTCCTCGATGACCTTGCCCTTATCGAGCACCAGCAGCCGGTCGAGCGCCCGAACGGTCGACAACCGGTGTGCGACGACGAGCGTCGTGCGTCCTACCATCAGTCGCTCCATGGCCTGCTGGATCAGCAACTCGCTTTCACTGTCGAGGCTCGACGTGGCCTCGTCCAGAATCAGGATCGGTGCGTCTGCCAGGAACGCCCGCGCAATTGCCACGCGTTGACGTTCGCCGCCCGAGAGCTTGACGCCGCGCTCGCCCACCAGCGTGTCGTAGCCGTTGGGCAACGTCACAATGAAGTCGTGGGCGCTGGCGAGCTTCGCGGCCCGCTCGATCTCGGCGCGCGTTGCGCCGGGACGCGCATAGGCGATGTTCTCCGCCAGCGTGCGGTGAAACAGCACCGGCTCCTGCTGAACGATGGCGATCTGGCTGCGCAACGACGACTGACTGACCAGAGAGATGTCCTGTCCGTCGATCGTGATACGGCCGCCCGTCACATCGTAAAGCCGCTGGATCAGCTTGATGAACGTCGTCTTGCCCGAGCCCGAATGCCCCACCAGTCCGACGCGTTCGCCCGGCGCAATGCGCACCGAGAAGTTGTCGTACAGCGGCGTGGCGAGCGAGCCATAGTGGAACGTGACGTGCTCAAAACGGATCTCGCCCTTTTCGATCTTGATCGACCGGGCGCCGGGCTTGTCCTCGATACCGAGATGCTGATTTTCGAGCGCGACCAGTTCCTCCATGTCGTTGACCGAGCGCTGCAGGTTGCGGATGTGCATGCCTACTTCACGCAGATAGCCTTGCAACATGAAGAACATCGTCAGGGCGAACGTGATGTCGCCGACGCTGGCCTCGCCGTGTGCCCACAGGTACAGCGCAGCCCCGAGGATCGACGCCTGGATCACCACCAGCATGCCGCCCTGGACGCCGCCGTTGAGCGTGCCGCGCACCCAGGTGCGTTTGGTGCGATGGCGCCATTTATCAATGATGCGGCCGAGCAATACCTCTTCGCGCGCTTCCGCGCCGAACGCCTTGACGACCGCGTTGCAGCTCACTGCATCGGCGAGCGCGCCGCCCATTCGGGTGTCCCACGCGTTGGCGAGGCGCGCCGCGGGTGCGACGAAGCCGAGCGACAGCGTTGCCGTTACGGTGATGTACAGGATCGAGCCGAGCCCGACGACCGCACCCATCAACGGCCAGCGCATGCCGAGCAGCACGGTGGAACCCACCAGCATGACGAGCGACGGGAACAGCGCCACCAGAAGCGTGTCGTTCAGGATGTCGAGCGCCCACATGCCGCGCGTGATCTTGCGCACCGTCGAACCAGCGAAGCTGTTGGCATGCCAGTCGGTCGAGAAACGCTGCACCCGGTGAAAGGCATTGGCGGCGATCTTGCTCATCATCTTCAGCGTCAGCACGATGATGTTCATGAAGACGCCCTGGCGCAGCAGGGTGGCGCCGAGACCGAGTCCGGCCAGAATGGCGAATGCGGTCACGGCCGCATGCCAGGCGGCCGGGTTGCCGGCCGAGCCTGATGCGATCGCGTCGACGAGATGCCCCGCGAACAACGGCGTGAGCACGTCGGCCAATGCCGAGAGCAGCACGAGGCTGGTGACGGCGAAGATTCGCCAGGGTTGTTCGCGCCAGTGTCGAACGGTGAAGCCGAGGACGTCCTTAAAGACCTGTCCGCGTAAGTCGAGTTTTTTTGTAGTCATTGTTCACGGCCTGGGGACGCAGAGACCCCGGGATTCCAGTCAGGAGCAATAGGAATAGACAGCCGAAGCGGACCAGACTGAACTGGCAAGCTAATGTTGGACCGTCTGGAAAATGCGCAGGTTTGCCGAGACGGCGGACCTGCGTAGGCGACTAGTTAAGGTCGCGAGGCCACGTAAAGGGTGGCAATCTGCACGCTGAACAACATGTGATGCCTCCCTTTAGAGTTGAGTGAAGTGAAGAACAACGGTGAACGGAACTGATGTCCGAAGCTCGAATATATAGCGGCTTTATTGCGGTTGCAAGAGCGGGCGGCGTGGATGTGGTTGATTTGATACGACGAATGGAAGAGGGGGCGGACGGCGTGTGCGGACGTGTTGGCTTCGTGCGTCTGCAAGAACCTATCCGTATTTTGTGATGTAGATGACGCGTAGACGGGGGGAAGACTCAGAATAAATCTGCGAGACGGTCGCGGAATCCACGGAAAGTCTGGGTTATTCGTTGGAGTCCAGCGGTTAAGCCAGGGTCGTAGTAGTGAATAATCAAGGAGCGCCGCTCTCCCGACTCGACGTCGACATTGCTGTGCAGCGTAACAAAGCCGTTGAACACGTAGACGTTGCCGGGTGAGCACACTATTCGGCCGCATCGCCCCCTGGACCGGTCACGATCGACCAGCGCGCGGCGGACGGGGAGCGGGAGTACATGCTCGATCATGAGCCAGGTCTTGGTGCGCACGTTGGCAATCGACGAAATCGACCCACGCTCGCGCTTGTAGACAATGAGATCACCGCATCGATCGTATCCGTCAGCAAGCTGCAAAATAATCAGTATCGTCAGGATGTGGGAATCGTAATGCCGCAGGTAGCTCTGTGAAGGCATGCCAGAGTCCACGCAACGGAGTACATAAAGCGGCTCGCCGGCAAGTTCCTTGCCGAGCGCAACGGCCGCCCAACGACGAGCGGCGGAGCATGCCCGACTCTCCACCGCATTGAAGCTGTCGGACGCCCGCAGCAACTCGGCGAAATTCCTTGCCATCGTTGCGGCGCGCCGACCGTCGGTCGGGCGCCATTCATGTCTTGCAGTATCAATGGAGCTATTCATGTATTCGAGCAGGCTGCGAGGCACCACGCCTTCGAATACCCTGACTGGATCCCGTTGGTCTGTTTGATTGTTGTCATCCATAGGTCCACCTTACCCCGAAGGCGTCGCTGCCCGTTGATCGATAGTGTCGGGATCTCACGTTCCCCTTCACTACGCCGACGATACTCGGCCGGATTTCCCGTCGCCGCTACGATTGCGCAAGATACTCTGCAAGATCCCGCACCGAATCGGCCAAGCAAAGTCTCGCCGCATCCACAACATCTGCGAGCCGCCCCGGGCGATGTGGACCGCTGGCCTCCAAACCCCCTCGCGGCGCAGCGGGCGGTTTTCAGTCGAATGCTACTGTGAATTGTCTGATAGATGACGGACAAGCTATATGCACTATCCGCCGTGACTCGTTAACTTCCAGTGGCAGAAAGGCGATAGACGACGCTATGCGAGTGAATGGCCGTACGACCTTGAGAACCGACGCTGCGGTCGTGGTGATGCGAACGACTGCAAGGGGGCGACCCGATCGGGTGCGCGGCGCTGCTGGAGAATATGGGCGAAAAAAAGCCCCGCGATTGCAGGGCTTTTTTCGTATTGCGTTAGCAGAAGCTTGGCGTTGGCCGGAACCGCTCGCCAAACCAACGCTGAATGCGTTGTTTCCAGAAGCTTCGGCTGAAACTGGTGGGTGGTACAGGGATTGAACCTGTGACCCCTGCCGTGTGAAGGCAGTGCTCTACCGCTGAGCTAACCACCCGAAGAGATCGAAATTATGTCAGAGGTCTTTCGGCTCGTAAAGCACTTTTTAAGCGGTCTGCTCATCCGCTGTCGGCACAGGCTGGATACGCCAAACGCTCGCCCCCTTGACCGCCTTGTCGAGGCCATCGAGCACCGCCTGATGCGCGGCAATCTCCTCTTCGCTGGCAACGATCACCGGCAGCTCGAGCGAACTCAGCGCCACACGCGGCGCACGCTCTCCGCCGCTGGTTGATGCTTCGCCCAGCATGTCGATCACGAGGCTCTCTTGCCCGCGTGTCATCGTCAGATAAACCTCAGCAAGCAGTTCCGAGTCGAGCAATGCGCCGTGCAGCGTGCGGTGTGCATTGCTGATGCCGAAGCGATCGCACAGCGCGTCCAGCGAATTGCGCTTGCCAGGGAACATCGCTTTGGCGCGCACCAGCGTATCGATCACCTCGCCGCAATGCGAGCTGAACGGCGGCAGCCCAAGGAGTGCAAATTCAGCATCGAGAAAGCCGATGTCGAACGGTGCGTTATGGATGATCAGATCCGCGCCTTGAACGAAATCGCGCAAGTCATTGGCGATCTCCGCGAACTTCGGCTTGTCGCGCAGAAATTCGGTGGTCAGGCCGTGGACCGCCAATGCGCCCGGGTCGCTGTCGCGTTCCGGATTGACGTAGAAGTGCAGGTTGCTGCCCGTGAGCCGGCGGTTGACCAGCTCGACGCAGCCGATTTCGATAATGCGGTCGCCGGTGCGCGCATTCAGGCCGGTGGTTTCGGTATCGAGGATGAGTTGACGCATGTCGGATTAGCCCGCTCTAAAAATTGGCTGAGAAACAATGTAACCGCGAACGTAACCGCGGAAGCACATTACGGCAGAAGCGCGAAGAAAAACTGAGACGCCAGCGCGAAAGGAAATACCAGCAAAAAACCCGCGCCTCAAATCTCCGCCAGCGTAGCGACCCCACGGTTCGCGAGCGCATCGGCGCGTTCGTTCTCCGGATGCCCCGCGTGACCCTTCACCCAGCGCCACTCGATCTCATGCTGCTGAACGGCCGTATCGAGCCGCTTCCAAAGATCGGCATTCTTCACTGGTGTCCTCGCCGCAGTCATCCAGTTCTTCTTCTTCCAGCCGTGGATCCATTCGCTGATGCCTTTCTGCACATACTGCGAGTCGGTGTGCACGACCACCTTGCAAGGCCGCTTCAACGTTTCGAGCGCGGCGATTACCGCCATCAGCTCCATGCGATTGTTCGTGGTGTTCGCTTCGCCGCCGAACATTTCTTTTTCCTGCGCGCCGTAGCGCAGCAACGCCCCCCAGCCGCCGGGGCCGGGGTTGCCCTTGCAGGCACCGTCCGTATAAATATCGATGAGTTCGGAAGTCATTTTCTCTGATTGCGTGTGTTCGGGGAGGCGGCGGGGGCGAGGCCCGCTGCAAGCACAGGCTTTTTCACCTTTACCGGGCCGATGAGACGCATGCCGCGCACGCGCTTGATCGCCTTCACCATGTAGGTGGCGCCGAAGATCGGCCACCAGCGGTCGCCGGCGGCTTCCATGAAGCCATAACGCGCGAGCCACTGATCGCTGACGAGGGGCGGACGATAGCAGCCGAAGCGTCCGCGTTCAAGGTCGAAGCCGAGCAGTTTAATCCAGTCCTTCAAACGGGTGAACGCAATCAGGTCATGCGCGGCCGGCACGAACGGCCGCCCCGTCATCTTGCCGACCGATTGCCGTGCCCCCCACAGCGACAGCGAATTGAAGCCGAGAATGATCAACTGACCTTCGGGCATCAGCACGCGCTCGGCCTCGCGCAGCAGCCGGTGCGGATCGCGCGTGAATTCGAGCGTATGGGGCATGACGATCAGGTCGACGCTCTGTGCCTCGAACGGCAGGTCGAGCAGATCGCACCAGACCGCACTGCGGCCGAGCGGCGCGTGTTTTTCGGGCGCAGCGGCGCCCGCCGCGCGCGGGAATTCGTACGGTGCGCTCGCGCCGCTGGCGGCGTCCAGCACGAGGCCCCGGCACGGCATGCGGTTCTCGCGCAGTGCGTCGAGCTGCGGCAGGCCCAGTTGCAGCGCGTGGTAGCCGAACACGTCCGACACCACGCGGTCGAGCTGCGCCTGTTCCCATTCCAGCACGTAACGTCCGGGTGGCGAGTCGGTCCAGGCGGGCCAGTCTATAATCGTTCGGTCAGACATATTGAAGATTGCGTCGCCTATGAATGTGCTCGAGTACGTACCGGTCCCGGCGTTTGAAGACAATTACATCTGGCTCGTGTCGGATGGTCACCATGCGGTGGCCGTCGATCCGGGTGAGGCCGCCCCAGTTCGTGCCTATCTGGCGAAACGGGGCTGGCGGTTGAGCGCTATTTTACTCACGCACCATCATCAAGACCACGTCGGCGGGGTGGCCGATCTGCTGAATGGCCAGGCCGTGCCCGTGTACGGTCCAGCCGGCGAGGCGATCGAGCACCTCACTTACCGTCTGAAGAGTGGCGATCGCGTGAGCATTGCCGAGCCGGCGCTCGAACTGGGCGTGCTCGACGTGCCCGGCCATACGCGCGGCCACATTGCCTATTTCCAGGCGTCCGACCCGGGCGGCACCCCCCACGTGTTTTGCGGCGACACGTTGTTCGCGTGCGGCTGCGGCCGGCTGTTCGAGGGCACGCCGGAGCAAATGCTGACGTCGCTGGACGAGCTCGCGGCCCTGCCTGGCGCGACTCAGGTCCACTGCGCGCATGAATACACGCTGTCGAACATCCGCTTCGCGCTCGCCTGCGAGCCGGGCAATGTGGAACTGCAGGCGTGGCGCGACAAGGCGACCGCGCTGCGCGAGCGCGGCGTTCCCACCTTGCCCACGACCATCGCTCAGGAGCGGGCAACCAACCCGTTCCTGCGGGCCGACAGTTCCGCGATCCACGCGACCCTCGCCGAACAGTTGCACGAAACGGTGCCGGATCGTTTAACTGCGTTCACATTGCTGCGTGAATGGAAGAATAGATTCCGCTGACCCGTCGGATCATGGGGTCATGTTCACCTTGAATTTCGGAAAAATATGCCAAGCCTAAGATTTGCCTAGGTTTTTCGTACATTTCTGATTGACGTAAACGTTTCGCTTTCGTACTATCGGCTGCAAATTCCAGTCCTATGGAAGCCGAGACGTTCATGAGATTTATCTTTAGTACGTTGCTGGTCCTCATGCTCGCCGCCTGCGCGAGCCAGGGACCAACGACGAGCAGCAATACCACCGCGCCTAATCCTGCCACCCAGCAAGCCGTAGCCGACGCCCTCCGCAACACCGCCTCCGCCAAAGAAACGATTAATGTCGATCAAGGCTCGGTAGACCAGTTGACGAGTCCGGACGCCGATCTATGGGCGCGGATTCGCCGTGGTTTCCAGATGCCTGACCTGCAAAGCGACCTCGTCGACATGCAGGTCAACTGGTACGCGCAGCGCCCGGATTACGTGGCGCGCATGACCGAACGGTCGCAAAAATATCTGTATCACATCGTCGAAGAGCTCGAGGAGCGGCATATGCCGACTGAGCTCGCGTTGCTGCCGTTCATCGAGTCCGCCTATAACCCGCAGGCGCTGTCGGTCGCGAAGGCGGCCGGCATGTGGCAGTTCGTGCCGGATACGGGCCGTACCTACAACCTCAAGCAGAACATGTGGCAGGACGAGCGCCGTGACGTGCTCGCTTCCACCAGTGCGGCGCTCGACTATCTCTCGCGCCTGCACGACATGTTCGGCGACTGGCAGCTTGCGCTGGCGGCGTACAACTGGGGCGAGGGCAACGTGCAACGCGCGATCGCGCGTAATGAAGCGGCGGGCCTGCCGACTGACTATGCCGACCTGCGCATGCCGAACGAGACGCGCAACTACGTCCCGAAGCTGCAGGCCGTCAAGAACATCGTGATGAACCCGCAGGCCTATGGCCTGGCGCTGCCGACCATCCCGAATCACCCGTATTTCGTGACGGTCACCACCGCGCACGATATCGACGTCGACATAGCGGCCAAGCTCGCCAACATGACGCCGGACGAATTCCGTTCGCTAAATCCGTCGTTCAAGAAGCCGGTCATTCTCGGCGCGACCCAGCCGCAGATCTTGCTGCCGTTCGATAACGCCAGCGCCTTCGAGCACAATCTGAAGGCCTACACGGGCAACCTGTCGTCCTGGACCACCTACACGGTGACCGAGCGCTCGGCGCCGGCCGCGCTTGCACAAAAGATCGGCGTTGATCCGGACACGCTGATGGAGGTCAACAAGATCCCCGTCGGCATGCGTCTGAAGCCGGGTTCGACGATCGTCATTCCGCGCACCGACGACGATGCCGACGAAGACATCAGCGCGGATGTTGCCGAAAGCGCCGTTCTCGCGATGGAACCGGACGTTCCCGACACGCGCAAGATGCTGATTCGCGTGCGTCGCAAGCAGACCATGGCGGCACTGGCAGTGCGCTACGACGTCTCGATCGGTCAGTTGAAGGCTTGGAACCGCACGCATCGCGACCAGGTCAACCCGGGTCAGCTGATCGTGCTGCACGTGCCGGTTGGCAAGGCGATGCCCAGCGAACCCGGTCCTGAACGGATTGCCACGAGCATGCAGGGTGGCGGCGTCGAGCGCATCGGGACCCAGCTCACAGACACGAAGAGCGATTCGCGCTACGATAAGAAATCAGGTCGTGGCCGCACCGCTGTCGTCAGGGTGTCGGAACCGGCGGGCAAGGCCAGCAAATCGTCAGCGTCGAGCGCCGCTCCCAAGGGCAAGATGCTGAAAGTGGCCGAGCCGGTCACGTCCAGCAAGGCGTCAAAGGCTACGGCAGCAGGCCGCCCGAAGACCGCAGCCAAGACGAAGAAGGGCAACTAGACCAAAGCGGCTTCCACGGAAGTGGCCACATGCGTTGCGGGGGCAGCGCATGAATTGCGCTCCGATCCACTTCTCGTTTTCCAGCGCCGTCACCTGTGGTGACGGCGTTTTCATTTCAGGGTCTCTGCGGGGTCTTCCCGGCAGCCCCTTGCGTTTTCCTTTATCGTTTGTGCTTTCGCCTGACCAGAAACTGCCTTTTACCCATGTCGTCCACCCAGCTTCGCGTGTTCCTGCTGTTCTCCGCCGGCTACTTCGTCTCCTACGTGTTTCGCGGCGTCAATCTCGGCTTCGCGCCACTCATCACGCATGATCTGGGTCTATCCGCCGCCGATCTCGGACTGCTGACGAGTCTCTACTTCCTTGGCTTCGCTGGTGCGCAGATTCCGGCGGGCGTGCTGCTTGACCACTACGGCACGCGCCGAGTCACCGCCGGCACGCTGCTGTTTGCGGCGGCGGGGATCTGGGTGTTCGGAACGGCGCATGGTATCGGCGCGATGATGCTCGGGCGCCTTTTGATCGGCGTCGGCGTGTCGGTTTGCCTCGGCGCGGCGTTCAAGGCGCTGGCGCAGTATTTCGAGCCCGCGCGGCTGCCGTTCGTGAACGGCCTGGTGATGGCGGTGGGCGGTCTGGGTGGCGTGGTCGTGGGTTCGCCATTGACCTGGGTGCTGACGTTCGCGAGCTGGCGAGCAGTCTGCGGCGGCCTGGGCGTGCTGACCATCCTGGTGGCGCTAGCGTTATGGACGCTCGCGCCGGAGAAGCGCGAAGAGCGCCACGGGACGAGCCTCGGGGCGCAGTTCAAAGGCACGTGGCACATCCTCAAAAGCGCGGCGTTCTGGAAGATCGCGTCGTTTTCTGTCGTGACCCAAGGCGTGTTTTATGCGATGCAGTCGCTGTGGGTCGGCGCATGGATGCGCGATGTGATGGGCTTTGCCCCGCGCGACGCCGCGGCGCTTGTCTCGATTCTCGGTGTCGCGATGATGGCCGGCTGCGTCGGTTTCGGTGCCGCAGCGCGCAGTCTGGAAAAGCGCGGCGTCTCGCTCTATGCCTTCTGCGGAATCGGCATGGCGCTCTTCGTGGTCACCCAGTTGCTCATCATGTTCCACGCGCCGCTGCCCGCAGGGCTGTTGTGGGCGGCGTACGGCGTCTTCGGTGGGACGGGCATCCTCAGCTATGCGGTGTTGGCGCGTCATCTTCCGTCGCAGTTGATCGGCCGCGGCAACACGACGCTTACGCTGATTCTTTTTCTGCTGATTTTCGGTTTCCAGATCGGCGTCGGCGCGGTGCTGTCGCTCTGGCCCGCCGACGCTGGCCACTATCCGGCCGTCGCCCACCTGACCGCCTGGAGCATCCTGGTCGCGCTACAGGTCGCCAGTGGGATCTGGTACGTATTGCCGAGTCGTGCGTTGGCGAAGCCGATACATCTGCAGGCCGAACATCCGTCGTGATGCGCTGAAAGCCTTATGGGTAAAGGCGCCGGTGCGCGATTCGGGGCTCCGCACCCCGTTCCGGTCCCATCTCAGATTTGGAGGGAGGGGCACTTTCGGGCTATAATTCCAAGGTTTGAGCTTATCAACCCGCACCCTAGCGCCTACCTCTCCCATACCGTTCATCCGCCGCGCGCGGCTGACGCACCGCACCCAGCCGATCAGTCCACACAATGGATCCATCGCGCCCTTGCGACGTCTGCTGTGACACGCGAGCGAGCCTGCGCGCGCATCCACGGATGCATCTCGCTGCGGCTCGCACGGCTCGGATAGACAGGTCGGCACAGGGTGCTCCCCCAAGGAGTCTCCCGTGTTGCCGTCTTTTTCTCCCGCTCTGCTCGCGCTCGCCGACGGCACGGTCTTTCGTGGCTACTCGATCGGCGCTCCCGGCCATACGATTGGCGAAGTCGTTTTCAACACCGCGATCACCGGTTACCAGGAAATCCTGACTGACCCGAGCTATGCGCGTCAGAT
>NZ_JAMFSB010000051.1 GCF_026225065.1 Paraburkholderia sp. | reverse complement strand
TTCCGCGACGAACAGACCGGCTGGGCAGGCTGGATGATGGCGGAGCAGCCCCGGCCGCTATTCGTGATCAGCCGTCCCTACGACGGCAACTCGGCTAGTCCCGGCAATGGGCAGATGCTCGCACTGCTGGCGCCGGAGCGCGCCAATGTCGACCGCGCGCATGCCATTGCACTCGCCCAGGGCGGTTCATGCGAAGGGCCACCCGGCTTGCGCCCGCAGTATCACGAGCACTATTACGGCGCCTACTTTCGCGATCCGGACGGCAACAAGCTTTGTGTGTGCCGCCACGAACCGGAATAAAACGCGCCGCCCCGCCACGCTCACACGGCCGTCACATACCTTTCCGGCGTCGGCATTGCGCGTGGCGGTGGCGATTCCACCACCCCGCGCATGCGCTTCACTTCATCCACGGGGCTCAGGCCGAACAAACGCTTGAACTCGCGGCTGAACTGCGACGCGCTTTCATAGCCGACTCGCGCCGCCGCCGCTCCCGCGTTCAAACCGTCCTGCACCATCAGGAGGCGCGCGTGATGCAACCGCGTGGTCTTGACATACTGCATCGGCGAGGTCGCCGTCACGCCCTTGAACTGCGCGTGAAATACCGCGAGACTCATGCCTGCTTCGCGCGCCAGCGTATCGACGTCGAGTTCGCCCTGATAATCCGCATGAATGCGCCGCAACGCCTTGGCGATGCGCCCGAAGTGATGCTGATGCGTGAGCGCCGCGCGGATCGCATCGCCCTGCTCGCCGGTCAGCACGCGGTAACAGATCTCGCGCATGATGGCGGGCGCCAGAATCCGTGCGTCGAGCGGCGAAGCGAGCGCTTCGAGCAGACGCTGCACCGCATTGCTCATGATCGGATCCAGCGGCGTCGAATAGATGCCGCGCGGTTCGGTCTGCGCCGTGCCATGTGTTTCGTTCAAGGCCATCAGCAACTCCGCGACCACCGTCAGGTCCACCCGCACTGAGATGCCCAGAAAGGGCTCTTCCGGGCTCGCCTCCGTCTCGCACTCGAACGGCAGCGGCACGGACAGCACCAGATATTGCTGCGCGTCGTATAAATACGTCTTCTGGCCCAGATAACCGCGTTTGCGCCCCTGGCAGACGATCACGATGCTCGGTTCGTAGAGTACCGGCATGCGCGGCATCGGCCGGTTCGCTCGCATGAACTTCACCCCGTCCAGACATGAGGGCGTGAAGCCCACGGCCGGCGCCAGAATGTCGAAGAGTTCGACCATGCGCTGCTGGGCCGGACTGATTGCAGCGCGGGGCGCTTGAGTCGTTTGCATGACAGTGCCTATTGATTCAGCAGAGAATAAGGCTTGAAATTTAGCATCAAACGGCCTATAGCGCTCGCGCTCCGGAGAATTAGGCAAACCTTTGAGATATTCAGGTATTCCCCAGGTGTCCCCCGCCGCCTACGATGGGAACCCTGCCGGATCACCCATTGCCCACGCTGCCCTGGCAGATAACCAGCCAGCCGCGACGACCTGCGGCAACCCGCTGGCCCCTGTGGAAAACCAACGTGATCCGGTTCAATTCGAGGTTCAGCCGCTTCAGCGACCGCGTGTCGCTACCGCCGGCGCCTTGTGCAACCCCATCCATTTGCAGGAGCACTCATGACCACGACTTATGCCTATGCTGCGAGCGACGCGCAATCGAAGCTCGCCCCATTCGAATTTCAGCGCCGGGAGTTGCGCGACCATGACGTGCAGATGGAAGTCCTGTTTTGCGGCGTGTGCCACTCGGACCTGCATCAGGCCCGCAACGAGTGGAAGAACTCGATTTATCCGGTGGTGCCGGGCCACGAGATCGTCGGCCGGGTGACGGCCGTCGGCGCCGGCGTTACGCGCCACAAGACGGGTGACCTCGTCGGTGTCGGTTGTCTGGTCGACTCGTGCCGTACCTGCCCGAGTTGCGAAGAGGGACTCGAACAGTATTGCGAAAACGGTTGGGTCGGTACGTATAACGGCGCGGACCGCATCACCGGCGACATCACGTTGGGTGGCTATTCAACCCAACTCGTCGTGGACGAAGACTTCGTGCTGAGCGTGCCGAAAAATCTTGATCCTGCCGGCACGGCGCCGCTGTTGTGCGCAGGTATCACCCTCTACTCGCCGCTGCGTACATGGGGCGCCGGCCCCGGCAAGAAGGTCGGCATCGTCGGCCTCGGCGGACTCGGTCACATGGGCGTCAAGCTCGCGCATGCGATGGGTGCACACGTGGTGCTGTTCACGACCTCGCAGTCGAAGGTCGAAGACGCAAAACGTCTCGGGGCAGACGAAGTGGTGATTTCGAAGAACCCGGAAGAAATGGAAGCGCATGTGAACAGCTTCGATCTCATCGTCAACACGGTGGCGGCCCAGCACGACCTGAACCCGTTCCTGAACCTGCTGCGCCGTGACGGCACGATGGCACTGGTCGGCGCACCGGAACACGATCACCCGTCGCCGCAGGTGTTCAACCTGATCATGAAGCGCCGGCGTCTCGCGGGTTCGCTGATTGGCGGGATTGCTGAAACCCAGGAAATGCTCGACTTCTGCGGAGAGCACGGCATTACATCGGACATCGAAGTGATTCCGATGCAACAGATTAACGATGCGTATGAGCGGATGTTGAAGAGCGATGTGAAGTATCGCTTTGTGATCGATCTCGATTCGCTCCGGAAGTAACTGCCGGTCGTCTTGTTCCACGCTTTACCCCGGTAGTTCCACAGGTCGTCTCGCGGGCGGGTTCAACACCCGTTGCGCGTGATGCACAGGCCGCGCCAGTCGCGGCGGCCTGCCCTGCTCCCGCCTCGCATTGTTGCCGACGCGCCTCCCCCAAAGAACGGGACGAGGCACGTTGGCTGTACGTCCTTTATCCGGATTGTCCCGCGTAATTGCTGTTTGAACAGGAGATTGCCCGTGATTGACCGTATTCAGGCGATGCGCACTTTTATCCGTATCGTCGATACCAATAGTTTCACGCGTGCCGCGGAATCGCTCGATATGCCACGCGCCACGGCAACAACGCTGGTTCAGAATCTCGAAGCTCTGCTCGGCACCGCACTGCTGGTGCGGACTACGCGGCGGCTCAGCCTGACCCCCGAAGGTGCTGCGTACTACGAACGTTGCATGCAGATACTCGCCGACATCGACGAAATGGAAGCGAGCCTGCGTCATTCGACCGATCA